>DAOUMC010000032.1:0-52628 GCA_034413595.1 Dehalococcoidales bacterium | reverse complement strand
CCATAACGCCGTATCCAAGACGGTCAACTTCCCTCGGGAGGCTACCCGCGAGGATATAGCCCGGGTGTACATGATGGCCTATGAGCAGGGGCTCAAGGGGATAACCATCTACCGAGACGGCAGCCGCAGGCTGCAGCCTCTGGGCACCGACCAGGCAGGCGTGGAACTAGTGCGGAGGTGGTTTGGCAAAGAACATCCCTTACCGGCAGGCCGCGTCCTCTGGTAGAGACAGCTCGAGTCTTTCGTCTGGCTTGGTGATTATTCCGATGAGCTGGTTTCGTCTCGCAGCTTCTGGTACATTGCCTCCATGTCTTCAAGCCAGAGTCTGGCCCGGGCGTCCGAGGGCATTCTCCAGTCACCTCGTGGGGACAGGCTCACCGAGCCAATCTTCGGCCCCTCGGGAAGACAGGTCCGCTTGAACTGGTTGGCAAAGAACCGGTCGATAAAGCTCCTCAACCACTTCAGCAAATCGTCCAGTGTGTAGCTGTGGTCAAAGAGCCCCTGTTTGGCCACCTCGTTAGCCAGGTAGAGCATCTTACCCGGCCTCATACCAGAGCGGATAAAGGGATAAAGGTAGAAATCGGCCAGCTCAACCGGGCCGACAACTTCTTCGCTCTTTTGACCAATTTGACCCCCCTCTGCCGGTAACAGCTCCGGGGAGATGGGGGTCTCCAGGACATCGTAGAGGACCTTCTGCGCCGCCGAGCCGGCCAGCTCTTCATCGGCCACCCATCGTACTAGATAACGCACCAGCGTCTTGGGCACGGAAGTATTGACGTGGTAGTGCGAGAGTTGGTCACCGGAGAAGGTGCACCATCCCAGAGCGATCTCGGTCAGGTCACCCGTTCCCAGAACGATGGCGTCAAGCTGGTTTGCTTTGTTAAAGAGGAACTCAGTCCGATAGCGCGCCTGTACGTTTTCGAACACCACGTCTTCCCGGCTGTCATGGGCCAGGTCTTTGAGGTGTGAGCGGCAGCTTTTTCTGATGTCAACCTGCTCCAGGCTTGCTCCCAGCGCCCGGCACACTTTTCTGGCGTTGGCCCTGGTCCTCGGGCTGGTGCCGAAAGCGGGCAGGTTATAGGCGTGAACATTCGTCCTCGGCAGCCCGAGAAAATCCATTGTTTTCACCGCCACCAGCAGGGCAAGTGTGGAATCAAGCCCTCCGGAGACACCCAGCACCAGCCGGCTCCTGCCGGCTCCGGAGAGTTTTTTGGCCAGGGCGGCTACCTGCATGGCGAAGATGTCACGGCACCTTTCCGCCCGTTTGGCCGGGTCTTGAGGGACAAAGGGGTGAGGCTCAAGAGAGCGCCACAGTCTATCTGCCCTGGGGTCGTGAACTCCGACTTCAACAATCCTGAAGGTCTTCCGCCGCCGGGACGCCTCGTGGAAGCTGGGTATAGCGCGTCGGTCGTGGAGCAGCCTTTCCAGGTCAATGTCCGAAATTATGAACTGGGGAGATGGCGACAGGCGCTCCGATTCCCGGAGTATCGTCCCGTTCTCGGCCGTGATGACATGCCCCCCGTAGATGATGTCGTTGGATGATTCGCTGAAGCCGGATGACACGTAGCAATAGGCGGCTATGCAGCGCCCGGACTCGGAAGACACCATTGTCCGGCGCCAGTCAGCCTTTCCCAGAATCTCGTTGCTGGCCGAGACATTGATGAGCACCGTTGCCCCGGCCAGTGCCTGGTAGGCATGAGGTGACAGTGGAACCCACAGGTCCTCACAGATTTCTATGCCTACCAGGGCCCCGGGAACCCGTCGCAGGGCAAAGAGGATGTCAGTGCCAAAGGGAACCCGCTCTCCCAAAAGCTCGACGCCATCCTCATGGGCATCGGTGCCGGAGCTGAACCACCGGTCTTCGTAAAACTCTTTATAGTCTGGCAGAAGGGTCTTGGGTATGACGCCAAGAATACGCCCCTGATTCAACGCCACGGCGCAGTTGAACAGCTTCTGTTCAACTTCAAGGGGAATCCCGACTATGACCAGCATGGCGCTCCGGGCGCTTTCTTCCAGAATCTTTTTTAGCCCCTCTTTGGCCTTGGACAGCAGGGCCTGATGTTGCACCAGGTCCCCAATGGTATAGGCGGTGACCGCCATCTCCGGGAAGGCCAGTACCTGAACACCCTCACCTCCGGCTTTTTTCATATCCTCAACAATGTTGCTGACGTTGAAATCAATATCGCCGACGCGGAGCTCCGGGACGGCCGCTCCCAGGCGCACCATCCCCAGGTCCTGACTCAGATATAGACTGCCGGCCATTTCACGCCTCCTTTACTTCTGTGTCTGTCAAGCCCACCCTCACCCTCAAGCCAATGGCGATTGGTAGCCCGCTAAATCGGGGCCTCAATTGATACGGTGGTGCCTTTACCCCGTTCAGATTCCAGCCTTAGGTTACCACCCAGCAGCTTTACTCTCTCTTGTATCCCGGCTAAACCGAGTTTACCCTCTGGCGCCAGGGCACTGAGGTTAGCCGGCGGCCGGAATCCGATGCCATCATCGCTTACGACGATGGTGATTTTACTTTCAGAGAATCCGATGTTGACCTCCACCTTTGATGCCCGGGCATGCTTGGTGGTGTTTCTCAAAGCCTCCTGGACGATGCGAAAAAGGAGTAGCTCGGCTTCCTTTGGCAGCCTGCGTGTGTTGCCGGTAACGTCCAGCTTAACCTCTAAGCCGTGCTCATCATGCAGCCTCTCACCCAACCATTCCAGCGCCGGCAGCAGGCCAAGGTCGTCAATCACCGAGGGTCTCAGGTCACGGCTGAAGCGGCGTACCTCCTGAGAGACTTCCCTTATCCCATCATAGAATTGAGACAGTGTCTTTATCTCTTGGGCCCGCAGTTTACCCCCGGTCAGGAAGTTCTCCAGCTGGCGCAGTAAGGCAATCAGGTTCTGGGCGATGCTATCATGGAGCTCTCTAGAGATACGCTTTCTTTCCTCCTCCTGTGCTCTGGTTATTTCCTGTAGATAGAAGTTCAGATTCTCATACAGCCCTTGTTTCTCAGAAACATCCTGAAGGGTCTCCACGGCGCCGGCTATTTCCCCGTTGCTGTCTCTGATAGGGCTGGCGGTGAACTGAAGCCATTTCCCGCTTGAACCGAGAGCCGGGAAGAAGTCCTCGGCTTCATAAGCACCCTCTATCAGGGAAGACTTCTGGAATTTACCCTGGTACAGGGCTTCCACAGCGTCGTAAGAAGCCCCATCAACAATCAGGTCGGCCATAACCGGCCGCTCATTGGCATAGAACGCCTTCCACTGACTATCAGTGCCGACTAAGACTTCTCTATTGATACCGGACAGGGATTCGAGCGCCCTGTTCCAGTGGATGACCCGGTGCTGCTTATTGATGACGAATGTCGGGATGGGTGAACCATCAACAATCCTGGCCAGTATCTCCTCAGCCCTTCTTCTTTGAGCGATGTCCCGGCGGTGGATAAGGAACCACACGTTTACCAGGCCACCAACGATGATGACGCCACCGGTCTCAAACAGAGAGTCTATCGGGTATAGCGAGACCAGAAAGACACGGGGTAGCATTACGGCCAGGGAAATGACCATGCTGGCCAGCCCTGCCCTTATACCTAAAAAGTAACCGGCGTAGGTTATCGGCAGCAGGAAGAGGATTCTTTCGGCGGCATGCCGGGTGGCGCCCGGAAACGGGATGAGGCTGGGTGAATCGGTGGAGAATATCTCCTGGGGATAGTGGAATATGATACCCAGGATAAACATCACCACCAGAACCCAGAAGTGGTAGTTCTTGATGAGCCTTGAGGCCGAACCCAATAAATTTGAAGCCATATCGTGATAGAAACCCGTAATCTGAGGTCAGGGCAGGTCCTCCAGCGTTATCCAGCCTCTTTTCAGGGCCTGTATTATCGCCTCGGTGCGTGAGCCGACACCCAGCTTATTGAAAATGGTGCTCAGATGGCTCTCAATGGCACTGGTAGCGAGGTGCAGCTTGTCGGCGATGTCGCTGTTGCTCATGCCCTTGGCCGCCATTTTGAGTATGCTCACCTCTACCTCGGCAAGCAGGCTGGAGGCCTCCTTCTCGGCGAGCTCACCGCCGGTATGCTGGAATCGCCACATTACCTTGCGGGCAACGGCCGGGTGCAGCACCACATCCCCTTTGTATACGGTGTTGATGGCAGTGACCAGTTCACGGCTGCTTACGTCCTTGAGCAGGTAGCCAGCGGCGCCGGCTTCCAGCAGGGGAAAGATGTACTGCTCGTAATCATAGGCGGTAAGGACCAGGACTTTCACCCCCGGCTGGATGGCTTTAATAGCCTTGGTGGCTTCTATGCCGTTGAGTTTGGGCATTGATATGTCCATAAGGATGACATCGGGTTTTAGCTTCTTGGCCATCTCCACGGCCTCTTCGCCGTTGTTCGCCTCGCCGACCACCTTGAGGTTGGACTCCCGCTCCAGGGACTGGCGGATGCTCTCCCGAATCACCACGTGGTCTTCAGCCAGAAGAATGGTAATCTGTTCATCCATCTTTTACTCCTGGTTGGATAGTCAGGGTTCTTTGCCAGTTAATATTACTCCATAGCCTGCGCTCTTTCAATAAGCAGGGAGGCTTGTCATAATGTAAAAATAGTTGCTATACTGATGCGTGTCTATCCAGGATAAACGCTGGGTTATAAAGGTGGGGCTGGACTCCTCGGGCGCCCCAGCCGCCAGG
This sequence comes from Dehalococcoidales bacterium, assembly GCA_034413595.1. Taxonomy (GTDB): domain Bacteria; phylum Chloroflexota; class Dehalococcoidia; order Dehalococcoidales; family JAUWZL01; genus JAUWZL01. Next base: position 47,945 of record DAOUMC010000032.1, on the reverse strand, counting down.
CAGAAGATATACCAGTCCTTCAGCTCCAGACTGCAGTCCCTCGGGCTGGATGCGGAATTGAAACAGACCGGGCTGATGGGTGTGGTCACTGATGAGGTGCTGGTTGAGCTCTCATCCCCGGAGGGTGAACGCTTCTATTACGGGCTGGCAACACCCCGGCAGGTTGAACGCGTGGTAAGCGAGCACATTGTTGGTGGCAAGCCGATCACAGAGTGGTTTATACCCAGCGGCGATATAAGAAGCTCCGTCTCCAGGAAGAAAGGGGCGGCATCACCAGGCGGCGCCATTAGCGCCGACGCGGGCATATGGCGGACAGCCATCAATCTGCTGAGCGTCGGCTGGTGGCTCGGAATATCCATAATCGCCGGAGTCCTCAGCGGACTGTGGCTGGATGACAGATTTAATACCCGGCCTCTCTTTACGCTGCTGGGCCTGTTCCTCGGGTTGGCCTTCGCCTTTTTTGGCGTTTACCGGGTGGTTCTGCCCATAGTGAGAAACAAAGAGGGCATGAAGACGACCACTCCGCAGCCAGGGGTGAGGGGAGTTTGCCGGGGGAGCGGAAAGCGAGGCCAAGGAGCCGGTTCAGGCCGGTAAGAAGCCCTTTGACCACGTCGCCGAGGCGACTAAACACAGGCAGAGGATGGTAGACCAAGCAAAACAGGTCGAAAGTAGAATGGAGCAGGAGATGCGGGAGGAATCAGGGGAGGACCTGGAAGTCATTATCAACAAGGCCCGGGCCGAGATTCGCCAGGAACGTGACCAGGCTATCGGTGACATTCGCAAGGAGTTTAGCCGGTTGACCAAACCCGAAGAGGAAAAGGGCGACAACCACCCAAAGAGTAAGGGGAATAAGTAGCCAGCTCTCTTGGTTATCCAGTGGTTAGGCCGGCTTAACAGAACCACCAGTAATAGCTGGCGTGATATACCTAGAAACGCCCATAAGATGTCTGGCTTTTCTTCCGTCCGGGATTTTACCGCTTGGTGTACTGCGGCGCCTTGCGGGCGCGCCTCAAGCCCGGCTTCTTCCTCTCCTTGGTCCTGGAGTCTCTGGTAAGCAGGCTGTCCTGGCGCAGCAGGGGCTTAAACTTCTCATCTTCCTTAAGCAGGGCCCGGGCGATGCCGTGAGAAATGGCGTCACTCTGGCTGGCTGTACCACCGCCATTTACCTTAATTACCGCATCGTACTTGCCTACAGTTTCGGTGGCCACCAGCGGTTTCAATATCTTCTGGCGGTGGCTGAGGCGGTTGAATCGCTCCTCATAGGGCACGCCATTGACCATAATAGTGCCGTTACCCGCCAGCAGTCTCACCTGAGCCACTGCCGTCTTTCTTCTACCCGTACCGTGAGCGTAGGTTTTCTTTGGCAAACCGGTCCTCTCTATCCTTAATCTGGTTTAGTTTCCTTTATCTGTGCCTGGTGAGGATGGGCATCACCAACATAGACCTTGAGCTTCCTCAGCATGCTTGCCCCGAGTTTGTTCCGGGGGAGCATCCCCTTTATGGCATGCTGAATCACCCAGGCAGGCTTTGTCTCAAGCATCTCCTGCAGGCTCACGCTCTTTAGCCCGCCGGGGTATCCTGAATGCCGGTAGTAGAGCTTCTGGCTGGCCTTGTTGCCACTACAGCGAACCTTCCCGGCGTTGACAACGACTACATAGTCACCGGTGTCCAGATGGCGGCTGAACATCGGCTTGTGTTTGCCCATAAGCAGACGGGCAACCTCGGCCGCCAGCCGCCCCAGGATTTTATCGGTGGCATCAATAACATGCCAGTTGCGCCTAATCTCGGCAACCTTAACACTGTAAGTTTTCACCACATTCCTCAGCAGGGTAATTTACCTTCATCAGGCACAGTCCGCAGGCCGGTGCCGTCGGCCCGGCTGAGCCTGGTTTTCTCGCCATCATTATACTATAAAACTCATCAGCCGTCATCCTGCCCAGGCCGACCCGGATGAGAGCACCGACGGTGTTCCTCACCTGATGAGGCAGGAAGGAGCTGGCCACCATGTTGAAGACAACCGTTTTTCCATCCCTTTTCACGCTGGCCTGATAGACCCGCCGCCGCGTGCTTCTTACCCTGCCAATGCTGGTGGCGAACGAGGCGAAATCGTGCTCGCCGATAAGAACCCGAGCTGCCTGGTTCATGGCGCCGGTGTCCAGCTCTCCGGTGACAAGATGACAGAAACTTTTTTGGATGGGAGACCTGATCTGGTTGTTGAGTATGCAGTAGTCGTATTCCCGGCTGATGGCATCGTGCTGAACATGAAAGGAGTCTCTGGCTCTGAAGGCCGACTTAACGGCAATATCACGGGGTAGATAATGGTTCAGGCCGCTAACAAACGTCTCCGGGGAAAGTGAGGAGCCGGTTCTGAAGCTGACCACCTGCCCCCGGGCGTGAACGCCGGTGTCAGTGCGGCTGGCGGCAACCACTCTCAGTCTGTCCCCGGTAAGGTTTGCCAGCGCTTCCTCCAGCTCCCCCTGAATGGTGGGTTTATCCGTCTGAAACTGAAAACCGTAGTAGCGGCTGCCGTTGTATTCCACTGTCATGCAGAGCCTGGTAAGCTTATCCGGCTGACCAACTCTGGTATTACCTGAAGCCTTTTTAGTAGTCACGGCAGAGAGTGTCATTGTGCCACCAGCTCAAGCTGAACCATGCTTGCCCCGTCTCCCAGTCTGGGCCCCAGTTTGGTAATCCGCGTATAACCGCCGTGTCGCTCAGCGAACCTTGGCGCCAGGTCATCAAATACCTTGGCCACCACCTTTTCATCGTAGACAAAAGACAGAGCCCTGCGTCGGGCACCGAGGTCTCCCTTCTTCCCCAGTGTAATCATCTTCTCCGCCAGGCTGCGCACCTCCTTGGCTCTGGCTTCGGTTACGGTAATCTTCTCATGGTCAAGAAGGTCGGTCACCAGGTTGCGAAACAGTGCCTTTCTGTGCCCTGAGGAGAGGCCTAGTCTTCTGCCAGCTATCTTGTGCCTCATGTCTGGGCCTCATCTTGTGGCTCGCTGGCCGACTTTTTCTTCCTCGGTTCCCTTTCCAGCGGTGTTTCTGCCTCGGCAACACCGCTGGAAAGGGATAGGCCCAGCGTCTCGAGCCGTTCTGCTATCTCCTGTTTTGACTTCTGTCCGAAGTTCCTCAGTGACATAAGCTCCTTCTCCCCGGTGCTGATGAGCTCGCCGACGGTGTTGATGCCGCTACGCCTGAGGCAGTTCATAGCCCGGACCGACAGGTCGAGCTGTTCTATGGGCTTGTTGAATAGCTCCTCGGGGATAGATTTTCGCAGTGCTTTCTTTTCTTCATCTATCTTGGAAACCCGGCCGTAATCAACAAAGGGCTTTAGCTGTTCCACCAGGACGGCGGCACTGTTGCTGATGGCGTCTGACGGGGCTATAGTGCCGTCGGTCCATACTTCAAGGTATAGATGCTCCTGGCTGGTCTCGTGGCCGGTGTGAACCGGTTCAATGGTGAAGTTGACCTTCCGCACCGGGGTAAAGATGGCATCTACGGGAATGGTGCCTGCTGGCAGGTTATCACGGGCTTCGGCCGGTCTGTAGCCGGTACCCAGTTCAACATCAAGCTCGGCATAAAGTCTGGCCTCTGATGAGTCCAGGGTTGCCAGATAGAGCTCGGGGTTGATAACCTCAAAGTCAGTTGATGGCTTAATGTCGGCAGCATAAACCTCCCCTTTGCCTTCCTTCTCCAGAGTCAACTTGCTTGATTGACCGGAAAGAGGCTTTAGCTTGACTTCTTTGATGTTGAGCAAGAATTCCAGGACGTCTTCTTTGGCATAGGGGATGGGGGAGAATTCGTGTTGAATGCCATCAATCCGAACCTGAGTCACCGCTGCCCCGGGAAGGTAGCCAAGCAGTACCCGCCTCAGGGCATTGCCCAGGGTGGTGCCAAAACCCTTCGTCAGAGGCTCGACCAGGAAGCGTCCGTAGTTATCTCCACTCTCAATACTCTCAATCTTGGGTATGACTAGGGAAGACAACAGTTTTCCTCCTTAAGATTCATCTACCGGGAATAAAACTCAACTACCGAGGCAACATCAAATTTGGCTTTAACATCTTCCGGGGTAGGTAGTGACAAAACCTGAGCCACCAGTTTCTTCTTATCCAGGCCCAGCCAGTTTGGAACAAGCCTGCCCTCAATAGTGGGAACAAGCTGTTTATAATACTCGTTTTTGGTGCTGGCATCAGACCAGCCGATGGTATCACCTTCTTTAACCAGGCACGAAGGTATGTTAGTCTTGCGCCCGTTGATTAAGATGTGCCCGTGCTGAACCAGCTGGCGTGCCTGGGCCCGGGAATCGGCAAAGCCAAGGCGATAGACCACGTTATCCAGCCGCCTTTCCAGAAGGGCCAAGAGATTATCTCCGGTAATCCCCGACTGCCTGGCCGCCCGGGTAAAAAAACGTCGGAACTGCCTCTCCATGAGACCGTAGCTGTAGCGCACCTTCTGCTTCTCCCTGAGTTGCATACCGCGGTCTGATATGCGCCGCCGCCGGCCTAGCTGGGGCCCTGGTGGCTTCGGCCTCTTGTCCAGGGTACACTTGGTGATACACTTATTGCCCTTGAGCATCAACTTTTCGCCGCTGCGGCGACATAACCGGCAAACCGCTGTTATATATCTTGCCATCTTGTGCTATACCCGCCTCCGTTTAGATGGGCGACAACCATTATGCGGGATGGGTGTCACGTCTCTGATGCTGGTGATGTATAGGCCAGAGCTCTGGAGGGAACGGATAGCCGCCTCGCGGCCACTGCCCGGCCCTTTAACAAAGACCTCCACCTGCTTGAGCCCGTGCTCCATCGCTTTGCGGGCGGCGTTGCTCCCCGCCAGCTGGGCGGCATAGGGTGTGCCCTTGCGCGAACCTTTGAATCCGGCTGTCCCCGAGCTTGACCAGGCGATGACGTTGCCCTCGGGGTCAGTCAGGGTAACTAAGGTGTTGTTGAAGGTAGCCTGGATATAGGCTTTCCCCGAAGGAACAATCTTGCGCTCTCGCCTTTTTGTTCTGGTTTGTTTTTTGGGCATATATTACTCCTTACTTCTTGGCCATACCGCGCCTCTGCCCTCTGCCGGCGACCGTCTTGCGGGTACCGCGCTTGGTCCGGGCATTGGTTCTGGTCCTTTGTCCCCTGGCCGGTAGGTTGCGGCGGTGGCGCAGACCGCGGTAGCTGCCGATGTCCATGAGACGCTTTATATTCAGGTCAACCTCTTTCCTGAGTTCACCCTCAACCCTGTACTCCCGGTCAATGAGCTCACGCAGGCGATTTACCTCTTCTTCGGTCAGGTTGCTCACCCTGGTATCGGGCTTGACTCCTGTCCGCTCCAGTATCCTCTGGCTCTGGGTGGGACCGATGCCATAGATGTACTGCAGTGACACCCAGACCTGCTTTTCTCTGGGTATATCTACTCCGGCGATACGTGCCATGCTTCCTCCTGAGAGTTGTAACTAACCCTGCCTCTGTTTGTGCTTTGGATTGGGGCAGATATTTCTGACCACCCCCCGCCGCTTGACTATCCTGCACTTGTCGCAGATGACCTTAACTGAAGCTCTGACTTTCATTATAACCTTTTAACCCGCTTTCGACCAGCTTTCTATTTGAAACGGTACGTGATTCGCCCCCGGCCGAGGTCATAGGGAGATAGCTCAACCAGCACCTTATCGCCGGGCAAGACCCGGATGTAGTGGACTCTTATCTTGCCCGAGATGTGAGCCAGTACCCTGTGGCCATTGGCCAGTTCAACGCGGAAGGTAGCGTTGGGCAGAGCCTCAACTACCGTTCCCTCAACCTCAATGACCTCCTTCTTAGCCATAAGACTCTCATTATAAAGCGGTAAGTATCTCGGGTTCACCATCGGTTATGGCGATGGTGTGCTCAAAGTGTGCCGAAAGACTGCTGTCGGCAGTAAGCACCACCCAGTGGTCGTTACCCAGCCGGGTACGCCAACCACCGATATTCAGCATGGGCTCCAGGGCCAGGGCCATGCCTTTCTTAAGCTCCGGACCATCACCCGGCCGACCGAAATTGGGTATCTGGGGTTCCTCATGCATCTGCCACCCGATACCGTGGCCGGTGTATTCCCGAACCACAGAGTAGCCCCTTGACTCGGCGTAGTCCTGAATAGCCGCCGAGATATTCCCCAGCCTGGCTCCGGGGCGGGCAGCGATGATACCGGCTTCAAGAGCGCCCCGGGTGGTTTTCACCAGCCGCTCGGCCCTGGGGCTGGTCCTGCCCACACCCACTGTTATGGCGGCATCACCCTGGAAGCCATCCACTATCGCTCCCAAGTCAAGGGAGACGATATCACCCTCATAAATAATCCGCTCCCCGGGAATGCCGTGGACTATCTCTTCATTTACTGAGACGCACAGGCTGGCGGGAAACCCCCGGTAGCCCTTAAAAGAAGGCTTGGCCCCCAGCCTGGCCAGTTCCTGTTCGGCAATGACGTCCAGTTCTTTGGTCTTCATACCTGGTTCAAGTTTTGACCTGAGCACTTCAAGCACCGTAGCCACAATCTGGCCGGCTCGCCGCATGATGGCAATCTCACGTTCGGACTTAATGATAATACTCATCGGATAATCAGCTCATGCTCCCTCAGGGCACTGGTTACCCTGTCGGTCACACTGTCTATGCTGCCCTGGCCATCTATCTCCAGCAGCTTGCCCTGTTTCTTATAATATTCAATAAGGGGAACCGTCTGGGCGAAGTAGACCTCAAGCCGCTTTTTGACAGTTCCAGGCGTGTCGTCAGGGCGCTGGTAAAGCTCACCGCCACAGAGGTCGCACCTGTTCTTGATCTCGGGCGGGGCACTCAGTCTGTAGGGGGTCTGGCAATTACGGCACAACCAGCGTCCACTCAAGCGTTTGATAAGCTCCCCGTCTGGCACCCTGATATAGATTACCCAGTCTATGGCTTTATCCTCCTTCTTCAGAGCCTCATCCAGTGCCTCAGCCTGCTTGAGGTCTCTGGGAAAGCCGTCCAGTATAGCTCCGGCCCGACAGTCTGGCTCTGAGATTCGTCCCAGTATCACATTTATGGTAATTTCGTCGGGTACCAGCATTCCCTCGTTCATATAAGTCTTAACCTTGAGCCCCAGCTCATCCCCCCGCTCCACCGCCTGTCGGAACAGGTCGCCGGAAGAGATGTGCACCAGGCCCAGCGCCTCGGCTGCTCTGTCTGCCTGCGTGCCCTTACCGGCTCCGGGGGCTCCCAGGAAGATAATGTACACCTTCCACTCCTGTTTCCAGCGGCTCAAGTTTGCCCACTTTCCTATGTTATTTAATAAAGCCCTCATAGCGGCGCATCACCAGCTGGGCTTCCATCTGCTTCATGGTGTCCAGGACGACACCGACCACGATGAGCATGCCGAAGCTGGACAGCTGAACCACCTGGACATTGGTGATTTGACGGGCTATGAAGGGCATTATCGCCACCAGCGCCAGGAAGAGAGCCCCTCCCCAGGTGATGTGGTTGATAACGCCGTCCAGGTAGCTGGCTGTCTGTTTCCCCGGCCTGATGCCCGGGATAAAACCGCCCTGCCGCTGTAAAACTCCGGGCAAATCCTGCTGGGCGAAAATAACCTTGGTGTAAAAGAAGGTAAAGCTGACCACAAAAATGAAAAACAGGGCCCAGTAGACCAGCCCCTCGGGCAACGGGGTGGACGGACTGAATATATTCTGGATGTGATTAGCCAGATTGGGCTCCATATCCGACGGATTGGCAAAGTAGCTGGCGACAATACCCGGAAAGATGACAAAAGCCATGGCAAAGATGAGGGGTATCATGCCGGCGGTGTTGACCCTGAGCGGGATAAAGGTTGAACCTGATTGCCGGTACATACGACCGCTACGGAAGACGCTCTTGGCATACTGCACCGGAATACGGCGGTGGGCCTCGGTAAAGATGACTATTAACACGGTGATAGCCAGGCCAATGATGATAAAAGCAGCCAGGCCCATGAGCTGCCCCTGCTGTCCGGCCAGGAAGCCCCGACCTATCATCTCGGGCAGACCGGAGACGATGCCGGCGAAGATTATGATGGATATGCCATTGCCGATGCCGTACTCGGTAATCTGCTCGCCCAGCCAGATAAGAAACATGGTGCCGGCTATCATGGACAGGATTATAGCCGTCGTTGCCAGGGCATTGGTGCTGGCCACGGCTCCTTCGCGCTGGAGCAGTATCAGCTGCCCGTAACCGGAAAGCCCGGCCAGAGGCACTGTGAGCCAGTGGGTGATCAGATTCATTCTATTCCTGCCGGACTCTCCTTCTTGAGACAGGGCCTGAAGCCGCGGTATAACCGGCGTCAACAGCTGCATGACAATGGTGGCTGTTATATAGGGATAAACACCCATAGCCGCCACGCTGAAGTTCCTCAGGGCGCCCCCGCTGAACATATCAAACATGCCCAGCAGGGCGTTTTGTTCAAAAAGGTTCTGCAGGGCCGTCAGGTTTACCCCGGGGACGGGGACATGAGCCACCAGACGGAAAGCCACCAGAATGCCAAAGGTAATCAAGATGCGGCGCCTCAGGTCAGGCAGGCTGAAGGCATCTATGGTTGCTTGAATTAGCCTCGGCCTAGGCACGGCCCACCTCCTCGGCTTTGCCACCGGCGGCTTCTATCTTGGCTCTGGCCGCTGCCGAGAACTTGTTTGCTTTTACCACAAGAGGGCGGTCAATATCGCCGCCGGCCAGAATCTTGACCGGCCGCCGCAGTGATTTGACTATACCCCGAGCTGCCAGCTCTTCCGGCGTCACTTCACTACCGGCCTCAAAGATACCGAGCTGGCCTATATTTACGGCGCTGTATTCTTTCCTGAAGATGTTAGTAAAGCCGCGCTTCTCGGGCAGGCGCTTGATTATGGGTAGCTGGCCACCTTCAAAGCCCGGCCTCATCTTAAAACCTGCTCGGACCTTCTGGCCCTTGCTGCCCCTACCGGAGTAGGTGCCGTGACCGCTGCCATCGCCGCGCCCTACCCGCTTGGCATCCCGCCTTGAGCCGGGCGTCGGGGAGAGCTCATCCTGCCTCACTGGTCCTGTGCCTCCACTTTCACCAGGTGTCTCACCTTAATAACCATACCCCGGACTGATTGTGAATCATCGTGGACAACGCTCTGATTCAGCCGTCTGAGGCCGAGGGACTTCAGCGTTTTCTTCTGGTCATCGGCATAACCGATGTCACTTTTGATCCAGGTAATACGCAGCTTAGCCATCGGCCACCGCCTCCGCTTTTCTTGGCTCTGGTTTGCGCCTGGCTAACTCTGTCTTCAGGTCTTTGAGCTGGCTCAGGGCCCGCATGGTCGCCTTGGCGACATTGGTTTGGTTGGCGCTACCCAGGGATTTGGTCAGGACATCCTTGACTCCGGCGGCTTCGACCACAGCCCGGACACTGCCACCGGCGATAATGCCGACACCCGGGGCCGCCGGTTTCAGCAGCACCATGGCGGCACCGAAGCTGGCGGTAATCTCATGGGGAATGGTGCCGCCGGCCATTTTTACCTGGATTAGGTTCTTCTTGGCAGTGGCGCCGGCTTTGTTGATGGCCTCAGGCACCTCCTTGGACTTGCCGACACCGATGCCAACATGCCCGTTGCCGTCACCCGTTACCACCAGGGCACTGAAACTGAGCCGCTTACCCCCCTTGACTACCTTAGAGACACGATTTAAGTACACCAGCTTGTCATTTAGTGCCAGTTCCGTTGGGTCTATCTTACTTCTCACCGGTTTTTTGGTCACTTAAGAGCCTCTCGTTCAGAATTTCAAACCACCCTGGCGGGCGGCCTCGGCCAGGGCCTTAACCCGGCCTTGATATTTATAGCCGCCGCGGTCAAATACAACCTGAGTTATGCCTGCCCCTGAGGCTCTCCTGGCAACGAGTGAGCCGACCAGTTCCGCCTGGGCAGTTTTTTTCATTTCCTTTGTCTTGTCCTTTATCTCCGAGTCGATGGTCGAGGCAGCGGCCAGGGTATGGCCGCGGCTATCGTCAATAACCTGAGCGTAAACATGTTCCAGGCTACGAAAAACACACAAGCGGGGCCTCAAGGTTGTGCCCATAACCCTGGTTCTGAGTCTGGCGTGCCGGGCGCGACGGGCCGACCTTGTTTTTTCCCTAGCCACTATTTGGTTCCTCCTATTGCCTTGCCCGCCTTGCCGGCTTTATGACGCACCACCTCCCCGGTGTACCTGATGCCTTTGCCTTTGTAGACATCAGGGGAACGGATAGCCCTGATTTCAGACGCCATTTGGCCAACGGCTTCTTTGTCAATGCCGCTGACCTTGATTATATTTGCTTTCTCCACATCCAGAGAGACACCCGGCAGCGGGGACACCTCCACCGGATGAGAATAGCCGATGCGTAACACCAGCTTATCGCCCGCCTTCTCCGCCCGGTAACCGACGCCCACGATTTCCAGGCTTCTGTCAAAGCCTTTAGTCACCCCGGTAACCATGTTTGCCAGAAGAGCCCGCACCAGACCGTGCTGGGAGCGGTGCCGCTTGGAGTCACTGGGGCGGGATACCTTAAGCGTATCGTCATCTAAGCTAACAGATATATCAGGGCTGAAAAGACGGCTGAGCTCACCCTTGGGCCCGGTTACGGTGACCGCATTTCCTTTGATATTTACCGATACACCCGACGGCACTTTGATGGGCAGTCGGCCTATTCTAGACATAAAAACACCTCAAGGTACTGTTCACCACACGTAACACAACAGTTCGCCACCAATCTCCTGGCGCCAGGCTTTATGACTGGGCATTACGCCTCTGGATGTGGACAGAATGGCTATACCCAGACCGCCATAGACGCGGGGTATTTCTTTATGTTCAACGTACACCCTTAGCCCGGGTTTGCTTATCCGTTTCAGTCCGGAGATGACCGGCTGGTTCTGCTCGCCATACTTCAAGACGATCTTTATCTGTCGGTGGGGCCGGCTGCCCAGCACCTCGTAATCGGTGATGAAGCCTTCCTGCTTTAAGATTTTGGCGATGTAAAGCTTCATCCTTGAGGCCGGTATGAGCACCGAATCATGCCTGGCCATAATGGCGTTACGCATCCGGGTTAACATATCTGCTATTGGGTCTGAAACAGCCATCCCTTACTCCCTTGCGCTACCAGCTGGCTTTCCTTACTCCTGGAATCTGACCCGCCAGAGCCAGCCGGCGAAAACAGATGCGGCACAGGCCGAACAGGCGTATATAAGCACGAGGCCGGCCGCACAACCGACAACGGTTATGCTGCTGAACCCGGGACTTAGCCAGACGCTGCGACTTTATGATTTTCGACTTCTTGGCCATCTTTTACCTCAATCCCGACTAAAAGGCATGCCCAGAAGCTGGAGTAGATGCCTGCCCTCTTCATCGCTGCCAGCCGTAGTAATGATCGAAACTTCTAATCCCCTTGGTTTATCAATTTTGTCATATTCTATCTCTGGGAAGACGGTCTGCTCCTTGAATCCCAGGGCATAGTTGCCATAACCATCAAACGAATCCGGGGGAACGCCGTGAAAATCCCGTATGCGGGGCAAGACGACATTTATCAGCTTGTCAACAAAGTCATACATGCGCTCTCCCCTAAGGGTCACCTTTAGACCAACAGGCATCCCCGTCCTCAGCTTGAAGGCGGAGATAGACCTCTTAGCCCGGGTGGTCACCGGGTGCTGTCCGGAGATGGTTGTCAGGTCGTTGGCCGCCGCTTCCAGGGCCTTGGCGTTCTGGATTGCCTCGCCGATGCCGATATTGAGCACCACCTTTTCCAGACGTGGCACCTGCATCCTGTTTTTATAGCCGTAATGCTGTATCAGGGCCGGTACAACCTCTTTTCTGTATCTTTCCTTTAACCCCGGCATTTAGTCAATCACCTCTCGACAGCTTTTACAGAAGCGGACCTTCTTGCCGTCTTGCAGGAAGCGAAAACCAATCCGGGCCGGGTGATTGCACTTACTACACATAAACATAACATTTGAGATGTGAACGGGCGCCTCTCGCTCTATGATGCCCGCCTGCCTGACCTGTCCTGTCGCCCGGGCGTGCTTCTTTACCATATTGGCACCCTCAACGATTATTTTCCCCTCCTTGGGATAGGCAAAACGGACCTTGCCTGTCTTACCCCTGTCTTTACCGGCGATAACCAGCACGGTATCATTCTTCCTGAGCTTCATGGCCAACCTCACAGCACCTCCGGTGCCAGGGATATGATTTTGGTAAAGTTCCTGTCTCTTAGCTCCCGGGCCACCGGCCCAAATATCCGGGTGCCTTTGGGATTGTTTTTATCGGTGAGGATGACGGCGGCGTTGTCATCAAACCTGATGTAAGAACCGTCAGGGCGCCGGTATTGTCTGGTACAGCGGACGACCACTGCCCGGACTATTTCACCCTTCTTGACCACCGCTTCCGGTATCGCCTTCTTTACCGAAGCCACGATAACATCACCGACACCGGCATATTTCTTTCTGGTGCCCCCGGGGACATTTATACACATAATCTGCCGGGCACCGGTGTTATCCGCCACCTTAAGTCTGGTATAGGGTATAATCATTTATCTGGCCTCTTTAGGTTATTTCCCCGGGTTGAATCTCAACTACTTCTTTCCTAGTTATTATCTCGGCAACGCGCCACCGCTTCTCCCGGGACAGAGGGCGGGTCTCTATAATTCTTACCTCGTCCCCCGTCTGGCACCTGTTGTCCTCATCATGAGCCTTGTACCTGGTCACTCTCTTGGACATCTTTTTATAAAGCGGATGTTGCCGAAATGTGGTAACAGCGACAATCACTGTCTTGTCCATCTTATCGCTGACCACCCGTCCGGTCCTGGTCTTGTGTTTTAACGCCATAGCCTGACCTACCTTGTTTCCATTGTCCTTTCCCGCATCACCGTATTCAGCCGGGCGATCTTTTTCTTAGCCCGGGGAAGCTCACGGTGATTCTTGAGCTGTTTGGTTGCCGACCGAAACCGGAGGTCGAAGAACTCCTTGCGGGCTTCTTCCAGTTGCTTGCGCAGTTCCTGGTCGCTGAGGGCCCGGGCTTCCTTAATATTCATCTATGCCGACTCCCTCTTTGCCGGCTCGGTGTCGGCAGTCTCCTTGGCCACGAATCTGGTGTCAAAGGGCAGCTTCTGTGATGCCAGCCGCATCGCCTCTTTGGCTGAGTCGTGGCCCACGCCAGCCAGTTCAAAGAGGATGCGGCCGCGCTTCACCACGGCCACCCAGTGGTCCGGAGCACCCTTGCCACCGCCCATCCTGGTTTCGGCAGCCTTCTTGGTAACCGGCTTATCCGGGAAGATTCTTATCCATATTTTACCACCGCGGCGGATATAGCGCACGATGGCCCGCCTGGCCGCCTCAATCTGCCGACTGGTAATCCAGGCCGAGTTCAGTGCCTGCAGCCCAAAATCACCAAAGGCGATGGTGACCCCGGCCTGGGCTTTGCCCCGGCGGTGTCCCTTATGGCTCTTTCGATATTTTACCCTTTTTGGTTGTAACATCCGTCTTCTCTATTTCTGCTGCTGGTTCTGCCGACGGAGCCTTGCCTGCCTCTTTTCGGGTCGGCTTCTTTTTCGGCGCTTCTTTGGCTTCCGGCTCGGCTTTGACCGTTCTTTTTGCCCTCGCTCTAGCTGGCTTCTCCTCCTTGGCCGCTGGTGCCGCCTTGGCTGCTTTAACCGCTTCTGGTTTAGCTCTGGTAGCTCTCCTCACCCTTGGTCTGGCTGCCTTCTTCGCTTCCGGCGCCGCCTCGGTCTTTTCTGTAACCTCTGGCTTAACTGGCTCGGCGGCCGCCTCTTTAGCTGCCTCCGCAGCTACCGGTTGGGCAAGTACCTCCTCGGCGGCTATCTCTTCGACTTCGGGGAGAATATCACCTCTGTATACCCACACCTTGACGCCGATGCGTCCTAGGGTGGTATGGGCTTCAGTAAAGCCATAATCAATATCAGCCCTTAGCGTGTGCAGCGGCACCCGCCCCTGATGCATCATCTGGCGACGGGCTATCTCAACGCCGCCCAGCCTACCGGAGCAGGTGATTCTCATCCCTTTGGCTCCGGCCTGCATGGTGCGGAAGATAGCCTGCTTCATCGCCCGGCGGTAGGCGACACGGCGTTCAATCTGCTCGGCTACCGACCTGGCCACCAGATAGGCATCCAGCTCTGGCTGGCGCACCTCCTGTATATTGAGCTGCACTTTTTTACCAATAAGTTCCTCAAGATTGCGCCTAGCCTCATCGACCCGCTGCCCTCCCCGACCAATGACAATTCCCGGTCGGGAGGTATAAATTGTTACCGATACTCTGTTGGTCTGACGTTCAATCTCCACCAGGGATATTCCGGCGTCGGCATATCGGGAGGCGATAGCCCGCCTCAGCGTTATATCTTCATACAGGAATTCGGGATAGTGCTTGTCGGCATACCATTTAGCCTGCCAGTCCCGTATGGTGCCTATCCTGAATCCAGTTGGATGAACTTTTCGTCCCATTAAGCCTCCTGCTCGGCGACAATAACTGTTATATGGCTCGAACGCTTGAGTATGTGACCGGCCCGCCCCCGGGCTCGCGGGCGATATCTTTTTAAGCTCCGAGCCCCATCGGCAAAAATACCGGTAATCCTCAGCTCCGAAGGCGCCATCTGAAAGTTGTTCTCGGCATTGGCCGCCGCCGATTTGATCACCTTTGCCACCGGCCGGGCCAGTGGCGATGGAGCAAACCTGAGCAAGGCCAGGGCTTCATCAACTTTTTTACCCCGCACCATATCAATAATTGGGCGCACCTTGTAAGGTGACAGTCCGGTGTCTTTGGCTACCGCTCTAACTTCCATTTATTCAGCCTTCTGACGCCAAAAGTTGTTACTCTTTCTTTACCGGGGCGGCCTTTTCGCCCTTGGAGGTATGCCCCCTGAAGGTCCTGGTCGGGGCAAATTCGCCCAGTTTGTGCCCCACCATGTTCTCAGTGATAAAGATGGGTACGTGCCTGCGGCCATCATGGACTCCGATATTCAGCCCCACCATCTCGGGCACTATGGTGCACCAGCGCGCCCAAGTCTTTATGACCGCCTTCTTACCCGAGCGATTGATTTCTTCTACCTTTTTCAGCAGTTTGGCATCAACCGCTGGCCCCTTCTTAATTGACCGTGACATATTATCTACCCCGACGCTTAATAATCATCTTATCTGAAGCCTTGGGCTTGCGTGTTTTGTAGCCCAAGGCCGGTTTTCCCCAAGGTGTCTTGGGTCCAGGCATGCCGATTGGAGACCGGCCTTCACCACCGCCGTGAGGGTGGTCACGGGGGCTCATCGCCGAGCCTCTTACCGTGGGCCGGCGGCCCAGCCAGCGGGTACGGCCAGCCTTACCCAGCTTGATATTCTGGTGGTCAACATTGCCCAGCTGACCGATGGTGGCCATGCAATCACTCTGGAAGCGCCGCAGCTCGCCGGATGGTAGACGGATAAGAGTGTATTCCCCCTCCTTAGCCATCAACTGGGCGGCCCCACCGGCGCTGCGCACCAGCTGCCCTCCCTTACCACTGACCAGCTCGATATTATGAATCAGAGTGCCGCTGGGTATCAGTCTGAGGGGCAGGGTATTGCCTGGTCCAAGCTCGGCGTCTTCACCCGCCTTGATGGTGTCACCGACCTTAAGCCCTAATGGAGCCAGGATGTAACGCTTGTCACCGTCGGCGTAGTAGATGAGGGCGATGCGTGCTGAACGGTTGGGGTCATACTCGATGGCAGCTACCCTGCCCGGGATACCAATCTTGTCCCGTTTGAAGTCAACGATGCGCAGGTGCCGCTTGCTGCCACCTCCCCGGTGACGGACGGTTACCTTTCCCCTATTATTGCGCCCGGCCGTCTTCCTCAGAGGCCGGAGCAGGGACTTCTCCGGTTTTTCCTTGGTTATCTCCTCAAAGGAGGAGCCGACCATGCCCCGCCTGCTTGGAGAAGTCGGGCGATATACCTTTAATGCCACTTTCTATTATACCCCTTCAAATAATTCTATCTTGTCCCCCGGCTTAAGAGTGACAATCGCCTTCTTCCAGGGTGATGTCATAACCTGGCGCCGGCCGATACGGCGCATCTTGCCCGGCACCGTCATGGTGTTAACCCGCGTAACGCTAACCTTAAAGGCGGTCTCCACCGCCTGCTTAATCTGCCGCTTGTTTGCTCGGGTAGATACCTCAAAGGCATACCTCCCCTGGGACTGGAGCAGGGTATTCTTTTCCGTTATTAACGGGCGGTGCAGGACCTCGTGTAGATACATCTCAGGCCACCCCCTTACCCCACAGCTTCTCAACCTGGCGCACCGCCGCCTCGGTGAGGAGCAGAGTCTTATAGGAAAGAATATCAACCGGGTTAAGCAGGTTGGCCGGGGTTGTCTTAACGCCGGGTAGATTGCGGGCTGATTTAACCACATTTTCCACTGGCTTATCGGTGGCGATGAGGGCTGAGTGCTCTATCCCCAGCGCCGCCATCATTTCAACCATCTCCCTGGTTCTGGGTTGGTCAAATTGTAACTCGTCCAGAACCATCAGCTCTTTGTCCCTGGCTTTGGCCGACAGGACACTTCTCAGAGCCAGCCGGTGCATCTTTTTGGGCATTGCCTGCTGGTAGCTCCTGGGCTTAGGCCCGAAAATGATGCCCCCGCCCCGGCGCAGCGGCGACTTTGTGCTACCGGCCCGGGCACGCCCGGTGTGCTTCTGCCGGTAGAGCTTGCGCCCGCTACCGGTGACCTCGCCGCGAGTCTTGGTGCTGGCGGTCCCCTGGCGGGCATTTGCCAGCTGCCTTAGTACCGCCTGGTGCACCATGGCCTGACTAATCGGCGCGGCAAAGACATCATCAGATATGTCAATGTTTTTTACCACTTCGCCAGATGTGCTGTAAACCGGAACCTGCATCCCTACTTCTCCACTTTCCTTATCAGCACCAGCCCGTTCCTGGCCCCGGGCACTGCCCCCTTGACCAGCAACAGGTTGCGTTCAGTATCGGTCTGGAAGACCTCAAGGTTACGCACCGTAACCCGCTCGTTGCCCATGCGTCCGGCCATCCGCTTCCCTTTAAGGACCCGGCCCGGAGTGGTGGTAGACCCGATGGAGCCCGGAGCCCGGTGCCGGTCAGACTGGCCGTGGGTTTTGGGGCCGCCGGCAAAACCGTAGCGTTTGACCACACCGGCAAAACCTCTGCCCTTTGACATTCCGGTAACATTGACAAGGTCACCGGACTGAAAAAGACTGACGTCAACCTTGTCTCCAGTCTTAATGTCCCCGGCGTCTTTCAGTCTAAATTCCCTCAGGTAGCGGTAATCTCCCTGCTCCTTAAGGTGCCCCTTCTGGGCCGACTTCAGCCTTCTGGCCTTGCCGAAACCCAGCTGAGCGGCGTCGTATCCCTCTTTGGCTGCCGTTTTAACCTGAACCACGGTGCACGGGCCGGCGCCGACAACGGTTACTGCCTCGGCTCTGCCGTCTTCTGTAAAAACCTGGGTCATGCCCAGCTTGCGTCCAATAATCCCCGGTATCATAATAGCTACCTGTTACAGCTTAATATCTATGCTCACACCTGATGGTAGATTTAGATTGGTCAGAGCGTCTATCGTCTTAGAGGTCGTCTCTACGATGTCTATCAAACGCTTGTGGGTTCTGATCTCAAACTGTTCCTGAGAGTCCTTGTCTATAAAAGGCGAACGGATAACGCTAAACCTCTTGATGCCGGTGGGCAGCGGCACCGGGCCGGTGACGGTGGCTCCGGTTCTCTCCAGGGCCTCCACGATCTGCCGGGCAGCCTGGTCAAGCGTCCTGTGGTCAAAACCCTTTAATTTTATGCGCACTCTCTGTTTTGGCATCTAACAACCGCCTATCTCTTACCTATCGCTTTGGCCTTAATCTCTTCGGCCAGCTCTGGTGGCACCGCCTGATAGCGATAAAACTCCATGGAGTGTGTCGCCCTGCCCTGGGTCAGTGACCTGATTACAGTGGCATAACCGAAGGTCTCCGCCAGGGGCACCAGACAGTGAATGGTGGAGATTTCGTCCTGTGTTTCGATAGACTGGACATGGCCCCTTCTGGCACTCAGGTCGCCGATTATATCTCCCAGAAACTGTTCCGGGGTGACCACTTCCATTTTCATAACCGGTTCCAGGATTATCGGCCTCGCACGGCTGATACCATCCTTGATAGCTATGGAACCGGCCATCTTAAAAGCCATCTCCGAAGAGTCAACCTCGTGGTAGCTGCCGTCATACAGGGTTACCTTGAGGTCAACCACCGGGTAGCCGGCAGCCCCTCCGGTCTCCATCGCCTCCTTTATTCCGGCCTCGGTGGCCAGAATAAAGGACTTGGGCAGAACGCCGCCCTTAATCCGGTCGATGAACTGAAAGCCGGCGCCACGCTCCAGAGGCTCAAGCTCAATAAGGACGTGTCCGTACTGGCCGTGGCCCCCGCTTTGCCGGATAAACCTCCCCTCGGCTTTAACCGGGAGGGTGATAGCCTCTTTGTAGGCAACCCGTGGTCTGCCCACCTTGGCCGCTACCTTATATTCACTGAGCAGCCTGTTGACTATAACGTCTACATGGAGCTCGCCCATACCTGAGATGACCGTCTGCCCGGTTTCCTCGTTATAGGCTACCCTGAAGGTCGGGTCTTCTTCGGTCAGTTTTTGCAGTGCTTCACCCAGCCGGTCCCGGTCAGCCCGGGTCCTGGGCTCAATGGCAACAGATACCACCGGCTCAGGAAATCGGATTGATTCCAGGATTACCTGCTGGGTGGTCTCGCACAGGGTATCACCGGTAAAGGTATCCTTGAGCCCCATGGCCGCTACGATGGCTCCGGTGTCGGCATTGTCTATCTCCTCGTGGCGGTTGGCGTGCATCAGCAACAGTCGTCCGATGCGTTCCCTTCGGCCCCGGGTTGAGTTGAATACCTGGGCGCCGGCTTTGACTCTGCCCGAATAAACCCTGAGGTAGACCAAGCGGCCGACGAACGGGTCGGCCACCACCTTAAATGCCAGTGCAGAAAATGGAGTTTCGTCACTGGCCGGGTGGAGGACTTCGGCCCCGGTCCGGCTATCAATAGCTATCACTGGGGGCATATCCATCGGTGATGGCAGATAATCTACAACAGCATCAAGTAGCGGCCTGACACCTTTATTCTTCAGAGCACTGCCACAGAGAACAGGTATGCCCTTATTGGCCAGGGTAACCCTTCTCAGGGCTGACTTTAGGTCAGAGGCAGCGATGCTAGCCCCTTCAAGATAGGCCGAAAGAATATGGTCGTCATCTTCAGCCAGCCTCTCAACGAGGGTCTGCCGAAATCTGGTGTTTCTCGCCTGTTCTGATTCAGGAATGGCTATCTCTCTTGGTACCGATTCAATCCGGCCATCAAACACCCACGCCTTGTCTTCCACCAGGTCAATAACTCCCTGGAACGAGTCCTCGCTACCCAGGGGCAACTGCACCGGTAGCGGTTTGGCATGGAGACGGTCTTCAATCATAGCAAGGCAGCGGTCAAAATTGGCACCCACCCGGTCCATCTTGTTGATGAAGCAGAGCCGGGGGACGCCGTATCTGTCCGCCTGCCGCCACACCGTCTCCGACTGGGCCTCAACTCCGGAAACGGCGTCAAAGACGACCACCCCGCCATCCAGCACCCTCAAGCTGCGTTCCACCTCGGCGGTAAAGTCCACATGACCCGGAGTGTCAATGATATTGATGCGGTGCTCTTTCCAGTGGCAGGTGGTGGCGGCGGCGGTGATGGTAATACCCCGCTGCTTTTCCTGTACCATCCAGTCCATTACCGCAGTGCCTTCGTCCACCTCTCCAACCTTGTAGGTGTGACCGGTGTAATAGAGTATCCTTTCGGTAAGGGTGGTCTTACCGGCATCAATGTGGGCAATGATACCTATATTGCGTAGGCGAGCCAAAGGAAAGCTTCTAGGCACGGTTTTGGTCCCTGACTTAGATTTTTCCGATTCCGGTCTTTTTTCAATAACCCTGTTAGTTATTTTGTTACCCTCACCATCTATAGTGGGCAAAGGCCCGGTTGGCCTCAGCCATTCTATGAGTATCTTCGCGTTTCTTGACCGCCGCTCCCTGTCCCTTAGAGGCATCGCCGAGTTCGGCAGCCAGCTTTTCCGCCATGGATTTTCCCGTCCTCGCCCGGGCGGCTTTGATCAGCCAGCGGATAGCTAGGGCCGTGTCACGCCCGGGGCGAACCTCCACCGGCACCTGATAGGTGGCGCCGCCAACACGGCGCGGTTTGACCTCAAGCAGAGGGGTGGCATTACGAACTGCCTGTTGCAGGATGGTGACCGGCTCCTTTTTTTCCTGCTGTTCCAGAATATCCAGGGCCTGGTATACCACTCCCTCGGCAACCGTCTTCTTGCCGTTCTGCATCACCTTGTTAATCAGCTTGGCTATAACCTCAGTATTATACTTAGCGTCAGGTGATGTCTGTCTCTTTTTTGCTGATGCCCGCCTTGGCATTCTACCTCCTGATTAAGCTGCCTCAGCCGTGGCCTTGGCGCGTTTGCTGCCGTATTTGCTGCGACCCTGCCGACGATTGGTTACACCACTGGTATCCAGCGTGCCCCTTACAATGTGATAGCGGACACCGGGTAAATCCGGCACCCGCCCGCCGCGAATCAGGACTACTGAATGCTCCTGAAGCTCGTGACCTTCTCCCGGTATATAGGCCGTCACCTCTATGCCATTGGACAGCCGCACCCGGGCAATCTTGCGCAGTGCCGAGTTAGGCTTCTTGGGCGTGGTCGTTTTGACCTGGACGCAGACACCCCGCTTCTGCGGTGAACCCCTCTGGTGAGTCACCCGGTTCTTGAGGGCGTTGTAGTTGAGCCTGAGTGCCGGCGCCTTGGTTTTCTGACCGACCTTCTTGCGCCCTTTACGGACAAGCTGATTAAAAGTTGGCAACCTATCCCCCTTTAGCCTTACAATTTCAAAGGATGAGCCTGAGCCCATCCTTTGAAAGCCACAAGGATTGATTCTTCAACCAATCCACTATGGTGAGCTAGCAAATGTCAACTTGTGATTTTATCACAAACAAAAACCAAATGTCAACAGGTGCTGGGGGGTGCGATTTGGTTTTGGTTGAATCTGGCTCCATCTGTCATTGCGAGGAGCTTCGATAACTCAGGCAAACCGCAGGCGAAGCAATCTCTAAAGATAATCGCACTGGATTTTCGCCCAGCTTGCCCTGAGCCGCCCTTAGATTCTTCGCCGTGCTCAGAATGAGCCAGTAGACACCAATAAACCTCCCCCGATTACCCTTGACAACCATCAACTGGCGTGGTATATTCCTTCCCTAAAGGAAGCTGGTATTTAAAATGTTGTGTACAGTTACCCTTGGTGAGCTATATTATGCCTACTTCACATTTACCTGGCGCCAACCGTCGCCTGGGGGCTGTGACATGGCAATATAGATTGGACAATCAGCAGTTGGCAATAAATCCTCCCAGGCGGGAGGATTTTTTAGTTAGTAAAGTTGGAGGTGGATAATGATAATAATGAAGAAGGATGCCACGCCGGAGCAAATAAAGAGTGTTATTGATGAAATAACCAGGCACGGTCTGAGAGCTGATGTCTCCCGGGGGGAATTCAGGACGGTTATTGGTCTTATCGGAGATGAAAGCAGGATATCCTTTGCCCACCTAGCGGCTCTGCCCGGGGTGAAGGAGGCCAGGATGGTGGAGACCCCCTATAAACTAATCAGCCGGGAGTACAGCGAGCTCTTTAAAGGCCGGGACGAGAGCCGCATAGTCAGGGTGGGAGATGTCGAGGTCGGTGGCGATGAGCCGGTATTTATCGCCGGACCCTGTGCCATAGAGAGCAAAGAGCAGCTCTTCCGCATCGCCCGGGAGGTTAAAGAGGCCGGGGCTCACATCCTGCGGGGCGGCATATTCAAACCGAGGACATCAGTCCACTCGTTCCAGGGGTTGGGTTCCCAGGGCGAGGCAGAAGCCAGGGAGGCTTTGAGCTGGCTTAGAGAAGCCGGGCAGAAATTCGGCATGCCGGTGATAACCGAGATAAGGGGAGAAACACAGGTTGACCTCATCAGCGAGTATGTTGATATTCTCCAGATAGGTGCCAGGAATATGTACGACCAGGACCTGCTGGGCAAGGTGGCCAGAAAGGGCAAGCCAGTCCTGTTCAAGAGACATTTCGGCGCCAGCGTCGAAGAGTTCCTCTCCTTTTCCGAATACATCGTGGCTGAAGGCAACAAGGATGTCATCCTGTGTGAGCGGGGAATAGTGCCCGTGGGCAAGGGTAAGAGCTTTACCAGGTATACTTTAGACCTGGCGGCGGTGCCAGTGGTTCAGAAGGAGACCTATCTGCCGGTAGTGGTTGACCCCAGCCACGCCGCCGGACGCCGCGACCTCATCTTTGACATGAGCTGTGCCGCCGTAGCCTGCGGAGCCAGCGGGCTTTTGATTGAGGTGCACTACAACCCGGCCGAGGCGCTGGTTGATGCCCAGCAGATGATAACACCGGATGAGCTTAAGAAGGTCATCACTACCTGTAAGAAAATCAACCAGGTGGTGGCACCAGATAGGAAGAGGGTTAGAGCTTGAGAAGAATTAAACTGGAGCTTGGCGACAGAAGTTACCAGATTCTCGTAGGCTCCGGTCTGCTCGGGCAGGCCGGCAGCCTGCTGAAGGAAGCTGGCTTCAGCGGCAAGCTGGTGGTCATCACCAACCCCGTCGTACAAGAGCTTTACGGCAGTGTTTTAAAGGAAAGCCTTTCGGCGGGCGGTTTTGAGGTAGCCGTTCTTCAGGTTGTCGACGGTGAGGAGCAGAAATCGCTTGAGGTCGCCGGCAGGCTCTACGGCGAGCTTACCCAAAGCTATGCCGAGCGGACGACGCCCATTCTGGCTGTGGGGGGCGGCGTCATCGGTGACCTGGCCGGTTTTGTGGCGGCGACATACCTCAGGGGAGTGCCACTGGCTCAGATTCCGACAACCCTGCTGGCACAGGTGGACAGCAGTATCGGGGGCAAGGTAGCGATCAACCACGGCAGACTGAAGAACAAAATCGGTGCCTTCTACCAGCCGAGACTGGTAGTCTCGGACACGGCAACGCTAAAGACTCTGCCGGCAAATGAGTTTGCCAACGGCATGGCCGAGGTCATCAAGAGCGCTGTCATCAGGGATGGCAAGTTCTTTGACTTCCTTGAGACCAATCTTGACAAGATAAAGAAGCCGGACGGCGGCGCCGTGCTGGAAGAGGTCGTCTTCTGTTCTGCCGGGATTAAAGCCGCCGTGGTGGCCCAGGACGAGCTGGACATGGGCCCGAGAAATATCCTGAACTTCGGCCACACCATAGGACATGCCATTGAGACCGTCTCCGATTTTGATATAGAGCACGGCCAGGCGGTTGCCGTGGGCATGATGGTGGCGGCCAGAATATCAAACAGGCTGGGCTTGCTTGACACCGGTGGGCTGGAGAGGCTAAAAAGAGTGATCAAAGGCGCCGGTCTACCCACCGAGATGCCCCGGCTGGATATTGAGAAAATCATTCAGGCGATGAGGCATGATAAAAAGATTGCTGGTGGCAAGGTGAGGTTTGCTTTGCCCAGGGCGATAGGCGACGCCTTCGTCACCGATGAAGTAAGTCTGTCCCTGGTTCGGGAGGTCCTGGAGGCTTGAAATGAAAAAGCCAGCGATTTGTGCCGTCATTGCAAATAAAGACCTGGCGGCGATAAGAGAAGTCGAGCCGCTGGCTGACCTGTTTGAGGTGCGTATTGACCTCATCGGTGACGGCTGGGAAGAGATAGCCCGGGAGCTTAAGAAACCCTGGATAGCCTGTAACCGGCTCAGACAGGAGGGAGGTAGCTGGAGGGGCACTGAAGCCAGAAGGAAAGAGGAGCTGCTCAAGGCTGTCGGGCTGGGAGCAGAGACTGTTGACCTCGAACTGGCGACCACCAATCTGGAAAACATGGTGTCACTGGTTAAGAAGGGGGCCAAGTGTCTGCTATCATTTCATGAGATGGAGAAAACACCGCCCATAGAGAGCCTCAGGGAGATAGTGAAACGGCAGATGGCCGCCGGCGCTGACATCTGCAAGGTGGTTACCACCGCCCGGGCATTTGAGGACAACCTGAGCCTTTTGGGACTCCTCAGCGAGTTCCCAGAAACAAAAATGGTTGCTTTTGCTATGGGGCAGATGGGGTTGGTCAGCCGCGTCCTCAGCCCCCTGGTGGGGGCAGAGTTCACCTATGCCGCCATCAGCAGTGGAGCCGAGTCTGCCCCCGGGCAGTTGACAGCAGCCCAGCTACACAGTCTGTACCGGATGGTGAGCCAGTGATAACCTCAAAGACCAGAATTTGCGGCCTGATAGGCGACCCGGTGGAGCACAGCGTCTCACCGGCGATGCACAACGCCGCCTTCAGCCACTCGGGCCTGGACTATGTCTATCTCTCCTTCAGGGTGGCAAAGGAGAAGCTAGCCCGGGCTATTGAAGGCATGAGGGCCTTCGATTTCAGGGGGCTCAATGTCACCATACCCCACAAGGTGGCTGTCATCCCCCTGCTGGACGAGCTTGAGCCTCTGGCCGAGAGAATCGGTGCCGTCAACACCATCGTCAACGACAGCGGCCGTCTCAAAGGTCACAACACCGACGCCGGCGGCTTTCTGGAAGGCTTGCTGGGGAAGAGGCTTGAGCCCCGGGGTAAGAGAGTGGTCGTCCTAGGGGCCGGTGGCGCTTCCAGGGCTATCTCCTTTACCCTGGCCGAAAGGGTGGCTGGTCTGGTTATCCTGAACAGACAACTGGAAATGGACTGGGCGGTTGAGCTGGCCGGCAGCCTGTCCCGGTTCTCAGGGAAGGGGGTCAAAGCCCTGGAGCTAAATGAGACAAACCTTGAAGCGGTGCTTGGCAATGCCGATATACTGGTCAACGCCACCAGCATGGGCATGAGCCCCAACGCAGGTCAGACTCCGGTCCCTAAAAGATTACTCAAACCGGGCCTGGTCGTCTTTGATGTCGTCTACAATCCGGTTAAAACCAGACTAATGGCCGAAGCCGAAGAAGCCGGTGCCCAGACCATTGGTGGCCTTGATATGCTGGTGGGGCAGGGGGCTTTGGCCTTTGAGCTGTGGACAGGCGTTAAAGCGCCGGTGGAGATAATGAAAACCGAAGTGGTCAGGGCGCTTAAAAAATGAAGACCAGCATCGCCTTGATCGGCTTCATGGGGGCGGGCAAAACGGTAGTGGCCAAAGTGCTGGCCGAAAAGCTGGGTAAGAAGCTGTCAGAGCCTGACCGCCTCATTGAGCAGAAGGCCGGAAAGCCCATCTCCCGAATTCTCGATGAGGACGGTGAGGTAGCTTTCCGCGAGCTAGAGATTGAGGTTGTCAAGGAAATCGCCAGGGGCAAGAACCAGGTCATCGCCTGTGGCGGCGGCGTGGTGCTTAACAAGATAAACATTGACCGGCTCAGGGAAGAGGCGGTGGTAGTCTACCTTGAGGCCTCTCTGGAAGTAATATTGGAGAGAGTGGCAGCCGACGGCGGGGTAAGGCCGCTGCTCGCCAAAAGTAAAAAGGCCCTTGCCGTAAGGGAACTCTTGAAGTTCAGGCAGCCCTTCTATGAACGGGCCGCCGATATAGTGGTTGATACCTCTGAACTGGGAGTTGAAGCTGTTGCCGGGGAAATAATATCCAGGCTGAATGAGTATGAAGGTTTCCATTGATAAGAGTGAGATAAAGGGTAAACTGGCCGCCCCTCCCTCCAAGAGCTACACCATTCGCGGGCTGATGTGTGCCGCTCTGGCAGGTGGGGAAAGCAAGATAATCAGCCCGCTGGACTCGGACGATACCGGGGCTGCCAGTGAAGTCCTGGGCCAGATTGAAGTTGGCGTGAAGAAAGAAGGGGGCCTGTGGCGGGTTCGAGGGGACAATTTCCGCGAGCCAGCCGGGGACTTGTTCTGCCGCGACTCTGCAACCACCTTCCGGTTTATGGCCGCCATCTCGTCGCTGGTCCCCGGAAGGTGCCGGCTGGTCCCGGGGTCCTCCCTCTCAAAGAGGCCCATCAGGCCACTTCTTGAGGCTCTGGTGCAGCTGGGAGTAAGCTGCCGGGTTGATAATGGAGTGGTGGTTGTTGATGGCGGCAGGCTGAAAGGCGGGGCGGTGGAGCTTCGGGGCGATATTAGCTCCCAGTTTGTCTCCGCCCTGCTCTTTGTAGCCCCCCTGGCGGAAAAAGAGGTAACTATCAATCTTACCACGCCTCCGGAGTCAAGGCCATACCTTGAGATGACGCTGGACTGTCTGGAGAGGTTCGGGGTCAAGGTAAAAGTCCCCGAAGACCTGAGGCGATTTGGGGTCTCAAGGCAGGAGTACAAGCCGGCAAACTTTGTGGTTGAGGGTGACTGGTCGTCAGCCTCGTATCTCTTAGCTCTGGGGGCTGTCTCCGGAGAGGTGGAAGTCACCAGTCTCAATCCCGAGAGTTTGCAGGGCGATAAGATAATGCTAAACTTACTGCAAGAAATGGGAGCCAAGGTTGCCGTGGGCAATAATCGCGTCAGGGTGAGGAAATCAAAGCTAAAGGCGATTGAAGCCGAGCTGTCCGACTTCACGGACCTGCTACCCACCCTGGCGGTTCTGGCAGTGGTTGCCGACGGTAAGAGCCGTCTTGCCGGCATCAGCCGGGCCAGGCTCAAGGAATCAAACCGGGTGCTGGCTCTAAGAGAAGGGCTGGAGAGAATGGGCATAGAAGTTGTTGAAGAAGAGGACAGTCTGACCATCACTGGCGGAGGGCCCAGGGGCTCGGTCATAGACAGCCATAATGACCACCGCATCGCCATGGCCTTTGGCGTCCTGGGCACCGCCGTTAGCGGTATAACAATAGAAGGTGCCGAGTGCGTCTCCAAGACATACCCCGATTTCTGGGACATATTGAAAAGCCTGGGGGGCAAGGTGAGGTCTGATGTCCAATAGCTTTGGCGAGCATTTCACTATTACCAGCTTCGGCGAGAGTCACGGCAGTTTCATCGGGGTGATTATTGACGGCTGCCCGGCCGGGCTGGCTATTACCAAGCAGGATGTACAGAAAGAGCTTGACAGGAGGAGGCCGGGAATAAGCCGGCTGACTACCCAAAGAAAAGAGGAGGACAAAGCCGAGCTTCTTTCCGGCGTCTTTGGCGGACACACCACCGGCGCCCCGGTATGTCTGGTGGTCTGGAACAAGGACGTTGACTCCAGTGAATACAAGAAGGCCAGGTTTCTGTTGAGGCCGGGGCATGCCGACTTTACGGCTTACACTAAATACGGGGGTTTTAACGACTACCGCGGCGGCGGTCGGTTCTCGGGCAGAATCACCGCCGGCTTTGTCATGGCCGGGGCTGTTGCCCGGAAGCTGCTCGGTCTCATCGGGGCTAAGGTCCTGGCCCACACCGTTGAGATAGGAGGCATAGTCGCCCAGCCAAAGGCTGTTAACGAAATAAAGGAGAATATCACCAAAAACGAGGTCGGTTGTGCCGACCCCGAGGCGGCCGAAAAAATGGTAGCCGCCATTGAGAGGGTGGAAGAAGAGGGCGATAGCCTGGGAGGCGTTATAGAGGGCATCGCCCTGGGGCTGCCGGCCGGTCTGGGCGAGCCGGTCTTTGACACTCTGGACGGGGAACTGGCCAAGGCCCTGTTCGCCATCCCGGCGGTGAAAGGGGTTGAGTTCGGCTCCGGTTTCCACGGCTCAAGAAAGAGGGGCTCGGAAAACAACGACCCGTTCATTGTTGAAAGTGGTAAGGTAGTCACCAGGACCAACAACGCCGGCGGCGTACTCGGCGGCATTTCCAGTGGCATGCCGCTGGTGGTCAGGGTGGCCATAAAACCAACGGCATCCATAGCCAAAGTCCAGCCAACGGTTGACATCAAAGAGATGGCAAGCGCCAGTCTTTCGGTCAGGGGGAGGCATGACCCCTGCATCGTCCCCCGGGCGCTGGTGGTGGTGGAGGCAATGATGGCGGTAACCCTGGCCGACTTTGCCTTGAGGGCCAACCTGATACCCGGGGTGATAAAATGAGCCTTGAAGAACTGAGGAAAAAGATTGACGGCGTTGACACCGATATCGTCCGGCTTATCGCCGAGAGGATAAGGCTGGCCGAGCAGATCGGCATACTCAAAAGGGAGCAGGGCCAGCAGATAGAGGATAGGCAGAGGGAAGAAAGGATTCTGGGACATATCCGGCAGCTTGCTGACTCCCAGGGTGTCAATCAGACAGACATAGAGAACGTCTATCACCACATATTTGCTGTCGCCAAGAGCATCCAGGGAGTGACGGTTGCCTTTCAGGGAGAAATCGGGGCTTACAGCGAGGAGGCGGCGGTCAGCTTCTTTGGCTCTGGCATCCAGGTCAGGCCCTGTGAAATGCTGGAAGACGTCTTCAAGTCTGTGGAACGGGATGAGGCGCAGTTCGGCGTCGTGCCCGTCGAGAACTCGCTTGAGGGCAGCATCAGCAAGACCTATGACCTGCTTCTGGACTCTAATCTCAAGGTCTCGGGCGAGACAGAGCTTAAAATCATCCACTGCCTGATAGCCAACCCCGGGGTGACCCTGGACTCGATAAGAAGAATCTACTCCCATCCTCAGGCCCTGGGGCAGTGCCAGGCTTTCATCAAGCACCTGGACTGTGAGCTGGTGCCGACCTACGACACCGCCGGCAGCGTCAAGATGATAAAAGAGAAGAATATAACCGATGGTGCCGCCATTGCCAGTGCCCGGGCCGCCGAAATCTACCAGATGAAAATAATCACCTGCGGCATCGAGGACAACCCCAACAACTTCACCCGGTTTTTCATTCTGGCCAAGACGGATGCCCCGCCGTCGGGCAGCGACAAGACTTCGGTCGTCTTCTCGGTCAAGCACAAGCCCGGAGCGCTGTTCAGCTTTCTTGAAGAGCTGGCGGCCAAGAATATCAACCTGACCAAGATAGAGTCCCGGCCCACCCGGCAGAAGGCGTGGGAGTATAACTTCTATCTTGACTTTGAGGGGCACCGTGAGGATTCTGCACCCAGGGAAGCCCTGGAGAAGCTTAAGGACTACGCCATCTTCTTAAAGGTGCTCGGCTCTTACCCCAAAGCTAAGACCAACGGTGGGGAGCGGTGAAGGTAGCCATCATCGGCGGCACAGGCAAGATGGGGCGCTGGTTTGCCCGTTTCCTGTTAAAAGAAGGCAAGGAGGTATTGCTAATCGGCAGGAGTCGGGCAAGGCTGGAAGAAGCCCGGGAAGAGCTTGGCGCCGGGGAAGTGAGCACCGAATCCAGAGTGGTCAAGAGTGCTGATATCGTTCTGGTATCGGTGCCGGTAGACCACTTTGAAGAAGTGGTGAAAAGGCTCAGCCCTTACACCCGCCCCGGACAGATTATCCTGGATGTCACCTCGGTCAAGACCCTGCCGGTGGAAGCCATGCACCAGCACATAAAAAGGGGGCGGGTGCTGGGGACACACCCGCTGTTTGGGCCCGGCGCCAGGAGCCTAGCCAATCAGAACTTCGTTTTGACGCCCACCAGTGATGAGGAGTCTGCCCTGGCCGAAAAGGCGAGGGGCTACCTGCAAGAGAGAGGCGCCAAAGTCCGGCTGATGACGCCCGAAGAGCACGACGATATGATGGCGGTCATTCTGGGGCTGGCCCATTACATCGCCCTGGTCTCGGCCGACAGCCTGGTGAGCTTTGAGCACCTTAAAGAGATGGAAGTCATCAGCGGTGTAACCTACCGGGTGCTGCTGACACTGGTGGAGAGCGTCCTCTCCGAAGACCCGGAGCTTTATGCTTCACTCCAGATGAACCTGCCCGGGCTGCCCAAAATCCAGCAGCAGTTTCAGGGGTCGGCTAAGACCTGGGCCGAGCTGGTGAGGCGAAAGGACAGACAGGGATTTATCAGGAAGATGAAGGCCATCAGGGCCAAGCTTGAGGAAAACAACCCCGACTTCGGCAAGTCCTACGATAATATGTACAAGATTGCCGAGGGGTTGTGACTCATTCAGCCAGCAACTCGTCCAGTCTGGTCTGGCTGAAGCCAATCAGCATCTTGTCATCCACCAGGATAACCGGCACTCCCATCTGCCCCGACTTTTGAATCATCTGGCGGGCCGCCTCTTTGTCAGCGGCGACATCAATCTCCTGAAAGGCTATGCCCTTGTTTGTCAGGTATTCCTTTGCCCGGTGGCAATAGGGACAGGTGGTGGTGGAATAGAGAACAACCTTTTTAGCCGTCTTTTTGGTCATGTAGCCTCCTCCGGCATCATCTGTAGCCTTCAGTGTTACTTTCCCGCTTTCCAGGGGCAGAAACGTCCCACGGTGCTGGTATTACACTCCAGTTTAAAGTATCATAAAACCAGGGTTTTGTATATGCCTCCGGGCTATCAATCAGGCGGACTATGATTATAAAGAACCGGGCTGAGCTGGCGACCACCGAGCTGAGAAGCAAGGCCCTGGACATCGTTGAGGCCGGCATCGCCAGGGTGTTGCCGACGAACATAATGAAATCAGCGCTGGGCTATGACTCGGCGGGCAGGGTGCTGGCCATAAACGGCGATAGCTACAGTTTTGCCGGAGGCCGGCTCTTCGTTACCGGTGGTGGCAAGGCGTCCGGGCTTATGGCCGAGGCACTGGAGGAGATAATCCCGCCGAGGGATATAACTGCCGGAATAGTCACCTGCAAGAGTCGGGACTACAAAACGGCCCGTGTCAGGGTGGTAGCCGCCGGTCATCCTCTGCCTGACCGGCGGGGCGTTGCCGGGGTCAGGGCGATGCTGGCCCTCAAGGAGAGCTACGGCATAAACAGGGATGACCTGGTCGTTTGCCTGATTTCGGGCGGGGGTTCGGCCTTGATGCCATATCCTGTTGCCGGCGTGAGCCTGGAAGACGAGCAGGAAATAACCGGGCTGTTGCTCGGCTCCGGGGCCGAGATAGCCGAGATTAACACTTTAAGGAAACACCTGTCCCGGACAAAAGGGGGGCAGCTGGGCCGCTACTTTATGCCGGCGACTGTTGTCTCCCTGATACTGTCGGACGTGGTTGGCAACGACCTGTCGGTTATCGCCTCCGGGCCCACCTTTCCCGACGCCACCACGTTTTCCGATGCCTACCGGGTGCTTAAGAAATACCACCTGCTGTCCCGGGCGCCGGAATCGGTTACTAATCATCTGAAGCAGGGCCGCCGGGGTGAGGATGCCGAAACGCCCAAGAGCCTGGAAAACTGCCACAACTACATAATCGGCGATAACCGGCTGGCTTTGCTGGCTATGAAGGAAAAGGCGGAGGAGGCGGCGTTTGCTGCCTGCACCATCACCGCTGAGCAGAAGGGAGAGACCACCGCTGTCGCTCGCTCCAGGGCGAAGCAGATACTGAGCTCAGAGTATGCCGGTTATGATGCTGTTATTCTCGGCGGTGAGACCACTCCTAAACTGCCAGCCATAGCTGGCAAAGGCGGCAGAAATCAGCATTATGCGGCAGAATCAATGGTGGCAATGGCGGAGTATCCCGGCCAGTGGCTGGTGGTCAGCACAGGCACCGATGGCTCGGACTTTTTGCCCGATGTCGCCGGCGCTATTGTTGATAAAGGTTCCCTGGACAAGGCCAAGGAAAAAGGAATAGATATTAAGTCCTATCTCAAACGGTACGACAGCAATGCCCTGCTTGACCAGATAGGGCACTGCCTGATAATAACCGGCGATACCGGAACCAACGTCGGTGATGTCATCTTGTACCTGTTGAGATGATGGGAGACGGTGTTGTGCCGCGGCAGCCCTATCGTCTCATTGACAAGCTGCGGCTGTCATATATACTTTAAGGGAGGAGGTGTCGCATGTCAGCATGCCCGAATTGTGGCCGGGAGACGGTAAGAACCGAGGACTGGGCCTGCCAGTGGTGTGGCTATCCCCTGTTGTCCGGCTCCTTTAAGCAGGTAGACAAGACTTACCGGGAGCTACAGGAAGAGAGGTTATATGGACTAGTAGTAGAAGAATCCGAGGAGTTCCTTTCACCGGAGCCAGCTCCTTCCCTCCTAAAGCAGATAATCGAGCCCGAGGTCGAGTCGGTTGAAGAGCCTGAGCCAGCCACAGAACCCGAACCGGCCGAAGAACTTGCAATTGAACCTGAAGAGGTTAAAGAGCCCGAGCCGGTTGAGGAGCCCGAGCCGGTTAAGGAAATTGAGCCGGTTGAAGAGCCGGTGCTGGAGGCTGAACCGGCGGCACCGGCAATGGCGGTAACCGTTGACGACCTGCTCTCGGCTTATGAGGGAGACAGCGCCGCCGCCGATGCCAGGTTCGCCGGTAAAACTCTCAGTGTAACCGGGGTGGTGGCTAGAGTGGAAGTCGGCGAGTTTCTTGATGTCCACTACATTATTCTGGCCAGTGCTGACCAGAGGCGGCTGCAGAGCATCCGGTGCCTTTTTGACAAGAAGCACGGAGAGGAACTGAGCAAGCTGGCGAGGGGGCAGACGGTAACAGTGCAGGGCACATACTATGGCTCTATAATAGACATCCGCCTTAAGGATTGCACCCTGGTCGGCTGATTTTGCCGAGTCCTCAATAAATCTGGTCGTTGGTGTGTCCAGCCTCCGGCTTGATTCTGTGACACCGTTTCACCTGGAATAAAAACAGATGGGCTTCATCCCATCTCTAATTTGGGTATTGACAAGCGCATACTCTGGGCTTTATCATTCCACCAACATCAGACGGGGTTAGTTCAATGGCCCCCAAATTTATGACGGGACAGAAGGTGACCATAGTACCGGTGAAAAGCCAGCCGGCAACACCGAGGGATGCCGATATAGAGCCCTACATCGGCCAGTGCGGAACGGTGGCTGACTACTACTGGATACGGCCTTCGGCAAGTGAAGGAGCCTTTTATATCTACACGGTACGGATCGGAGAGGGCAACAAAGAGATTGTAGTCCATGAGGATGAGATAGAGGCATTGTTGGAGTAGCCCGTGTCGTCGGGCGTAATCGGAAAGCACAGTCTAAAAGCTGTGCTTTTTAAATTTCGCTAGGAAAATGCACCGGGATACTGTAAAATACATAGAACTTTTCGGAGAAAGCCCTAACTTTATCTGCCCTGGCTTGAGTTAGATTCCTGTTTGACCTATGGCGCTCCTTTGCCGACTGTCCATCTGGCCAGATGAGGGGAAACTATGGCTGAGGAACGGGACTGGTATAAGCTGGAGATTGAAGATGTACTGCGGGCCTTGGGCTCCGGGCGCCGCGGCTTAAGTCAGGCAGAAGCCCAGAAGAGGCTGGCCGAGTTCGGCCCAAATGAACTGGCCAGGAGAGCCAGGGTATCTCCTCTAATGCTCTTTCTGGAACAGTTCAAGAGTTTCCTGATTATAATCCTGCTCATCGCCGTCGTGCTATCGGCGATACTGGGTGAAGTCGTTGACGCCATTATTATCGGCGCCATCGTCATTTTCGCCGGTGGCCTGGGCTTTGTTCAGGAGTACCGGGCCGAGCGGTCTATGGAGGCCCTGGCCAGGATGGCGGCGCCTACGGCGTCCGTGCTCAGAGACGGCAATGAAATCGAAATACCCGCCCGGGAGGTGGTGCCCGGGGACATAGTTGTCCTCAGGACCGGCGACCGGATGCCGGCTGACGCCCGCCTTATTGAAGCCGTGAATCTAAAGCTGGATGAAGCCTCTCTCACCGGGGAGTCCGTTCCTATAGAGAAAACGAGCGCTCCTATAGCCGACGAAGCCAGTGTGACCGACCGGCGGAATATGGTGTTTATGGGCACGGCTGCGGTCTACGGCCGCGGCTTAGCCGTGGTAACCGGCACCGGTATGGCCACCGAGTTTGGTCGCATTGCCGGCATGCTCCGGGAGGTCAAGGCAGAACAGACACCGCTACAGCTCAACCTCGACCGGATGGGGAAGTGGATTGCCGTAGCCGCTATGGGCGTGGTTCTTGTCCTGATCGTGCTGGGCGTGTTAAGAGGCCATCATATCCTGGAGATGTTTATCTGGGGGGTAGCTCTGGCGGTGGCCGCGGTTCCTGAGGCCCTGCCGGCGGTGATTGTCATCAGCCTGGCCCTCGGCGTCCGGCGCATGGTGAAACGCCACGTCCTGATAAGAAAGCTACCGGCGGTAGAGACTCTGGGCAGCACCACGGTAATCTGTTCCGATAAGACGGGGACTCTTACCCAGGACCAGATGACCATACGGCGCATCTATGCAGATGGCAGGCTGATTGAGGTCACCGGTGCCGGTTACGAACCCAAGGGTGAGTTCTTGCTCAATGACACCGCATTCACACCGGAGCCTGGCTCGGCTCTGCAAGCCCTGCTAAGGGTGGGAGTCCTGTGCAATGATACCTCACTCAGTGCGGCAGATGGTGGCCGGGGAATCAAGGGCGACCCCACCGAGGGTGCCCTGCTGGTAGCCGCGGCCAAGGCCGGTCTGTCGCCAGAAGAACTCAATCGCCAGCACCCTCGCCTCGGCGAGATACCCTTCTCCTCAGAGGCCAAAAGGATGACCACCGTTAATCAGACACCCCGTGGTAAGTCTGCTAACTCAAAGGGTGCCCTGGAGATAATTCTGAGTTCCTGTAGCCGCATTCTAGATGATGGGCGAGAGAGAGAACTTACCGGCAAGGACCGGGAGGAGATACTCCTGGTGGGACAGCAGATGGCGACCGGTGCTCTGCGGGTCCTGGGCCTGGCCTACAAGCCGCTCCCCGGCGGTGCCGCCATAGACAAAGACATTGAGCGAGACATGGTTTTTGTTGGTCTAGTCGGCATGATTGACCCTCCCCGGGAGGAGGTAAAAGACGCCATAGAAGTCTGCCGGCAGGCAGGTATAAAGTCGGTGATGATTACCGGCGACCACAAACTGACTGCGGTGGCTATCGCCCGAGAACTGGGCCTGCTGCGGGAGGATGTCGCCCTCACCGGGGCTGAATTTGACCGGTTGAGCGATGAGGAGTTTGAGGCTCTGGTAGAGAAAGTGGAAGTCTATGCCCGGGTATCACCGGCCCATAAACTGCGGGTTATTAATGCTTTGGCCAAGAAAGGACACGTGGTGGCGATGACCGGAGACGGGGTCAACGACGCCCCGGCCCTGAAGAGGGCTGACATCGGTGTGGCTATGGGGATTACCGGCACCGATGTCACCAAGGAAGCCGCTGACATGGTGCTGACCGACGACAACTTTGCCTCTATCGTGGCTGCGGTTGAGGAAGGCAGGGGCATCTTCGGTAATATCAAGAAGTACCTTATGTACCTGCTTTCCTGCAATCTCGGTGAGATACTGGTGATGGCTACCGCCATACTTTTCGGCCCGCTGCTGGGACTGCCCCCAGGGGCCCTGCCGCTCATCGCCATTCAGATTCTGTGGATGAACCTGGCCACCGATGGTCTGCCGGCCATAGCCCTGTCTGTTGACCCGGCCGAACCGGACATCATGAAGCAGAAGCCACGTCCCCGGGGGCAGGGTGTCTTTAGCCGTCCGGTATTAATACTGATGCTTGTCGGAGGTTTGTGGGAGGCGCTGGTGAACCTGGGCCTCTTCAAGTGGGCGCTGGATTCCGGCTTCGGTCGGCCTTATACGCTGGAAGAAGCCCAGGGCCTGGTCTTTCTTTCTCTGGTTGTGATTCAGTTCTTCGCCGCCTTCAACTTCCGCTCCGACAGGCATTCTCTGTTTGAAATCGGCTTCTTCGGCAACAAGTGGTTGAACCTGGCCGTCATATGGCAGGTCTTGTTGCAGGCCTTGATAGTCTATGTGCCCTTGCTGCAGGGGCCTTTCCACACATTCTCTCTGGGCATCTCTGAATGGGCTCTGGTGATTCTTCTAGCTGCGACCATCTTTCCGGTGCTGGAATTGACCAAAGTCTTCATCAGATGGTGGGACAGAAAAAAGCACAGTTAGCATAGCCCCTGACTTTGTGGGCTGCCTCTGTTTAGCCTCACAGAAATTCAGCTATAAGTTCTTTGGCCCTGCCCGGGCTAATCTCCTGCCTGACCAGCGGCCCCTTCCTGAGGGCGGGCAGGCCATCCTCGTAGGTCGCCAGTTCCTGCCTGTACAGGACACCGATGGGTATCCTGTCTCCCCACTCCTGGGCCTTTTCCAGCGCCGCCTTCCTATCACCGGGGTCGTAGCCATCGTCTTCCAGCTTGTAGACCCGCTCACGGTACCAGCTAAACGTGTTTTTGTGGTTAAAGGTAACGCAGGGCTGCAGGATGTCAATCAGAGCGAACCCCTTGTGAGTGATGCCCTGCTTAATCACACCGGTCAGATGCTCTATGTCCCCGGCGAAGCTTCTGGCGACGAAGGTGGCGCCGCTCACTATAGCCAGAGTCATCGGGTTTATCGGATTGGCCGCCCCGTAGGGTGTGGTCTTGGTGACATAGCCGGCATCGCTGGTGGGAGACGCCTGCCCCTTGGTGAGGGCGTATACCTGGTTGTCATGCACCAGATAGGTGATGTCATGGTTGCGGCGCACGGCGTGAAGGAAGTGGTTGCCACCCTCGCCATAAGCATCGCCGTCGCCGCTGATGGCGATAACCACCAGCTCCGGGTTGGCAATCTTGGCGGCGACGGCCGGGGGAACTGGACGGCCGTGGAGGGAGTTGAACACGTTGCCCCTGGTGTAGTGGGGCAGTTTCCCCGCCTGCCCGATACCCGAGACCATGAGCACCTGATGCGGTTCAATCCCAAGCTCAACCAGCGCCTTGTTGAGCGACCTTAGAATGCCGAAGTTGCCACAGCCCGGACACCAGGCGGTCTCTGATCCGGCATAATCGGCTAACGTAACCATTTTCCCTCCTTTTCCCTCTTTATCGCCTGCACGATGTAAGCCGGGCTAAAGGGGCGCCCGTCATACTTGAGAATTTTTTCGCTTGGTTCTCGCCCTGTCTCTGCCCTGATAAGCCGGGCGAGCTGGCCGGTGGCGTTGTTCTCAATCACATAACTTTCACCAGCCGTGCTCAGGGCATCAGCCACCGGCTCTGCCGGGAAGGGCCAGACTTCGTTAAGATGAAGCATGTTGACACTGTCACCCTCTTTATACAGTATGTCCACCGCTTCGTGAATGGCCCCGTAGGTGCTGCCCCAGCCGATAAGGGTCGTCTCGGCTCTCTTGGGGCCGTAAAGCCGGGGGTTGGCTATCTCCTGCTTCAGGCCGAACATCTTGCGCAGCCGCTTCTGCACCTGGGCCGTCCTTATCGCGGCATCCTCGGTGAGATGACCTGCCTCGTCGTGCTCATCGCAGTCGGTGACCACCAGAGCTCTGCCCAGTCCCGGGAAGGCCCGGGGGGAGATGCCGGACTGGGTCACCTGATGCCTCTTGTACTCGGCTGGCTCGTTCTCTTCCTCCAGGAACAGGAGGCCCCGGTCAATGGTCACCTGGGAGAGGTCAAACGGGTCAACGGTGGCGTAAGAGCTTGCCAGGTGCTGGTCGGTCAGGATTATCACCGGGAGCTGGTACTTCTCGGCCAGGTTGAATGCCTTGACCGCTGCCCAGAAACAGTCCTCAATGGTGGCCGGTGTCAGGACAGCTCTGGGGAACTCTCCGTGGTGAGCGTGAAGGACAAACTGAAGGTCTCCCTGCTCCGTCCTGGTGGGCAGGCCCACGGCCGGGCCCGGACGCTGCCCGTCAACCACCACCACCGGTGTCTCGGTTATTCCGGCCAGCCCCAGGCCCTCAACCATAAGGCAAAGACCACTGCCCGAGGTCGCCGTCATAGCCCTGACGCCGGCATAGGCGCCTCCGATGGCCATGTTTATCGCCGCTATCTCGTCCTCGGCGTGCACCATCACCAGGTCAAATTCCTCTGACTTGGCGGCCAGGTACTCCATAATTGAGCTGGCCGGCGTCATGGGGTAGGCAGACATGAACTTGCAGCCGGCGGCGATGGCCCCCAGGGACAGTGCTTCGTTGCCGTTGAGCAGCATCCTCTCACCGCCGGGTTGCGGTTCAAGCCGGTGAAGGTTGCCTCTGTATTCAGCCCGGGTGTGCTCATATCCCGCCTTGGCGGCGGCGATGTTGTTATCGGCCATCTCCCCCTTGCCGAAGTGCTCTTCCAGAATAGTATTCACCAAGCTGAGCTTGTAGCCCGTCAGGGCCAGGGCGGCACCAAGAGCCACACTGTTGCTCATTACTTTGTTCCCGGCCTTCTCCTGGGCCAGCCTCTCCAGGGGCAGGCCAAAGAGCTTGCCGCCGACGGCGACGTCCTTTACCGTCTCGTTGTCAAAGATAGCCACGCCCTCACCGGCAAGCTCTTCAAGGTGAAGGTCTATGCTCTCCCTGTTTAGCGCCAGCAGGATGTCCACCGGTTCGGCGATGGCACCTACCCGGCCGTCCCTCACCCTGATGCGGAAGAAGTTGTGACCACCCCTGATTCTTGATTCGTAGTCCTGGTCGGCGAAGACATGGTAACCACCCCGGGCAAAAGCCTTGGCCAGCCAGAAACCCACCGACTGGACTCCCTGCCCGGCTTCCCCTCCGACCATAAAGTTGAAATCAACAGCCATAGTCACCTCCTATTCAAGATATTTTCATATTTGGACTGGACGGTTCTTCCGTTTCCTTATAGCTCCTGATGACCTCGTCAACAGCGGCTTCATCTTCAAGGGTGGACAGGTCGCCTATTTTTGCCTTCTCGGCGACGGCTTTCAGCACCCGACGCATAATCTTGCCGCTCCTGGTCTTGGGCAGCTTGGCCGTGAAGTAGACCCGGTCGGGCGCCGCAATCGGCCCCACCATCTCCCGCATATGCCTGATGATGTCCTGCCTGAGTGCCGGCGTCGGTCTTACCCCATCCCTGAGCCGGACAAAAATGACGATGCCCTCTCCTTTTACCGGGTCGGACCTGCCGACGACGGCCGCCTCGGCCACCTTGGGGTGAGAAACGGCGGCCCCCTCCAGTTCGGCGGTGCCCAGCCTGTGCCCGGCGACCTTGAGCACTTCATCAGCCCTGCCCAGCACCCAGAAGTAGCCCTCCCGGTCCTTTACCGCATAGTCACCGGTGTAGTAGACACCGGGAAAGCGCGACCAGTAGGCTTCCCGGTAGCGTTCGGGGTTGTTATGCACACCCAGGAGCATTCCCGGCCAGGGCTTTTTTATCACCAGAAGGCCTCTGGTCTCCGGGGGGACCGGTTTACCGGCTTCGTCGAAGACATCGGCGTCCACGCCGGGCAGTGGCAGCGTGGCCGAGCCCGGCTTGAGAGGCAGGCACTCAAGCCCCGGGGACGGGGATATCATGATGCCGCCGGTCTCTGTCTGCCACCAGGTGTCAACTATGGGGCACCTTTCACCGCCGATGTGCCTGTAGAACCAGAGCCAGGCCTCCGGGTTGATGGGCTCGCCGACGCTCCCCAGCAGCTCCAGGCTGCTGAGGTCGTGTTTTTGCGGCCACTTCTCACCGTATCCCATGAACATCCTGATGGCGGTGGGTGAGGTGTAAAATATGGTGACCCGGTATTTGTCTATGATGTGCCACCAGCGGTCTACTTCGGGGTAGTCCGGCGCTCCTTCATAGAGCACTATGGCGGCGCCGTGTGCCAGCGGGGCGTAGACTATCGAGCTGTGGCCGGTGACCCAGCCCACGTCTGCCGAACACCAGTAGATGGACTCGTCCTTGATGTCAAAAGCCCACTTATAGGCGCAGTAGTTGTGCACCAGGTAGCCGCCGGTGCCGTGGACTATCCCCTTCGGTTTGCCCGTGGTACCTGAGGTGTAGAGTATGTACAGCGGGTGATTGGACTCCACCGGCTCCGGGGGGACAAACGGAGTTTCCCTGTCCAGCAGGTCATCCAGCCAGAGGTCCCGGGGGCGTTTCATCTTGACTGAAGTGCCGGCCCTTCTGACGACGATGGTACTTGCTACCGATGGGCACATGGTCAGCGCTTCGTCGGCGACTTTCTTGAGAGGGATGACCTTGCCTCTCCTGAATCCGCCGTCGGCCGTCACCAGCAGCCTGGCCTGGACATCATTGACCCGGTCGGCCAGGGCCTGGGCACTAAAACCGGAGAAGACTACGGTGTGGATGGCACCAATCCGGGCACAGGCCAGCATGAAAATCGGCAGCTCTGGAATCATGGGCAGGTATAGGGCTACCTTATCCCCCTTACCCACTCCACGGCCCTTGAGCGCGGCGGCAAACCGGTTCACCTCGTTATACAGGGTCGAATAGCTCAAGACCCTGGAGTCCCCCGACTCACCCTCCCAGTATATGGCCACCTTGCTCCGGCGCCAGCTCTTGACGTGGCGGTCAACGCAGATATAAGAGGCGTTAAGCTGGCCGCCGGCAAACCAGTGGGCAAAGGGCGGATTCCACTCCAGCACCCTGTCCCAGGTGCGGAACCAGTCAAGCTGGCGTGCCTGCTCCGCCCAGAACTCCTCCGGTCTCTCCATAGACCGGCGGTATTCATCCCGGAGCTTCCCGAGCGGCAGGTACCTGGACTCAAACGGTAGTGAAAAGTCACTCATTGGCCCAAACCTGGCAAAAGACCTTACCGGTTTAGTACGACATCACTTTGGCCGATGTCGAAATCTTGCGCTTTTATGGATATATCCCTGACTGTCATTGGGTTACCTCTTCCGGTGTTTTTGGTTCTACTTTTGCAGCTTTTCCAGCAGCTCGTCCAGGCGGTCAAAGGAATCACTTACCCCCTCTTCCATGCCGCTCTGGAGCTCGCCATTGCGGTCGGCGACAGACTGGAAAACAGACTGAATCTTTAGCCTTGTCCTGCCACCGGGCAGTACTTCGAATTTGGCCGTTTCCAGGCTGACGTGTCCTCTTTCCGGAAGTCCTTCAAACTCAAAGGTGTCAATCACTCTCTCGGGGGCTGTAATCTCGTGGTACACTCCGTGAAAGGCATACTCATTACCCTTGACGTCTTTATGAATGTACCGCCACCTGCCACCGCTTCTCGGTTCAAACCTGTCAAGAGTCATCGTGAATCCACGCGGCCCAAGCCACCGGGTGTAAAGCTCCGGATGGGTGAATGCCTTGAAAACCAGCTCTTGAGGCGCATCAAACTCCCGGGTGATGAAGAGCTCCTGTTTTCCCGGCTCGGTGGTAATCCTTGTTTTTTTCTCTATCATGTTTTGTCTCCTCTGTTGCCTCCCAGCCGATGGCCGATTAGCCAACCACCGGCTGCCATGTATCGAAGCGGAAAAATCACAAAATCTGGTTTATATTTTCACCTGTTAGATTTCTATCAGGACCCGGTCTCCTTCTGTCTTCACCGGGTAGATCTCCAGTGGTCTCGGCGGCCGGAACACTCTGCTTATTGACAGCTTGGGGCCAGACCAGTCAGTCCAGCGGACGACACGCCCGTCCTTCAGGTCAAACTGGGAAGCGTGCCTGGGGCAGGTGACCACCGTCCCCTTGAGCGCGCCTCTGGCAAGCTTGCCACCCAGGTGAGGACAGACATTCTGGGCGGCGTAGAAGTCGTCGTCTACCCTGGCCAGGAGTATCTCTTTCCCCCGGGCGGAAACGCTTCTCATCTCGCCGTTTTGCAGCTCACTGGTTTTCAGGACTTCCAGATATTCCATTGTTGTCTCCTCAGCAGGAATCAGTGGGCGTCATCCGCCAGCCAGCTTCCTGGCGACGGTAGCCACGTGGCGCCCTTGGAAGCGCGCCATTGACAGCTCAAGCTCGCTCGGCGTCCGGCTGCCACCCGGCCCGGCCAAGGTGGTGGCGCCGTAGGGGCTGCCGCCGGCTATTTCGTCCATGGTGCACTGCCGCTTCTCAGAGTAGGGCATACCCACCAGCACCATCCCGTGGTGAAACAGGGTGATATAGGAACTGATGAGCACCGCCTCCTGACCACCGTGCTGGCAGCTAGTTGAGCCGAAAATGCTGCCCACTTTGCCTATAAGGGCACCTCTGGCCCAGAGTCCTCCCGTCTGGTCCAGGAAGTTGCGCATCTGGGCGCACATATTGCCGTATCTGGCCGGTATGCCGAAGATGATGGCATCGGCGTCAGCCAGGTCTTCGGGCTTGGCTACGGGAATATAGGCGAAGGCTTCGCGTGCTTTCTTGGCCCCTGACTCTTCCAGAGCCTCCTCGGGAATCAGTTCCTGGACTTGGAGCAGCTCTACCTCGGCCCCGTCCACCTCACGGGCCCCCTCGGCCACGGCCTCGGCCATTTTGTAGATATGCCCGTACATACTGTAAAAGACTATCTTGACCTTCATAATCAATACTCCTTCGCCGTGAATCTTCGGAAAATGTGTATTGTTTTCTATGCGCACTGACATTTTAGGGAGGGAAAATGAAAAAGTAATAAAATAGAGGCCAAAAAAGTTACAAAATTATGACATTTCGGGGGAAAACGTCGGCTTCCGGGTTCGAGTCAGAATAAGAAATCCGCCTAAGCGGGTGGCTGGTCTATGATATAACCTGTTTTGGGAACAGTGCGGATGAGGGCCTGGCCGTCGCTTCTTTCTAGCTTGTTCCTCAGCCGGCTGACCCAGGTGCGCAGTATCTGGACATCATCCCGGTATTCGGGGCCCCAGACCCGTGCCAGGAGCTCCTCATAGAGCATGAGGCGCCCGGCGTTCTTGGCCAGTTCGCTGAGCAGGAGCCACTCAATCCGGGTCAGGCGTATCTCTTCTCCTCGTACAACGACAAGGTGCTTCTTGAAATCAATGGTCATGTCCCCCAGAGAAAGCCGCTCGCGCACTTTCCTTTTCTCAGCCGGCGCCAGGCGCCGCCTCACCGCTTCAATGCGGGCTACCAGTTCATCCGGGCTGAAAGGCTTGGCCAGATAGTCATCGGCACCGAGCCCCAGGCCCCTTATCTTATCGGCATCCGTTTCCCTGGCACTGAGTATGACAACCGGCACCGAGGAAAAGGTGCGCAGCTGTTTTAGTGTTTCAAAGCCGTCCATTTTGGGCATCACTATATCAAGCACGACCAGGTCCGGTTCCTGCGCCTGAACCTGTTCCAGCGCCTCCGTTCCGTTGCTGGCAGTCAGTACCTCGTAGCCGGAAACCTTAAGCTTGGAACTGAGAAAATGCAGGATTCGCTGTTCATCGTCAACCAGCAATACGCAGAACTGTTTCATTGCTGTGTCCTGGTCTTTGAGTCCCAATGATAGCGACAAAAGCCTGAGTTGTCAAAAAATTGTTTTTTCCGGCCAGTAGCTCCGAATTAAAACTCCAAAATGGCTTTAATCTCCTGGTTTTATATTATAAAATATTAGTAGCGGCGAAATGGACTCTGGACAAAGGTATGCTCATTCCTCGCCTCCGGTGCTCGTGCGCTATGGGGGAAACCCCATAATAAGACCGGTATGGCATCACCCCTGGGAATCAAAGGCCGCTTTTAATCCCGCCGCTCTGTATCTGGAACAGTGTGTTCATATTGTCTACCGGGCCATTGGTGATTCCGATGTCTCAACCCTGGGCTATGCCGCAAGCAAGGATGGTCTCAGTATTGACGAACGATTAGGCCGGCCCGTTTATGTACCCCGGGAGCCTTTTGAAGGGGCGGGGGCTGGCGCCTCCTATTCCGAGGAGATTGAACATGACTACGGCTATGTATCCGGCGGCGGGGCTTTTGGCGGCTGTGAAGACCCCAGACTGACCCGAATCGGCGGCCAAATCTATATGACCTATATTGCCTACGACGGCCACAGTCCGCCCCGGGTCGCCCTCTCCTCTATTACCGTTAGCGATTTTCTTGACAGGAAGTGGCGCTGGAAAAGACCGGTGCTTATCTCAAGGCCGGGCGTGATTAACAAAAATGCCTGCCTTTTTCCTGAGAGAGTTGGCGGTAAATTCGTCATATTTCACCGCGTATTCCCTGATATCCTGGTAGATTATGTTGACGACCTGGACTTTGACGGCCAGACTCACTGGCTTGAGGCCAGGGACATCATTACCCCCAGGGTGTCTTTCTGGGACAGCCTTAAAGTGGGTGCCGGGGCTCCGCCGATAAAGACGGAAAGGGGCTGGCTGTTCATCTATCAGGCGGTGGATGACCTTGACCCGCTATATCATTACAAGATAGGGGCCATGCTCCTTGACCTTGAGAATCCGGCCAGAGTCCTGGCGCGGTGCAAGGTTCCGGTTCTGGAGCCGCAGGCCAGCTATGAGTTTAACGGCTGGAAATCGGGAGTGGTTTATCCCTGTGGCGCCGTCGTAGTTAGCGGTCGGCTTATGGTATACTATGGAGCGTCGGACAGGGTTACCTGCGTGGCCACCGCCGAACTTAAGCCCTTCATTGAGAAACTCCAGAACTACTGAATACAAAAACAAGGAGCCATCAACCAGGAGGAAGGACACCGCATTCAAAATATGAATATCAGAGTTCAGCGCTCGTCCGAAAACCCGATACTCATACCTAATGTAGACAATGACTGGGAAGCCGAAGCTACCTTCAACGGGTGCCCGGTAGCTGGCGGCGGTAAGATACATTTTCTCTACCGGGCGATATCATCGCCCCGGGAATACGACGGCTTGACCCTGGAACTTTCCACTATTGGTTACGCCGCAAGCGAGGACGGGGTTCATTTCGGGAGACACAGGCAGCTCATTCATCCGGAATATGCCTGGGAGCATTATGGCTGTGAAGACCCCAGAGTAACCAAAATCGGCGATAGGTATTTCGTCTTTTACACCGCGCTT
Source organism: Dehalococcoidales bacterium (assembly GCA_034413595.1). Classification (GTDB taxonomy): domain Bacteria; phylum Chloroflexota; class Dehalococcoidia; order Dehalococcoidales; family JAUWZL01; genus JAUWZL01. The sequence goes on along the minus strand of DAOUMC010000032.1, from coordinate 3,410 downwards.
TCAACCTACCCTTTCAGTGCTGAGGGAATCAAAATAGGGCTGGCCATAACCCGAGACTTTGAGCACATCGAAGAGAAGCATCTGGTGACCCCCTTTAATGCCAAGGCTATGGCCCTCTTCCCCTCCAAGATTGAGGGCAAGTACGTAGCCATCCTCACCGCCGACACCGATAAGCTGCCGGCCAAGATAGCGCTGGCGTCCTTCAGCCGGTTAGACGAGATATGGTCGCCAGACTACTGGGCCAGATGGTATTCCAGCATTGACCGGCACGTCTTATCTATACCACGGGCGGCCGAAGACCACCTGGAGGTCGGAGCTCCTCCGGTGAAGACAAAGTACGGCTGGCTCCTCCTTTATTCTTATATCAGCAACTACTTTCTGCCCCCGGCCACCTTTGGAGTTCGTGCCTTGCTGCTTGACATCAGCAAGCCTCACCGGATTCTGGCCTGGACAGAAGAGCCTCTGCTGATTCCTGAAACAGCCTACGAACGCTGCGGCAAGGTGCCCGATGTCATCTTTCCCTCCGGTGCCCTGTTCAAGAGAAAGAGGCTGAATATCTATTACGGGGCCGCTGATACCGCCTGCGCCCTGGCTTCTACCAGCCTGGAAAATGTATTGATGAACATGAAATCATCCCGGGTGCCGCATAAGGAGATGGAGAGATACCATGGTAATCCCGTTATCATGCCCAGGCAGGAGCATCCATGGGAGTCCAGGGCGGTCTTTAATACGGCCGCTCTGTATGATGACAGCAAGGTCCACCTCGTCTATCGGGCTATGTCCGATGATAACACATCGGTTCTGGGCTATGCGGTCAGTCCGGATGGTTTCACCATAGAGGAAAGACTGGGTGAGCCAATCTATACCCCCCGCGAGGACTTTGAAGCCAAGGGTGTGGCTGATGGCAACTCCGGCTGCGAAGACCCCCGCCTCACCCTGCTGGGAGACACAATTTATATGTTATACACGGCTTACCGGGGTGATGCAGAGCCAAGAGTAGCGCTGACCTCTATTCTCAGAGAGGATTTTCTGAACAGAGAATGGAACTGGACCCGGCCGAAACTCATTTCTCCGCCGTGTATGGCCGACAAAGACGCCGCTATCTTCCCGGAGAAGATAAAGGGGCAGTTCGCCATCCTGCACCGCCTGGGGGTCAACATCTGGCTGGACTTCAGGGATTCTCTGGACTTTGATAATGATGACTGGCTTGGTGGTGTTGAGATACTCACTCCGGAGGATGACATCAGGGGCTCCTACAAAGTGGGCATCGCCGGGCCGCCCATCAAAACCGATGCCGGCTGGCTTCTTATTTATCACGGCGTTACCCGCCACAACAGAGACAGCTACCACCTGACGGCGGCCATCCTTGACCGGGACAACCCGGCCCGGGTGCTGGCCGTCTCTGATAGTCCTATACTCGTCCCCGAGATGCCATATGAAAAGGAAGGCATTGTCCCCAACGTTGTCTTTTCCTGTGGTGGCGTGGTCATTGATAACCGTTTGATAGTATACTATGGTGGCGGAGACAAGGTAATTGGAATTGCTACCATAGGCCTTACTGACCTGCTAAACCAGATTATTATGTAACGGCCAAAACGTGTTATAGGAGGGGCTACTATGGCGCAACAGATAACAACCTGGGCCAAGGATGTTTCAGGTGTGGAGAATGTTAACACCTTGGATGCGGAACGGCTGGTGGCGCGGCATGAAGACCAAGAACGCGTTACCTTTGAGTTCTGGGATTATGAGGGCAAAAGAGCCGAGATGACGGTACCGGTTAAGGTGGCTATTGTTCTGGCCAGGTCTATTCTACTCTGTATAGAGGGTTCGTTAGGCCAGATAGGAGTCAACCTGTAGTCAATACTATGGTACACTGTAGCCATTTATGATATTTAGTGGCCATCGTTTATTGGTGCAAGGCGACTGCTCGTGCTTTTGAACTTAGCGATATGTTTGGCATTGGGAAATCTTATACAGGGGTGACGGAATGAAACTGTTTGTTATCTTTAGCGCCAGAAATGAAGCCAAGACTATAATCCAGTGCATTGAAGTTGCCAAGCAGAGTAAGTATAAGCCAGAAGTACTGGTGGTGGATGGCAACTCATCCGATAAAACCAAAGAAGAAGCCAGGGGCGCCGGTGCCGTAGTGGTAAGCCAGAGCAAGGGAATCTTCCCGGGAAAGGGCATAGCCATGAAAGATGGCGTTAAGGAAGCTCTTAAGAGGGGAGCCGACTATATCGCATTTCTGGATGCCGATATTGTTAATCTGACACCGGAGTGGATAGACCTTCTGGCTGACCCGGTGGCAGAAAGGGCCTGCGACATGTCCAGAGGCTATTACAGAAGAGCCGAATACGACGGTGCCGTCACCAAGCTGGTAGCCAAACCCCTGACCGGGGTCTTCTTTCCCGAGATCGCCTATTTCAATCAGCCTCTTAGCGGTGAGATATGTGCCACCGCCGAGCTCTTCAGGGATTTGCTCAAGAGCCGGGACTGGCCCGATGGCTGGGGCGTGGACATCTGGTTGCTGATAGAGTCTGCCATGAGGGACTATCATATCGTTGAGGTGTATCTAGGAACCAAAATACACACCTCCAGGCAGGAGTACCTGGTTGATGTAATCAGACTGACCAAGATGGCAGAACAGGTGTCGTTGACCACCTTCAAGGAAGCTATGAAGTATAAGCGCGTGGATAACGTGAAAAGGCTCCGTTTATAGACCGGGGATTTGCGTTAGGTAAGTAACACGATGGCCTGAGAGGGCGGGCAATGAAAAAACACATCGTCTTGACACTGCTGGTACTGCTTATAACGATACCAGCCGTCCTGCCGGGATGTGCAGGGCAACCGACCCGGACTCCGGCTGTCTATTCATTGCCCCAGTTGAAGTACCACCTGCTGGCTTATTTTGCTGATTACTTCTGGTGTGACCCCGATTTTTATCCCATAGGACAACCGGGGAAGGAATTAGAGAACGCCCTGGAGCAGTTTCCCTTAATCAAGGCAAACGAGGCTGAGTTTGCGGCCATACTGGAATATCTTGACCTGTCGTATAAAGATGAGTACACCAACGAGGAGAAACTGCTTGTCTATCGGCAGCACAAGAAGCTGGAATACGCCGTAGAGACGGTTGCCTCCGGGGATGTTTACCAGTTTACCATACGAGTGGGAGAAGGGCAGGGGTGGCGCTATGAGGGGACTATCACCCGGTCGGGAAAGATAACGGTGCTGAAACGAGAGGTAAGCTTCAACTCGTGTCCCATCTGCCTGACGAAAGGCACCCTTATAGATACTCCGTCCGGGCCGGTTCCTGTTGAGTGCTTGAGGGAAGGGATGGCTGTTTGGACGGTTAGCAGTTCAGGCCAGCGTATCGCCGCCCCGGTTTACACCACCCTGGCGGCGCCGGCGCC
>DAOUMC010000031.1:0-107865 GCA_034413595.1 Dehalococcoidales bacterium | reverse complement strand
GGTGACTTCGCACCAAGCCGCCTGCCTGGCTCTGCCACCAATTTTGCCCTTTATGTACCAACCTTCAACATAATTTAAAGGCTTACCTCAGAAGGTAACTAAATGATAGCACAAGGCTAAGAACTTGTCAATAGCCGATAGCCGGCTTCTAGTAAGAATCCCGGTAAATCCGGGCGATAGCGGTAACACTCATTTCTCTGGGATGGCTGGCAATCCAGGGGGCCGTTCTCCGGGCGCAGCGAGCCATTTCTTCAATGCGCCTAGGCTCAATGCCAAGCTCCCCGAGCCTGAGTTTCATGCCTATCCTCTCTAGCCACTCCTCGGTGGCAGCTATTCCGTCCGGCTGACCAAAAACATTTTCGCCCAGTGCCCTGAATCTGTCCTTTCTGACCGGGTAGGTATATCTCATCCAGGCGGGGAGGAGGGCCGCCAGGCCGTCACCGTGAGCGATGTCAGAGTAGCCACTCAGCGGGTGTTCGATGCCGTGAAGGGTCATTTCACCATCGCCACCACCCAGTGAGGTAAACGGGGAGCAGGCGATGGTGCTCGCCCAGGAAAGCTGGGTGCGGGCTTCAATATCATCCAGTCTACCTAGCACCAGGGGCAGGTGTTTCACCACCAGCCTGAGCAACAGCTCCACGATGCCATCGGTGACCGGTGCCGGATTATCTGCCGTAATGTACGGCTCCACCAGATGACAGAAGATGTCCACGCCTCCGGCGGCCGTTGGCCCCGCCGGCAGGGTCAGGGTCAGCACAGGGTCAACAATGGAGACGGCGGCAAAGGTGTGGGGACTGCTGAGGACGCACTTCTCATGCCTCTCCCAGTTGGTGAGCACGGCGCCATTATTAGCCTCGGAACCGCTGGCGGCTACGGTGGGCACCAGGATGAGCCTGGGCACCCGCCCCTTGACCTCAACCTCGTTTTCAACGTAATACCACACCGGATGAGTGCCGCTACTGGTCAGCGCCACACCCTTGGCCGCATCCATGGCGCTGCCACCACCGAGCCCGATGACCAGGTCAACCCCGGCCTGCCTGGCCAGGCTGGCACCCTCATCCACCGTTGATGCCCGGGGGTTGGGCTCAATCCTGTCATAGACAAGAGTCTCAACCCCGCTGGCCCCGAGGCTACGAACAGCCCTGTCCAGCACGCCAGCTCTGCGCAGGCTGCTTCGCCCGGTGACCAGAATGGCCTTCTGCCCCAGTCTCCCTGCCTCAGTCCCCAGCCGGGCAAAGCTTCCGGAGCCAAAGATAATCTTCGTCGGCAGATAGAAAGTGGGCAACACCAAAACATCATAGCACAGCCGGAACCGTTTTTATACCGATTGACACCGAAAGCGGTGAAATAGTAAGCTAAAGCCAGCACCGGCACTCTGTGCCGTAGCTGACATCTTGGGAGCGAGTCTTGGGTAAAACACCGGTAGCGAAGTTACTTCCTTCGAATCTGAGCATCGCCTGCCTCGCCACGCTATCCGGTATGATAGCCCCGGTCATGTTTTTCGTAATCTTGGCCATTGTTGAAACTCTTCAGTCAGGATATAACCTCATCCAAGAAACAATCAGCAGACTGGCGTTAGGTCCTTACGGCTCCCTTCAAACCATCGCCTTTATTATTTTTGGTTTGCTGCTCATCGTCTTTGCCATAAGGCTGGGGCTTGCCATTGACTCAACAAGTCGGAGTGCCAGAGTCGGCATCTTCTTCTTCACCATTATCGGTGTCGGCTTTATTATTGTCGGCATATTTCCTACCGACACCCCCGGAGTTGCACAGACACTTCACGCGCTAATACACAAGGGGACGTCGGTTACGATTGCCTTACTTTTCCCGCTCGCCTGCCTAGCCGTCGCGCCCGCCCTGAAAGGCGACACGCGCTGGAAGGGAATCTTTGTCTATACCATTGTCACCGGCACACTGACGCTCATTCTCCTCATCCTCGGCACGGTAATGCGGGCCAACAAGCTCTGGAGCGGGTTGTATGAGCGGGTTTTGTTGCTGAACGGGCTCATCTGGATTGAGCTGGTTTCGTTTCGCCTCTTGCACCTGTGCAGGTGTGGAAGGCGGGAGGCCAAGCAGATTAAGCCAGCTACTGCCGAGTAAGCCGGAAAATTGAGTGGCTACGGGATTCAAACCGCGCTCCTTACCTAAAAGCAAGGCACTTCCCGGCAATGGAAAGCCGTCGGCTAACGGCGGTTTTTCAGCCATCTCTGCTTCTGCGCCAGCCTTACCTTCTCATTGCTCGGCTTGTAGTCTGTAAGGAAACTGCTCTTGAAAGAGTGAAAAGTATCGTCAAGGATAGACTTCCCTATATCACGCATCAGATTATTGATAAAGCTCAGGTTGTGGATGGTAGCCAGCCGGTAGGCCAGAAGCTCATCGCAGTTGAACAGGTGGTGCAGATAGGCGGCCGAGAAGTTGACGCAGGTATAGCAGCCACACCCCGGGTCAACCGGCTGTTCTATATCTTTATAGACGCTGTTACCAATGTTCACCCGACCCAGCCGGGTAAACATGGCGCCATTTCTAGCCACCCGGGTGGGCAGGGCGCTGTCAAAGACGTCTATACCTCTGGAGACCGCCTCAACAATATCCTCGGGGGAGCCGACCCCCATAAGATAGCGCGGTTTACCTGCCGGCAAAAGAGCCGCCGTCTCTTGGGCGACAGACCAGGTGACCTCCTTTGGTTCACCCAGGCTCAGGCCGCCGATGGCATAACCGTCAAAGCCGAGTCTGACCAGGTGCTCGGCCGACCGGCGCCTGAGCTCAGCGAAGGCTCCTCCCTGGACGATGGCGTACAGCGGCTGATTTTGACCCCGGTGGGCCTGCTGGCATCTGGCCGCCCATTGGTTAGTCCTCATTACCGCCTGCTCAACCTGATTAAAGGGGGCATCGCTGGGTGGGCACTCATCCAGAACCATGATGACATCGGCGCCCAGAGCTTCCTGAAACCCGGTCACCAGCTCCGGGGTGAGAAAGTGCCGGCTGCCGTCAATATGGGAGCGGAAAACAACGCCATCATCGGTGACCTGCCTTAAGGTGGCCAGGCTGAATATCTGGTAGCCGCCGCTATCGGTGAGAATGGCACCGTCCCAGGCCATAAAGGTGTGCAGACCACCCAGTTTCTCTATCACCGGAATGCCTGGCCTGAGGTAGAGGTGATAGGTATTGGCCAGCAGCATGGCTACGCCTATGCCTTTTAGCTCTTCGGGAGTCAGCGTCTTGACCGTAGCCTGGCTGCCCACCGGCAGAAACACCGGCGTCGGCACTGTTCCATGCCCGGTGACCAGTTCACCGGCACGGGCCTGGCTGTCAGGGCAGGTCTTCGTTAAACGGAAGCTACCGGTAGATTTGGTAGTCATAGCAGCCAGATGTCAAGGCACATAGTCAGGAATATCAGCCCCAGATACGGGAAGCTGGACAACTTGTAGAGGCGCCAGGCGTCCCGGGAGGCACTGGAGAGCATCAACCGCCAGCTGGCGTAGACTATCATCACCCCCAGCAGGTTAGCCAGCAGCAGATAGAGCCAGCCAAAGTCGCCGGTAAAATAGAGGGCTATGGAGACCACATAGAGAGCCAGGGAGAAAACGAGGATTACCGTGACCGCCTTCTTCACCTCCACGTTCATGGGGAAGAAGTCCAGCCCGGCACCGAGATAGTCGCCGCGGTTGGAGACCATAACACTCCACACGTGGAGCGGCAGCCAGGCGAATATTAGCAGGCACAGCAGAAGCAGCTGCCAGTCAAAGGTCGGCTGAATGGCAAACCAGCCCATCAGCAGCGGGGCGCAACCGGCAATCGCCCCCTGGGGGAAAACACAGGTCAGCCTCTTCCGCCAGGTGGCCGCCATCAGGGTGCCCAGCGTATCGGCAGCGAAGGCAAACGGGTGTAGCCGCCAGGCGAGAACCAGACCGGCGATAACCAGGCCTATGATGAGGGGCAGAACCTTTTGTGGCGGGTAGATTCGCCCCGAGGGCAGTGCCCGGTGCCTGGTGCGCCGCATTCTGGCATCAAAGTCACGGTCCAAGTAGTTGGTCAGGCCGTTGGCGCCGCCACTGGCTACGAGAATAGTAATCGCTGCCAGGAGCAGCAGACCAAGGGGTGGTTGCCCTTTGCCGGCTATAAAAGCAGCACACACGCCAATGAAGGTTAACAGGCTGCTTTCTCTGGGCTTTAAGACCTCGATATAGTTATTTATCGTCCTGAGCTTGGCTCTCATTTCGCCGGCTGCCAAATGTAGCATTAATCAATCTCACTCAACGCCCTCATCCAGAAATCCCTGCAAAATGACCGCCGCGGCTATGGCGTCGTCTCTCTTCTTTTGACTCCTTTTGGTCTGGGACGCCCGCATCAAGCGCCTGGCCGACTTTGTGGTCAGCCGCTCATCGCGGAACTCTATCGGGACTTTCGTGTGCTGGCCCAGCTCCCGGGTAAAGTCCGCCACCTTCTCCGCCTGCACACCGAGGCTACCGTTCAGGGAGCGGGGCAGGCCAACTATCACCCGCCCGGCGGCATACTGGTTGACAATGCCGACAATAGCCTCAATGTCGGCCAGTTCTTGACTGCGTTTGATGATGGTCAGCGGGCTGGCCAGCATACCCAAGGGGTCGCTCAGGGCGACCCCAATCCACCGATCCCCGACGTCAAGCCCCAGATAGCGCATCAGATTAAGCTTTCCACCAGCCGGAGAGCCTCATCCAGCTTTTCTTTGTCCTTGCCGCCGCCCTGGGCCAGGGTGGGCTTGCCGCCGCCGCTGCCGCCGGCTGCCTGGGCCACCTTCTTTACCAGATCGCCGGCGTGATAGCCCTTGGCCACCAGGTCCGGGGTTACGGCGGCGATAAAGAACGGCTTGTCCTGATAGACGGTGCCCAGAACTATGATTCCGCTCTTCATCCGCTCCCTGAGTACATCGGCCATATCCCGCAGGCTCTCTATCCGGGAAGGCGACACCCTGGCAGACAGAACCTTAATGCCATCAACCACCTCTACCTGAGCCAGCAGGGCCTCAGCCTGCCTTTTGGCCAGTTCCCGCTCCAGAGCCTGAACCTGTTTGTGTTCCTTCTCCAGTTCAGCCTGAATAGCGGAGGCTTCTTCTCTCAGGCTGGCAATCTTCTGCCCGATGGCTTCCTCGGCTCCCCGGCCGGTGACGGCTTCGATGCGGCGCAGACCGCCTCCGATGCTCGACTCGCTCAATATCTGAAAGAAGCCTGTCTCGCCGGTGGCGGCGACGTGGGTGCCGCCGCACAGCTCGGAGCTGATAGCCGGTCGGCCGATTCTGAGCACCCGGACTACATCGCCGTACTTCTCGTCAAACAGTGCTATCGCTCCCTCCCGAATCGCCTGCTTATATGGGACTTCCTGGTCGTAGACCGGCAGGTTGTGGCGGACTTTCTCATTGACCAGGCGCTGGACTTCACCTATCTCTTCTTCAGTCATCGCCGTGAGATGCGAAAAATCAAAGCGGAGCCTGTCCGGGGCCACCAGGGAGCCCCGCTGCTGGACGTGCTCTCCCAGTACCTGGCGCAGGGCGAACTGGAGCAGGTGGGTGGCGGTGTGGTTCCGGGCGATGTCCAACCGCCTCTCCCCATCAACACAAGCCTCAACCTCATCCCCGACCGAGAAATACCCCTCAGTAACACTGCCTTGGTGGACAATTATACCTGGTGGAACCTGGATGGTATTGGTAACAACAAATCTGCCTGATGGGCCTATTATCTCACCAGTATCACCTACCTGACCCCCCATCTCCCCATAGAAAGGAGTAGCCTCTAAAATCAGGCTAGCCTCTTGCCCCTGGCTTATTTTTTCTGTGGATTTATTGCCAACTAAGAGCCTCGCAATACTAGATTTATGTTGCAAGCTCTCATACCCGACAAATTTCGATCTTATTGTAGGTTTGCCCTCAACCACTTCTCTTATTATGCTTGCTATATCTAGGTCTTTCCCAGCGGACTTAGCAGAATCCGAAGCAGCTGCAACGGCCAAAGCAGCAGCTTTAGCAGCAGCCTTAGTATCCCCAGCAGCATACAGAGCCGCAGCGCTAGCAGCCCAATAAGCAGCCTGAGCGGCAGCTGTTCTAGACCTCTCTCTCTGTTTCCCCATTTCCTTGTCAAAGCCCTCAATATCCACTGAGAAGCCCTGCCTCCGGGCAATCTCCTGTGTTAGCTCCACCGGAAAGCCGTAGGTGTCATACAGCTTAAATGCCTGCTTGCCCGATATTTTTTTTCTGACCTCACTTGAAGCCTGGGCCATGATGTTGTCCAGAAGCTCAAGGCCGATGGACAGCGTCTCGCCAAACCTCTCTTCCTCCAGTTCTACCACCTTGAGGACAAAATCTCGCCGGTTTACCAGCTCCGGGTAGACATGCCCCATCTTATCAATGACCGCCCTGGCCATGCGGGCTAGGAAAGGCTTGCCCAGTCCCAACCTTCTCCCGAAAAGCGCCGTCCGGCGCAGCAGCCGCCTGAGGACATAGCCCCGCCCCTCGTTGTCGGGCAGGACGCCGTCGGTGATGAGGAAGGCGATTCCCCGGCTGTGCTCGGCGACAATGCGCATACTGTTGTCGTCAGTGCCATCAGCACCGTATCTTTTGCCCGACATTTGAGAGATAAGCTCTATCAAAGGGGCAAAGAGGTCGGTCTCATAGACGGAAGCCTTGCCCTGCATCACGGCGGCGGTTCTCTCCAGCCCCATGCCGGTATCAATGCTCGGCCGGGACAGAAGGGTGCGTCTTCCCTCCCTGTCCTGGTTATACTGGACGAAGACCAGGTTCCAGATTTCAGAGAAGCGGCCACAGGGGCAGTTGGGGGCGCAGGAGGGCTGGCCGCAGCCGAACTCGGCGCCGGAGTCGTAGTGGATTTCGCTGCACGGGCCACAGGGGCCGGAGTCACCGGCCGGGCCCCAGAAGTTGTCCTCCTCACCAAACCTGAGCACCCTGTCCTCGGCGACGCCCACTTCCCGCCAGATGCGGAAAGCCTCGTCGTCGTCGAGGTACACGGTTACCCACAGGCGCTCCGGCGGAATCTTAAGGCGCCGGGTAACAAACTCCCAGGCAAAGCCGATGGCTTCCTTCTTGAAGTAGTCCCCGATGCTGAAGTTGCCCAGCATCTCAAAGAAGGTAAGATGGCTGGCATCACCCACCGATTCAATGTCGGTGGTGCGGAAGCACTTCTGGCACGACGCCAGGCGTCGGCTGGGCGGCACGGTCTGACCCAGAAAGTAAGGCTTGAACTGCACCATGCCGGCGGTGGTCAGCAGCAGAGTGGGGTCGCCGTGGGGTATCAGGGAGGAGCTGGGGATAACCCTGTGCCCTTTTTCTTCAAAAAAGTCCAGATATGCCTGCCGAATCTCATCGCCGGTCAACTGACACCCGCCAAATGAAAGTTAACACGATTTTAGTCCAAGGCGATTTACCTGTCAATCAAGGCGGTGCCGATGTTTACCGGCTGATTTGACTGCCCAGTTCGGCTACCAGGATGTCAAGGGCAAGCTCGGCGTCACATCTGCCTGTTTTGATTGACAGGTCGGCTTCCAGAAGTCTGTGGTATATCTCTTTCAGCCGCTCAATAGAATACCGGCTCGCCTGCTCCGCCGTCTTGCGCCAGGCAAACTCCGAGGCTATACCCAGCCTGTCCTGAATCTCAACCCCCGGCCTGCCTTCACCGGCCAGCTCTTTTGTCAGGACAAGCATCCTGACCTGCCGGGCCAACATAAAAAGCAGATAGGACGGAGACAGACCGGCCCCTAGTAGCTGCCGCAGTGTCTGCTGCGCCAGACCGAGGTTGAACTCAAGGACGGCGTCAACCAGGGTAAACACGCTGGCCTGCTGAGCATAGCCGACCACGGCCCGGACGTCATCCTCTTCAATGCGGCGGCCCAGGGCAAAAAGAACCAGCTTTGACACCTCACCGGCCAGGACCCACAGGTTGCTGCCCACCAGCCTGGCCAGCAACTCAGAAGCCCGGGGAGATATAGTGCCCCCTTCCTGCTTGACACGCCGCTCAAGCCACCGGCGCAGAGCGTTATCCTTTAGAAGGGGAAAGGACTTGACCCTTGCCCGGGGCAGAAGCTCCTTCAACAGCGGGTTTCTGCCCGTTGACCGGCTGTCAATCAATACCAGCACCGTGCTTTCGGGAAGCTCGTTAAACACAGCGGCAAATGGCCTGTAGTCTTCCTGGTGGTCATCGGTCACCTTTTTCTGTCGACCTCGCCCGGCCTTGGGTTCAAACCGCTCCAGAAACCCCTTAATAATAACCAGGCGCCACTCCGCAAGAAAGGGTAGTGCCCCAGCCACCATCTTTAGCTGCTCCGGGGTAAGCTGCTGGCCATCAAGTGCCGTGGTGTTAGCCGCCAGGAGCGCCGGCTCACCCAGGCCACCTTTTATCTCTTCAATGTATTCACCGAGAGAAAAATCGTCCTGACCGGTCAAAACATAGAGCAAAGCAGACTGCTCCTTTCCAGCCACAACATTCTATCACACCCGACGTGGATTTTTTAACCGGAGGCTCTAAAGTATTGAAGTGTAGCCCGATAAGGGGTAAAATTTGACTGGCCGTCTCAGATACCGCCTTAAAGGAGAGACCAGAATGTCTCAACAGATTACTAACGAACTTAAGAAGCTGAGTACCATCGCCTCCGATGTTGAACTTTCCGATGAGTTAAGGACTGGTGCCATTAAGTCAATAGGCAACGTCGGCACCCAGGAGGCTCTTCTGGCCTTGCTGGGTATAGCCGCCAATGAAAAGTTGAAAAAAGAAGAGAGAGACCTCGCCCTCAAGCAAGCCAGAGCTATATTGAAGCAGGGCCGCTAGTTTTTTGCCTACACGATAGAGCCAGGGTGCCTAGTAAAGGGTGGTGAGCCAAGAGATGAGTGTCGGCATTGGCATCACGGGACTGGCTGGAAGCGGCCGGACGACCGTCTTCAACGCCCTGGCCGGGAGCCAGGCTGATACCGGAAGCTATACCCCGGAGGCACCCCATATCGGGGTGGCCCGGGTTTCTGACCCCCGCTTACAAAAACTGGCTGATATGCTCCAGCCGAAAAAGGTCGTCCCGGCCGAGGTAAAATACCTCGATATCGGCGCCCAGGTCAAGAGCCTGGCCAGGGAGACAGCCATCAGTGGCGAGCTGCTGTCTCAGCTCAGCAGTACCGATGCCCTCATCAACGTCGTCCGGGCTTTCACCGATGCCAGCATACCCCACGCCCAGGGCAGCGTTGATGTGGAACGGGACATCGCCCAGATGGACCTGGAGCTGGCCTTCTCTGATCTGGCGGTTATTGAGCGGCGGCTTAAGAGGCTAGAGATGTCCTTAAAGAGCGCCAAGCCAGAGGAGCGCCAGCACCTCCACCACGAGCAGGAGCTGCTTCTCAGGATTAAGGCCGAACTGGAAAAAGACACGCCTGTCCGGGAACTCGTCCTGTCTCCCGATGAAGCCAAGGCCATCTCCGGCTACCAGTTCCTGAGCGCCAAGCCACTGCTGACGGTGGTCAACATCGGTGAAGACCAGATACCCCAAGCCAGAGCCCTGGAGGAAGGACTGAACCGGCGCTTTTCACGCCCCAAGCACGGCATCATCACTCTCTGCGGCAAGCTGGAGATGGAGCTGGCCCAGCTGGACGAGACCACCGCCTGCGCCTGCCGTGCCGAGTTCGGCCTAACCGAAGCCGGGGTTGACCGGACCATAAAACTCTCCTACGAACTGCTGGGGCTAATCACCTTCTTCACCACCGCCTCTGAGGAGGTCAAAGCCTGGTCTATCGCCGGCGGCACCATCGCCCTGAAAGCCTCCGGTAAAATCCACTCCGATATGGAGCGGGGCTTCATCCGGGCCGAGGTCATAAGCTACAACGACCTGATGAAAGCGGGCTCCATCGCCGAAGCCCGAAAGCACGGACTGCTGAGGCTTGAGGGCAAGAACTATGTAGTCCAGGATGGCGATGTGATTACTTTCTTGTTTAATGTGTAAGGCGTTTATCTACCTCACCGCCTTAATCCCTGCGGAACAGACATTCCGACCCAAACTATGCCATTTGATCGGGCTTGAAACCCGTCCTGGACAGGGCTCATTCAACTAGGCTAAAAACAACCTTCTATTGTCATAATTTTGTAACTATTAAACAACATTTTTTATGACTTTGTAATGGGATGTGCTATATAGTAGCAAAGAAAGGAGGTGAACAGATAGATATGCCTTTAATCGCCAACTGTGAAATGTCTGCATGTGCTTTCAACAGCAATGGAATGGTGTCCGGGATTATCGCCCAATCAACGATAGGCATGCCGATTGCGAGACTTCAGGCAGAAATAGAATATATAATCAGGGAGGAATAAATGGCTAGAGAGCTTTTTATCGGTCTACATGGCGCCGAGGACCCAACAAAGGCAACCTTTCCATTTCTTATGGCAAAAGGCGCCGTTGATGCTGGTCATGAAGCGGCTATTATTTTAATGGGCGACTCCGTGGCGCTGATGAAAGACACCATCGTTGAGAACGTGCACGGTTTTGCTCTACCCCCTCTAAAGGAGCTGATGGCTGAAGTGTTTTCAGCCAAGGTCCCTATTTACATATGAGGGTTATGTGCCCCTGGTAGGGGTATAACCGATAGTGATCTGAGGGGAAAGAATGCAAAATTTGCCGCTGCATCCGATGGAGTTAATATGATTGCTCAATTTGACAGGGTCGTCAGTTTTTAAATAAGCGCTGCACCTACTGCCGATGGCGCCGTAGTCTTTCTACTTAACGGAGAAATTTCTGACCGAAGCAAAGGGGAAGGCAGTCTGATCAGGGCATCCCTGTTAAAACTAAAGAGCAAATACCAAGATGTTGGCCAGGGTTAGCAGAAACAATGCTAGCTATTGCCATGATGCGTGTCATAGAAGCCTCAGTGAAATAGGCAGGCCCGATTGATTCCTGCCCCAACCACCACAAAATCAGCCGACCAACCCCAAAAAAAATTAAATATTTGGCCTTTTGGTACTTGCCTTCTCTCGGCTGGCGGGGTAAGATAATACATCCCATCTTCTTTAGGCAAGGGGGTGATAGTTATTGCCCATCGCTTAGCTTTAAACCCGTTAGACCGGCACCCCCAATTACTGAACTTAGCTTGATGTCAAATTAGAAATCACAATTAAATTTTTGAGGTTAGGAATTATGTCCGGAGAATTAGTTCACATTGGATTTGGCAATATCCTGGCCATGAACCGGGTCATCGCTATAGCCTCACCCAACTCGGCACCCACCAAACGCACCGTCCAGGAATCAAGAAACAACGGTCGCCTTATCGACATGACCAATGGCCGGAGGACCAAGGCGGTCATTTTTACCGATAGCGGACACATAGTACTGGCGGCATTAGCCCCAGAGACCATAGCCGGCCGGCTCCTTTCCAGCCGCGGAGGTTCTTTGCTTAAGCCAGAGCAAAGTGATGAGAAAATCAAGCTATATGAGTGAAGGCCAACATGACTCAGCCAGCAAAGCCATTGCTCCTAGTCCTTTCCGGTCCTTCGGGTGCCGGAAAGGACGCTGTTTTAACCAGGATGAAGAAGCTGGGCACCTCTCTTGAATTTATAGTAACCGTAACCACGCGCCCCCGGCGCCCGGGGGAGAAAGACGGCATAAACTACCACTTTATTTCCCGGGAAGAGTTCCAGAAGATGATGGAGCGGGAGGAGCTGCTGGAGTGGTCCAATGTCTATGGCAACTGGTACGGAGTGCCCAAAGAATCGGTAAAACAGGCTCTTGACAGGGGGCGAGATGTCATGGTCAAGGTGGACATACAGGGAGCCGCCACCATCAAGAAGCTGCTCCCCCAGGCAACATCAATTTTTCTTATGCCGCCGTCAATGGCCGAGCTTATCTCCAGACTAAGACAGCGCAACACCGAATCAGATTCGGATTTAAACCTGCGGCTCAAAACCGCCAAAGAGGAAATGGAAAAACTGCCCATGTTTGATTACGTCGTGATCAATAGACAGGGGCGGATTAACCAGGTGGCAGCAGACATTGCTGCCATCATTACTGCCGAAAAGCTGAGGGTAAATCCCCGGGAAATCACTTTATAAGTAACTAGAAGACTAATCCAAACAACCGGGCGAACAAATAACCCAGTATGCCACAGACGGGAAAGGTTATAATCCAGGCGTTAACGATATTACCGGCCATCCCCCAGCGCACCGCTGAGAACCGCCTGCTGGCTCCAACTCCTATGATAGACGAGGTTATGGTATGCGTAGTGCTCAGAGGGATGCCAAAAGCAGAAGCCAGCAGAATAGCAATTGAGCTCGAACTCTCGGCGGCAAAGCCGTTCACCGGCTCCAGCCTGGTCAGCTTGAAGCCCATGGTACGCATTATGCGCCAACCGCCGGTGGCTGTACCAAGGCCCATAACCGCACCGCAGAGTAGCACTACCCACCAAGGAACAGAGAACTGGGACATCGCCCCCCCCCAGCACCAGCGCCAGGGCAAAGACGCCCATAAACTTCTGCCCGTCATTGCTGCCGTGGCTAAAGGCCATGAAAGCAGCCGATATCATCTGAAGCCGGCTGAAGATTTTGCGCACCGATGACGGGCTGGTTCGCCGGAAGATCCAGTAGATAACGGTCATCACCAGCATGCTGATAGAAAACCCGAGGAAGGTGGAAAAGCCCAGGCCGATGAGCACCTTCTGCCATCCTTCCCACAGCAGAGCAGACGGGCCAGCCGCCGCCAGCCCGGCTCCGGTGAGACCGGCAATCAGCTCATGGCTCTCGCTGGTCGGTATGCCATAGTAAGCCGTTACCGAGCTCCAGAGCACAATGGTGATAGCGGCCGCGGCGACAACATGAAGGTCAATAACCTCCGGGCTGACGATGCCCTTGCCGATTGTGGCAGCCACGGCCGTGCCAGTCACCAGAGCCCCCACGATATTGAGCGTGGCAGCCATAAACACTGCCTGAAGCGGGGAAAAGACACGGGTAGAAACCACGGTAGCGATGGCATTAGGAGCGTCTGTCCAGCCATTGACAAACTCCGCCGCCAGCACCAATAGTAAGACAGGGACTAGCAGGGTGGTGCCATCAGGCATTCTTGAGGGCTACTCCCTCAAGAACATTAGCCACATCTTCACACCGGTCGGTGGCGCTCTCCATGTGTTCATAAATCTCGCGCCACTTGATAATATAAGCCGTATCCTTAGAATCCTCAAAAAGCTCACCCAGTGCCGAGCGGTAGACTCCGTCAGCTACATTCTCCAGCCGGTTGAGTTCAACACAGTGCTCCATTATCTTCTTCAGGTCAGAGCGGTTGCGCAAAAGTGCCACTGCCCTCTCCACCTCGCCGGCGGCTTCAACAATGATATTGGCAAGTTCCTTAGCCCTCTCGGTAGGAACGGTAATCTTGTATATATACATGGCGTCAGCCGAGGCATGGATAAAATCGGTAACATCATCCATGGTATGAGCCAGCAGGGCTATATCCTCGCGGTCAAAGGGGGTAATAAAGCTGCGGTGTAGCTTGGCGGCAATCTGGTGGGTAATGGAGTCCCCCTCATGCTCCAGTTCAGTTATCTCAGCCACCTTTAGGTCAACATCATGCCAGCTATTGAGCATCTCCTTTAAACTCAGGGCGATTTTGACCATATTCCGGGCGCTGTCGATAAAAAGGTCAAAAAACCTTTCCTCCCGGGGAATGAGAGAGAATCTAGGCAAACAAAAACCTCCAGGAGAGGTGTATCATATCGAATTCAGCCGGTTGCATAGATATGAGAACTTTGATTTCACCCCAGAGTATAGATAAAATGTAGACTAATGTCAATAGCCAGCAAGCTCAAGTTTGGCATCCTGCTCAGCAGTCTAATACTGGCTGCCGAATTAGCCGGTGGGCTTTTAGCCAACAGCCTGGCTCTTCTGGCCGATGCCGGACACGTGTTTGTCGACGTCATCGCCCTCGGTCTCAGCTGGTATGGCGTCCGGCAGGCGGAGCGTCCTGCCAGCCACAGAATGACCTTTGGCTACCACCGCGTGGGGGTGCTGGTTGCCATCATAAACGCCCTCGGTATCCTGGCTATCGCCTCGGGCATCTTCTACGAAGCTTCCCGCCGCCTGGCCCAACCCCCCCAGGTCAACAGTCAGCTCATGCTGGCTGTTGCCCTGATTGGCCTGGGAGTCAATCTATTTGTTGCCTCCTGGCTGAGAAAGGAACAGAAGGCCAACCTCAACGTCCGCAGTGCTTTCTGGCATGCCCTGGGCGACGCACTGGCTTCGGTCGGGGTAATCCTGGGCGGCATCATAATCCTGACCACCGGACTGTTTGTCGTCGACCCGATTATCAGCATAGCCATCGCTCTTATCATTATTCCGGCTGCTTTAAGCATCCTCAGGGATGGCCTGAGGGTCATCCTGGAGGCCAGCCCCCGGCAGATAGATGTACCCAAAATGATTGACGCCCTCAACCGGATACCCGGGGTGAAGGAGGTGCATGACATCCACGTCTGGAGCATCACTCCCCAGCTGCACGCCATGAGCTGTCACGTGCTCATTAATGACCTGGCTACCAGTAAGGCGGCTAACATCCGTGACCGCATCAAGGAGGTGCTCAGCCAGCAGTTCAACATTGAGCACACCACCCTCCAGATGGAGTGTGACCAGTGCCGCGCCAACGACATTTTCTGCCAGCTGACCCTGGCAAAAGAAGACGGAAAGAAGGCCAAAGACCAGAAGCCGCCTATCAGCTATTGACAGCCCTAAGATAAGGGCATAGAATTCAAGGCCAAGACAAAAATATAATGAACACCGAACCTCTGGAACAACTGCCTACCACCAAGCCGGGTAACCGGGTACTACGCAGGTTAAGGAAGCCCCGGGGAAGACTCCAGGCTCTTTTCCACACTATTTCAAGACACCTCAGGGACATCTCGGGTAGGCATTAGGGAAATAAATGTATGTCATAATTGCTGGCGGCGGGGTGACCGGCTTCCACATTGCCTCCTTGCTCGCTGATGAGGGGCACGAGGTGGCGGTGATAGAACAATCCGAGGAGAAGCTGGAGAATGTCCGCCGTCAGCTCGACGTCAAGACCATCCAGGGGAATGCTGCCACCCCTCAGGTTCTCAAGCAGGCGGAAGCCGAACGGGCCGACCTGGTTCTTGCCGTTACCAACAGTGACGAAACCAACATGGTCACCTGCTTTATGGCCAAGGAAATGGGGGCGGTGGCGACCGCCGCCAGAATCCGAAACCCCGGCTATTCTGGCTATTTTCTTACCCCGGTCAAATCAACTACGACCACACGCAAGGTGGTAAGGCCCAGACACCTGGGGATAGACGTCGTAATTAACCCTGAAGCCGAGGCGGCCCGGGAGATTATGGGCATCCTCTCCGGCTTTTATCCCACCCCGGCAGAGAACTTCGCCAACGGCCTGGTCCAGATAAGGGAGTTCAAGGTGGAAGAGGAAACGATAGTCGGTAAAGCCCTGAGCGACATCACCTTCCCCGAGCCGTGTGTCGTGGCCGCCATTGTCCGCGAGGGGGGCATCGTTACCCCCGGTGGCGATGAAGCGCTGGTGCTGGGCGACAGCATCTATCTGGTTGCCCCCAGGGAGTTCATGGACAAACTGGGCCGGCTGTTCAGCCAGCCAAAGCCCAAGGCCAGAAAGGTTGTTGTCCTTGGCGGGGGGCGAATTGGTTTCCTGACCGCCGAAGGACTTGAGGCACGCGGGGTCAGAGTCAAGGTTATTGAGAAAGACGAAAACCGTGCTCAGGAGATAGCCGCTAAGCTGGAAGGTGTTGAAGTCCAGCAGGGCGACGGCACCGACCGCGACTTCCTCATTGAACAGGGCGTACCCTCGGCCGACGCCTTTGTGGCCACTACCGAAAGCGATGAACTCAATATCCTGTGCGGGCTGCTGGCTAAGAACCTGGGTGTGCCCCGGAGCCTGGCAGTAATCACCAAGCCCGGTTACATCCCCCTGGCTGAGGCCATCGGGGTTGATGTAGCCGCACTGCCCACTGTGCTGGCGGCCGATAAAATCGCCCGGTTCGTTATTCGCGGTGGCGTTATCGCCACCGCCCTGCTTGAGGGGCAACAGCTGGAGGCCATTGAATTTGTCACCAGCCCACAGGCCCAGATCGCCAATAAAAAGCTCTCAGAGGCCGGACTACCCAAAGAGGTGATAGTCGGTGCCATTGTCCACGATGAGACGGTCATCATCCCCCCGGACGATAGCGTGGTCAAACCAGAAGA
This sequence comes from Dehalococcoidales bacterium, assembly GCA_034413595.1. GTDB lineage: Bacteria > Chloroflexota > Dehalococcoidia > Dehalococcoidales > JAUWZL01 > JAUWZL01. Next base: position 91,651 of record DAOUMC010000031.1, on the reverse strand, counting down.
CCATGTGCTAGTGATTTCTCCCCTGCCGGTTGTCCCCTCCGTGGAAAAGCTTTTCCAGTAAGAGAACTCATGAGAATAAGGGTTGTTCTTCACTACCTGGGGCTGGTAATAGTAATCATAGGGCTTGCCATGCTCCTCCCCCTGGGCTGGAGCATTTATTTCGGGGAAGCGGATACCCCGGACTTTGCCGTCTCCACAGCCATCAGCCTGGGTCTGGGACTCTTTCTCTGGCGACTGGCACCGGCGGCCAAGGGGGGAATGAGCCGGCGAGAAGCTATAATACTGGTCGCGGGTAGCTGGCTCGCCGCTTCGCTCTTCGCTGCCCTGCCCTACCAGCTCTCTGGCGCCCTGCCCAACTTCCTGGACGCCTATTTTGAAGCCATGTCCGGTTTTACCACCACCGGGGCTTCAGTCTTTACCTCTCTAGCAGGCCAGTACCAGGGAATCCTGCTGTGGCGCTCCCTAACCCAGTGGCTCGGCGGCATGGGCATAATAACCCTCTTTGTTGCCTTTTTCCCTGTCCTGGGTATGGGAGCAGCCTACCTGGTTGAAGCCGAAGCCGGCCTGCAGACGGAAAAACTGACTGCCCGCATCCGCGACACGGCCAATAGAATACGGCTGATTTACATAGGCTTCTCCGTTTTAGAAACTGTAGCCCTGTTGGCTGCCGGGCTATCCATCTTTGATGCGCTGACAGTCACCTTCAGCACCATCTCCACCGGCGGCTTTGCTCCCACCGACCTGAGCATCGGCACCTATAACAGCCCCATTGTTGAAGGTATCGTTATCCTTTTCATGATAATGGGGGCTACCAACTTCGGCATACACTACCTTATCCTGTGGAGGCGTCAATTGAGCAGCCTCTTCAAGAACGCTGAATTCCGACTGTACATGACTATCCTGGCTGGCGCGGTAATCATAATCTCGCTAGACCTTTTATTTAACCTGGGGCTGCCTGTTAGTGAAGCCTTTAGGCTCAGTGGCTTTAACACCGTCTCAATCAGCACGACAACCGGCTTTGCCACCGCCGATTTTAACGCCTGGCCGACACTATCAAAGGCGGTGCTGCTGATACTGATGGTAATCGGCGGGTCGGCTGGCTCAACGGCAGGGGGAATAAAGGCCGTCAGATTCCTGGTGCTGATAAAGTACGTCTACCGCCGCATCATCCTGGCCCTCCACCCCAGGGCAGTCATCCCCATAAGAGTGGGTGAAACCGCCCTGCCTGAGGGAATCGTGTCCGGATTTATCGGTATGTCCGTTCTTTACATCTTCACGGCGGCTATCGCTTTCCTTTTGTTGAGTGCTGTAGGGCTGGACCAGGTGACATCCATATCCGCCGTCCTGACCAACTTGGGGACCTGTGGCCCCGGCCTGGGTCTGGTCGGTCCGATGTCAAACTACGCCCTCATCCCACCTCTAGGCAAAGGTGTTCTTATCTTCTGCCAGCTGGCCGGCCGCCTTGAACTCTTCACTCTTCTCCTGCTCTTTACACCGACCTTCTGGAGGTGGCGCTAAAACGTACTCAGCGGGAAATTTCTCCGGAAGGGTTGAAGGAAAGGTTGTAAATTTAGGGCAGGAAGACTATAATACTCGGCTGATGGCGGAAGAGAATGATATAGGGTTTCACAAGATTCTGGTACCTGTGGCCGGCACCAAGGCCGACCAAGGGGCGATGGAGCTAGCCTGCCGGCTGGCCAGGCAGAAGAATAAGAGCCAGATTTTCGCCGTTCATGTAATCCCCGTGGAGCGCTCCCTGCCTCTTGATGCCGAAATTGAATCCGAGCTTGGGAAGGCCGAGGACATACTGACCCAGGTAGAGGATATCGCCCACAAGCACGGCTGCAGCGTAGAGACCGAAATGCTCCAGGCCCGTGAGGTGGGCCCGGCCATAATTGATGAAGCGACAGAACGCAAGGTTGACCTGATTCTCATCGGGGTCTCTTACAAGGAACACTACGGCCAGTTCTGCCTGGGCGACATCGTGCCCTATGTGCTCCAGAACGCACACTGCCGCGTAATACTGGACCATCACTTGGACATGTAGGCCGGATTTGCTTATGAAAATAGTCATTATGGGTTGTGGGCGGATAGGTGCCCTGCTGGCCAGCCTGCTGGACAAAGAAGGGCACCAGGTTACCACCCTCGATACCGATGCTTATAGTTTCCGCAAGCTGCCGCCAGATTTTGGCGGCACGGCACTGATCGGCAACGGCCTTGACGAAGAAGCGCTAAAGAGGGCTGGCATAGAAGAGGCTGATGTCTTTGTCGCCGTAACGCGGGGGGATAACCGTAATATCATGGCCTCTCAAATCGCCAAGCACGTCTTTAATGTGCCCAAAGTGGTCTGCCGAATCTACGACCCTCTGCGCTGCGAACTATACGGTACGCTGGGGCTGGAAGCCGTAAGTCCGACCACCATATTTGCCCGGATTCTCAAAGAGAAACTGGAAGGCTGAGATTATGTATATCATTATTGTCGGTGGCGGCCGGGTAGGTTATTATCTGGCCAAATCTCTGCTTGATGAAGGGCACGAAGTACTGGTAATAGAAAAGAATGCCAAGATCAGCGAGGCTATCGTCAACGAGCTGGGCAGCGTCTGCTTACACGGTGACGGCTGCGAGACGGCCACCCTGGCCGAAGCCGGAACAAACCGGGCCGATATGCTGATTGCCGTTACCGGCGATGACGAAGACAACCTGGTTGCCTGCCAGGTAGCCAAGCATCAATTCAAGGTTACCCGGACCATATCCCGCGTCAGGAATCCGAGGAACGAGGCCCTCTTTAAGAAACTGGGCATTGATGTCACCGTAAGCAGCACCAGCATCATTCTGGAACACATAGCTCATGAACTGCCGACACACCCGCTGGTGCACCTCTTGACTATCGGAGAAAGGGGGCTGGAGATTGTAGAGGTCACCATACCCCCGGAGTCCGCCACCGTGGGTAAGCAGGTCCGGGAGCTTTCACTGCCCCCGGACAGCACCCTGGCCCTGATAATTCGACGGGAGCACAAGCCCATTGTGCCCGCCGCCGGCACCGTCCTGGAGGCAGCAGACCAGATAATCGCCGTTGCCCGCCCCGAAACCGAAGATAATCTGCGGGCCGCCTTAACCGGCAGCTAGGACAATCGGGTCTTATTTTTCGCCGGAACACGGAAAAGTCTGGCTTTGATTGTGCTGATACCCCCTCCAAAGACATCCGCCGGCTGGAGTCAGAACTTGTGGAACTCTGCTATAATGTCCTTTAAATATTTGGAACCTCGATTGAAAAAAATGGCAAGCGGGTTAAGAGTTTTCTGGCTGCTGATTGCTGTTGCCGGTCTGCTGTTCGGACTGGGCTGCGGCACCCGCCCGGTAGAGATTTCCTTGTCCCAATCCTCAACTCAGGAGCTAGCCGGCCAGATTTATATCGGCGGCGCGGTCAATAACCCTGGCTTCTACCCGGTAATGGAAGGTGATAGCCTGCAAGACCTGATACAGGCGGCCGGGGGTGTCACCGAAAATGCCGACCTGAGCCAGCTCCAGCTCCGTATTCCCCAGCAAGGTGAAACAGAAGAGCCACAAAAGATAGACCTCAACCGGGCTCCTGCCTGGCTACTTGAGGCCCTGCCTGGTATCGGTCAAACCAAAGCCCAGGCCATTATCAGCTACCGGGAGAAGAACAGGCTCTTCAAGAACATAAACGAGCTACTCAAGGTGGAGGGCATCGGGCAGGCTACCTTTGACGAGATTAAGCAGCTTGTCACCGTAGCCGACTAGTCTAACAGTGGAAGGAGCCTTGTGGCACTAATCTATCTTGGCTGTGCCTGGGCAGCCGGCGTCTTCCTCGGCTTGAGGTTTAACCTTCCCCTGGTTCTGGTATTCAGTGGGCTTTTGCCTCTACCCCTGCTCCTGCTCAGGCGACATAGGAAACCGATAGTCCTGGCCAGCCTGTGCCTCTTCGCCTTATCTGGCGGCGCTCTTTACTCACATTCAAGTCTACCGGATAACAATGAAAACTACCTCAGCTTTTACAACAAGAGTACGATAACAATTCAAGGGATGGTCAGCAGTGACCCCGAGGTCAGGGACGAAACCACCCAGCTGCGATTGGCAGCCCGGGAGATAAGACTGGATGAAGAGTGGCAGGAGGTTAAAGGGGATGCCCTGCTTACTGTCCCCAGATACCCGGCTTACAGCTATGGCAATGTCCTTCAGGTAACCGGCGAGCTGGAGACGGTTGAAGATTCAGGCTACGCCGATTATCTGAGCCATGAGGGTATCCTGGCCACCATGTTCTATCCCGAGATAAAAGTCATAGACACCGGGCAGGGCTTTAAGCCCCTGGAGTGGCTCTACTCCCTGAGAAACCGCCTGTCCCAGACCCTGGCCCAGGTTCTGCCACAGCCCCAGGCGTCACTGGCCCAGGGTATAATCCTGGGTGTGCGGAGTGGTATCCCCACCAAGCTAAGAGCCAATTTCTCAACCACCGGCACCGCCCACATACTGGCTATCTCCGGGCTTCATCTGGCCATCATAGCCGGCCTCATGCTCAGCCTCGGCATCTGGCTCTTCGGCCGCAGGCGCTACCTCTATATCTGGCTGGCACTGGGCATAATCTGGATTTACGCCCTGATCACCGGCATGCAGCCACCGGTGGTGCGCAGTGCCATTATGGTCAGTGTCTTCCTTTTCGCTGAGCTTCTCGGCAGACAGCGAAGCGCCATCACCGCCCTGGTTTTGGCGGCGGCCATAATGGTCGGCTTAGAGCCCCAGGTCCTGTTCACCGCCTCCTTCCAGATGAGTTTTCTGGCCACCGCCGGACTGGTCTTTATCTTCCCCCGGCTGAGAGATCTGGGCCGGAGATTTAACACCGTCGCCCTCAGTAAACATCAGAAAGCGATGCCGGTAGCCAACCTCATCAGCGACAGTCTGAGTGTAACCCTGGGTGCTATCCTGGCTGTCTGGCCCCTGGTTGCTTACTACTTTGGCATCGTTTCTCTGGTCGGCCCCGTGGCGACACTGTTCGCCCTGCCGGCACTGCCCGGTATTATCGTAACCGGTTTACTGGCCGCCGGGCTGGGACTGATTGTCCTGCCCGCGGCTCAGGTTGCCGGCTGGTTGGCCTGGCCCTTTCTTTCTTATTTGCTACTGGTGGTCAACGGCTTTGCCAGCCTGCCTGCGGCGTCAGTCGAGGCCGGCCCCGGTAGCACCGTCCTGATATGGACTTACTACCCGGCGCTGGCTCTAGTCCTGTGGCTCATCAGTAACCGCCAAAGGATAGGCCGCCTTAAAGCCAGAGCAATAACCATATTAAAGCCACTGGTAAATAATTCCGGCAGCTTCTTCACCCGGGTGCCCAGGAAGTGGCTTGTCTTACCGCTACTGTTGGTGGCCATTCTGACAGGAGCAGCCGTAGCCGCTGTTCCTGATGACAGGTTGCACGTCAGCTTCCTTGACGTCGGCCAGGGAGATGCCATCCTGATTCAAAAAGGGAATTACCAGGTTCTGGTTGACGGCGGCCCCAGCCCACAGGCGATAACACTGGAGCTGGGTCAGAAAATGCCCTTCTGGGACAGAACGATTGAGCTGGTCGTCTTGACCCACCCACACTCCGACCACCTCAGCGGACTGGTTGAGGTGTTGAATGATTATCGGGTGGAGCAGGTGCTCTATCCCGACGTGGACTATGATTCGCCCGTTTACGATGAGTGGCTCGGCCTGATAAAAGAAAGGGATATCAAAAGTACCACCGCCCAATCCGGCCAGCAGGTCGATTTAGACGGGGTGGAAATAGCCGTCTTAAATCCGCCGAACCCCCTGCTGGCTGGCACCGAGTCTGATGTTGACAACAACAGCGTCGTTCTGTATGTCAGCACCGGCAAAATAGGCTTCCTTCTTACCGGTGACTTGATGTGGCAGGGAGAATCTGAGCTTCTGGGCCAGCGCCGTGTCCCCAAAAGCACCGTGCTCAAGGTAGCCCACCACGGCTCTAACACCTCCACAACTCCTGGGTTCCTGGCCGCAGCCAGCCCTCAGCTAGCCGTCATCTCAGTTGGTGCCGATAATGACTATGGCCTCCCCAGCAGCGATATCACGGAAGAACTTAAGACAGAGCTAGGCCCGGAGAATGTCTATCGCACCGATGAGGACGGCACGATAGAGTTTATCACCGATGGCGAGAGTCTGTGGGTGAAGGAGTAGCCAAAAACTCTTCCGGCTGGTAAACTATAGCAAAACACCTAAAGGGGGGAATATGGGTGTCATCGAATTCTACTTCACCAGCTTTGTCGGCTTTATTCTCTTCATCCTTACTCTGGCTTTCTACTTTCTGCCGAGCATAATCGCCCTGGCCAGAAAACAGCGTAATGCCCTGGCTATTTTCCTGCTCAATTTCTTTCTGGGGTGGACCTTCGTCGGCTGGGTGGTGGCTCTGGTCTGGTCAGTGACAAAGTAAGAGATCGGACAGAGACAACATAACTTCACTTCTCTGCCCCATCGTAAGAATTAAAGGCGGAAACCTCTTCTACCAGCTCCCGCTCATGAGGCCTGCCCAGCCTTTTCCTATCGGGATAGCCCAGAGCTATCACAACGTCTATCTTTCTGTCCCTGGGAACACCCATTATCCGCTTCACCGCCCCTTCATCAAACCAGCCCAGCCAGCAGGTGCCCAGATCCAGTTCCTCAGCCTGGAGGACAAAGTGCTCAGCAGCGATGCCGATGTCTATCAGGTAGAAATTGGTTCCCCTGAACAGGCTGCCTATTCTGGCTAAGAACCTGGCCTTTTCAGAGACGACAACCACTATTACCGGCGCCCTTCTGGCAAAAGACATCACCGAGTATACGCCGCCAAAGGCGGCGGAACACAGCTTATCTTTCAGCTCTACATTGTCAACAACGATGAACTTCCAGGGTTGAGAATTGCAGGCCGATGGCGCCAGCCGGGCGGCTTCAAGGCAGAGCATAAGCTTCTCCCGCTCAACCGGCTTGTCCAGAAAATGCCTGACGCTTCTTCTGTGCCTTATAAGGTCTATCAGAGCCATTAGACACCCGCCAGCCCGTGGTCAGCAAGTAGCTGCCTGTCAGAGAGTAAATCTTCAGCAGCGCCGTCGGCCACTATCCTACCCTGGTCAAGTATGATAACCCGACAGCACAGCGCCCCGACCAGCTCCAGGTCATGAGAGACGATTATCTTGGTTCCGGGCAGTTTCTTAAGGACACCGATTAGAGACCATTTGCCCCTGGGGTCAAGGTTGGCCGTGGGCTCGTCTATTACCAGAACCTCCGGGGACATGGATAAAACGGTGGCTATAGCAATCCGCTTTTTCTCACCGACGCTGAGGTGATGCGGTGAACGCTTTTCAGAACCAGCCATGCCCACCATCTCCAGAGCTCTGGCGACCGCCCCGTGAACCTCAGCGTCACTCAGGCCCATATTGATGGGCCCGAAGGCGACATCGTCAAAAACGGTGGGTGAGAACAGCTGGTCATCCGGGTCTTGAAACACCAGCCCCACCTGGCTCCGCGCCCACCTCAGGTTGTGCTCATCAAGCGTCCTGCCCAGGAGTCTTACCCGGCCGTTGCTCTTCAGGATGCCGTTAAAATGCAGCAGTAGTGTTGACTTACCCGCCCCGTTGGGTCCGACTATGGCCACCGAGCTCCCCCGATGTATGGTCAGGCTGACATCGTTTAGCGCCCGCTGGCCATCGGGATAGACGAAGGAAAGATTTTCTACCGCTATCAGCTCTTCCACGCCAACTCCTTAGTAAAACAGGTTAAACAGGTTGATTGAAACAAGGACTAAACTCAAACCGGCGACAAAGTAAGCATCCGCCCGGCCAAAATGCAGCCGCTCTAAGGTCCGACTGTGGCCGTAAAAACCACGGGCCAGCATAGCGGCGTAGACCCGCTCGCCGCGCTCGTAGCTGCGGATAAACAGCGTGCCGATCATGCCACCCACGGCGCCTATCTGCCTCACCCAGTGGCCGCCAAAGCTACGGCTGTCTCTGGCCTGCTTCAGACGCATCACTTCGTCAACCAGGATAAATATATAGCGGTACATAAAAGACAGCAGCATCACCATCACCCCGGGCACCCGCAACCGCTCCAGCCCCCGTAGCAGGCTTGAGAAACCGGTGGTTGCGGTCAGCAGAATCAGGCTCAAGACAGAAAGCCAGGACCTGGCCAGAATATTTCCCAGGACGGCAAGCCCGTTATGGGTGACCGAGACCTGCCACAGCCACAGGTTGTAGCTGCCGGCCACCTCCCCCTCCTTAAAGAAGGGGATAAAGACGGCCACCAGCAGGACAAAGGGGAAAATCACCAGCGACCGCTTGAGAACATAAAGGACCGGCACCCGGGACAACAGTATCAGGCCGGCGACAATGATAAAATACAGACCGTAATTCAGCCAGCCGCCGGAGGGGGTCAGCACCACGGCGGCTATAAAAGCCAGGGTGGCCACCAGCTTGGTGCGCGGGTCAAGGCGGTGAATCATGCTGTTCCGGTCGCTGTACCGGTCAAGAAAGCTGTGCTTCATAGTCTATCCCTCGGTCTTGTTCAAGCGGCAGTCCTCTTTTTTTCTTATTCTGATTAGCCAGGCCAGACCATAGGCGATACCAAAAAGAGCGAGGGTACCCAGCCAGCCGACCAAAATCGTCGCCAGCGCCTGGTTCTCTATACCGGGAAAGACGTAGCCGGCAAAAATCTTGAAGGGGGATTCCTGAGCCAGCCCGACAAAGCCCCTGTCCCCGGCCACTTTCTCCAGCCCGTCGGGGGAAGACGAGGCTAAGGGAGACAGAGTAGCCAGCACCAGACAGAGTATCAGCGCTATCAACCACCACTTTTTGCTCATAACCAGTCTCTTTTAAATCCGCTGCAGCTCAAGCAGGTCGGCCCTGGTGGCCATCACCAGGCTGAGAACGGCCACGGTGATAAGCCCTTCCCCGATACCGATAAGGGCGTGCACACCGGCCATAGCCGGCACCACTACCGCCAGAGGCGATGTCCCGGAGAGGGCCAGCTCTAGGGCGCAGGCGATTGAAGCCAGAAAGACCGAGCCCCAGGCGGCCAGAAAGCCTGCCACCAGCCTGGACCTGCGGTTACCACCCAGAAGCGACCTGGTAAAGTGGTAGAGATAGTGGGCACTGAAGCCGGCAACGATGCCCATGTTAAGGATGTTGGCTCCCAGGGTCAGGAGCCCGCCGTCCTGAAAGACCAAGCTCTGCGCCAGGAGCACGGCGCTCATTATGATTACCGTCGCCCAAGGGCCGAGCAGAATAGCCACCAGGGCTGCCCCGATGATATGGCCCGAGGTGCCGAAAGCCACCGGGAAATTGAGCATCTGGGCGGCGAAGACAAAAGCCGCCAGTATTCCCATCAAGGGAATATGTCTATCGCCCAGATTTTTGTTGGCTACTCTCACCGCATTGGCCACACCGCCGGCCGAAATGGCATAGGTTGTGGCCGCCGTAGCCGCATTCAGAAAACCATCAGGGATGTGCATCTAAAATTCCCCTCGCATCTTTGAGCAATTGCAACTATTTGCATCATTGTATTAAAAAAATTATCGGCAGGTTTTACAGCGACCAAAAATGGCCAGGTGTTTCAAGTCAGCGCTAAAGCCATACTCCCGGGATAAGGTGTTCTTAAGGGGAGTCAGCGCCTGCTCATCAAGGTCAATAATCTGGCCGCATCTCTGGCAGACAAGGTGGTGGTGGTGCCCTTTTCTTATGCTGTGGTAGCGCACCCGACCGTCACCCATGTCTGTCTCCGTTACCAGGCCCAGCCCCTTTAAGAGCTCCAGCGTACGGTAGACGGTGGATATGTTCAGATGGGGATAGAGGGTACAGACCTTGGTGTATATCTCCTCAGCGCTGATGTGGCTATCGGCCGCCTCAACCGCCTCCAGTATCATCATCCGCTGAGGGGTCAGCCGGTACCCTTTTCGGCTTAGCCTGCTGGTTATGTCTACGTTTGGAACCACCGAACCTTTACCTGACTGAAAGACTAACAATATTATAGCCGATGGGAATAATAATTGCAACTTTTTGTAGTTGCAACTAGTCTCGGGAATCAAACTTTTCCCGGCTATCAAGCATTATGGTCACCGGGCCGTCATTGTGAATCTCCACCTGCATGTACTGACCAAAGCGCCCGGCGGCTACCCGTAGCCCGGTGGCACAGGCCCGCCTGACAAACTCGTCAAACAGCCTCTCGGCCTCATCCGGGGGTGCCGCCAGGACAAAACTGGGGCGCCGCCCCTTTCTGGTATCGGCCAGGAGGGTGAACTGGCTCACCAGCAGCAGCTCGCCGCCGGTATCCAGAGCCGAAAGATTGAACCTGCCCGCCTCATCAGAGAAGACGCGCAGGTTGACCGTCTTCTCTACCAGATAATCTATGTCCTTCTCGCTATCGCCAATAGCCACCCCGACCAAGACCACCAACCCCGGGCCGATGCTGCCCACCTCCTCGCCGGCGATGCTTACCCTGGCACTCGTTACCCGCTGGAGCAGCGCCCTCACCAGTTGCCTCCTTCCGCAACAGACTCTCCCCGGCAATTCTAACCCAATAATTCCGTCCCCGCAAACAGAAATTTTTCTGTAAAAATTCCGATTATCCCGCATCAGACCATCAAGATTCTGCTGGACTTGCGGCGGCAAAAGCTGTAAAATTAAATCGTAGGAAGTGATTGATATGCCTGTATTGGCTTTAAAAGTGATTCCGAAAAGCACCGGTCTGGTTTGAGCCGGTGCTTTTCAAGTTTTAGGAGGTGTCGCATGCAGTCAAGTCTCATTGGGAAAATTGAAAAGGCGAAACGCTACGCTCAGGAGCCAGACCGCATCACCTTCACCGAGCTTTCGGTGAACTTTCGCGGCACCAATGACAGCCACACCACCAGCTACCAGGACGGTAAATGGCTCTGTACCTGCGATTTCTTTTCTTACCGGGGGCTTTGCAGCCACACCATGGCGTTAGAGAAAATCCTGGGCGGTATGCTGCCCGAAGAAGCTCTGGTCACCAGGTTCGAGGACAACCCCTAAATATGTTTTACAACCCGAAGCGACACCGCAAAGGGTAAACCCTACGAAACCGCTTCTTCACCCTTGCCGAAATATTCAATCGCTTCGCCGACCACAAAAAGGGAACCGGCAACGCAAATAACACCTGCCTCCCCGGCCATAGACAAAGCCAGCGACAACGCCTCAGGGACTGTGTTTGTCATCAAAACTTCCCGGCCACAATTTCTGAAGGCAACCACGATGGATGCCGCCGGCATTGCCCGGGGGTGGCGGGAACGGGTGGCGACAACGGTATCAAAGCGGGGAGCTATCTCCCTGGCGATGCCGGCTATATCCTTATCCGATGATGAGCCGATGACCAGGACCGCCCGGCCAAAGGAAGTGCCTTTGAGGTAATCTTCCAGAGACTGTCTCAGGGCACGGGCTGACGCCGGGTTATGAGCACCGTCAGCCACAATAAGGGGTTTACACGCCAGAATCTGAAAGCGGCCTGACCAGCTCACCTTGTTAAGACCTTCGGCGATGCTCTCTCGGGTGATGTTAAAGCCCTTCAGCCCCAGAACTTCTAGGGTGGCTACCGCCGCCGTCACATTCTCCAGCTGGTAGCGGCCCAAAAGCGGGATTGACAGGTCATAACTGGCTAACAGCCCCTTGACTCTGAATAGCTGCCTGTCGGCCGCAAAGCCAAGCTCCTGGCTGGTGACATCTCCACCCACCCTGACCAGCCTGACTCTGTGCTGACGACAGGTTTCCTCTATTATCCGGGCGACTTCATCAGCCTGGGGGGAGCTGACCACCACCGAGCCGGGCTTGATGATACCCGCCTTCTCAGTAGCAACCTCGGCCAGGGAACCACCCAGTACATCGGTATGTTCCAGACTGATGGAGGTGATGACCGAGACCTCAGGCTTAATGACATTTGTGGCATCCAGCCTGCCCCCCAGCCCGACCTCCACCGCCTGGAAGTCAACCGACTCCCGGGCAAAGTGCATAAAACCCAGGGCGGTCAAGAGCTCAAAGGTAGTCAGCCGGCCGTAGCTGGCTTCCTGGTGGTAAGCATCAACCTCGGGTCTGAGTCTGGCTACCAGCTCAACCAGTTCAGCCGGGGAGATAAGCTCGCCATCAACCCGGAAACGCTCTCTTATATCAATGAGATGGGGCGAGGTATAGAGACCGGTCCTATAGCCCGAGGCAGTCAGCACCGAGGCTATCATGGCAGCGGTGCTCCCCTTGCCCTTGGTGCCGGCTATGTGAACCGACTTTGCCTTCAGATGAGGCTTGCCCAGCCGGGCCAGCAGCTCCTCCATACGCCTGAGGTCATAGTTTATGGCATCACGCGGCTGGTGCATGGTCTCGTAGTCTATAAAGCTGTAGAGATAGTCTAAAGCCTGCTGATAGAGAGAGTCCGGCAATGAATTCTCCTGAATCGAATTTCTCGTATAGTTTAGCACAAAAACAGAGCTTGACGCCTATACATAAGGCTGGTAATATCAGACCAGCCAAGATGGACTTCCTGGAAAAGCTGGTAAGTGTCAGCCGAAAGAACAACAGCCTGCTGTGTGTCGGGCTTGACCCTGACCCGGAGCTGATGCCGGACAAAACAGACGTTCTTGCATTCAACCGGGCAATTATTGACGCTACCCGGGACCTGGTGTGTGCCTACAAGCTGAACTTTGCCTTCTATGAAGTGTTGGCCCAAGGTTTTGACATAATGAAACAGACCGTGGAATCCATTCCCGGAGATATACCTGTGATAGGTGACGCCAAACGCGGTGACATCGGCAACACAGCCCGGTTTTACGCCCGGGCCATCTTTTCTGATATGGATTTTGACGCCGCAACGGTTAATCCCTATCTTGGCTTTGACTCGGTTGAGCCATTCATTGATTACCGCGACCGGGGGGTGTTTATCCTGTGCCGGACGTCCAACCCCGGCTCAGAAGATTTTCAGAGTCTCTCATTTGGAGCGGAAAGTGGAAACCGCCCGCTGTTCGAGTTGGTAGCCAGCAAAGCCAGCCAGTGGAACAAATACGGCAACATCGGACTGGTGGTCGGCGCCACCTTCCCTCGAGAGCTAGAAGCAATCAGGAAAAACCACCCCGATATGCCCCTCCTGATACCCGGCATCGGCACCCAGGGTGGAGACCTGAAAAAAGCCGTCCGCTACGGAGTTGATGCCCGGGGAGAAAAGGCAATCATCTGTTCATCGCGGCAGGTCATCTACGCCCGGGCCGTCCGGAAGGCGGCCTCCGAGCTGCGGGGACAGATTAACCTCTACCGGGCTGATATTATGCCGGCGTAAAAATATGGTAATGGAGATAAGGCTGGGCGATGTCGTCCGCCTGAAAAAGAAGCACCCCTGCGGCGGCTACCAGTGGCAGGTGGTAAGGCTGGGCGCCGATATCGGCATCAGGTGCCTGAGCTGCCACAGGCGGGTTTTACTGGAGAGAAGCACCTTTGAGCGGAGGGTCACAGAGCTTCACCGCCCGGGCAGTCCTGAGTAACACCGTGGTTGTCTCAAGTGGTATACTAAGTAGTAATTCATAGAGGTGGCTGGTTTTATGCAGGTCTTTCTTAATGCGCTGGCTAGCATCGGGCTTATCATCGTTATCTTCTTTATCCTGCTGGCTCTGGGCAAACTTACCAGAAGATGACCACGCCCGACCCCGCAATCTTCCAGTTAGCCGAGATAACAGGCACCCTTAGCCAAACTCACTCATTGAACTTACTGTGTTTACCTCAGCCGGGTAGCCAAAGACAAACCAGAAGATAAAGTCTCTAGAGTAGAACAATGGCACGACGTATTATACATATTGACCTTGACGCCTTCTTCGTCTCGGTGGAGCAGGTGGATAAACCAGAGCTCAGAGGCAAACCGGTGGTGGTCGGCGGTCGTCCTGACCGTCGGGGGGTGGTGGCCGCCGCCTCATACGAGGCCCGGGTGTTTGGCCTTTACTCCGGCATGCCCCTGAAGACCGCCAGCCGCCTCTGCCCCCAGGCCATATTTATAGAGGGCAGCTTCACCAAATACCGGAAAGCATCGAGGAAGTTTATGGCTATTCTGGCCGATTTTTCACCCTTCATCGAACCGATGGGCATTGACGAAGCCTATCTGGATGTCACCGGCTTTGAGTCCCTCCACGGCTCCATCAAACAGATGGCGGAGAAGATAAAGCAACGGGTCAAAGCCGAGCTGGGTATCTGCGCCTCGGTCGGCATCGCCAGCTCCAAGGTGGTGGCCAAAATCGCCTCGGAGCTGTCCAAGCCAGACGGCCTGATAGAGGTAGCTTCCGGGGAAGAGGCCTCCTTCCTGGCACCACTGCCTATAGGAAAGTTGCCCGGCATCGGCAAGAAGACGGAGCCTATTCTGAGAAGCCTGGGCATTGATACCATAGGCAAACTATCACTGACCCCCCTAGCGTCCCTGAAAAGCCATTTTGGCGTTTCTGGTAGGTATCTGCACCGTCTGCCAAGGGGCATTGATGACCGGGAAGTGGAGCCGCCACGGGAAGCCAAGTCCATCAGCCGGGAGACCACCTTTGCCCAGGACACCCGGAGCCAGGCTTTTCTTGAGGCTACTCTCCGTTATCTGGGAGAGCGGGTGGGTAGCGAGCTACGTCAGCAGAATAAGCAAGCCCGATGCCTCACCCTGAAACTGAGGTATGCCGACTTTGTCACCATCACCCGCAGCCAGACCTTAAGGCAAGCCACCGACGCCGACCAGACCATCTTTGCCACCGGCCAGAAGCTGCTGGGAAAAGCCCTGGCCAAAGAAAAACGGGCTGTCCGCCTCATCGGCATCGGGGCATCAAACCTGGTTGAGGTCGGACGGCAGCTTGATATGCTGGACCCGGCCGGGGCAAGACTTCAGAGACTAAACAGCACCATCGACCGCATCCGCAGAAAATACGGCTTTACCTCAATCCAGACGGGGAGGACGCTCAGACTCAAGGACATCTTCCCCGAAAGTAAGAGAGGATACACACTGCAGACGCCGAGTCTGTCGCGGTAGAAGCTATCAAGCTTCCGACTGACCAGCCCAACCATATCTGTGGTATAATTCGCTAGCACATCTGGGAGGTGGCAAAATGTGGGCATGGTTTACCACAAACAGCATATGGTTCCTCAGCGCCGCCGCTCTGGGGCTTACCCTTCTCATCTTTCTCAGGAACAGGTACCGGGACAGGCTGACCAAGTCAGAGCCATCAAAGACACAGACCAGGCGGTACAGAGCGCTGAACCGTGTCTATCTGGTGGTGGGGGGAGCCCTGTTAGCACTTATGGTGCTGGCGGTGGTAGCCATCATTATCTCCCGCGAGGGCGTCCTAGCCATCATAACCCCGGAAACGGTGCAGGAGTGGCTTTTGAGCCACGGCATAATTATTCTGGCCTACATAATAATCTCGTATCTAATCTACCGTCTATTGAAATTGCTGATACCCCGCATAGTGAGCAGGACAATCAGGGCAACAGGAAGAGGACGCCACGCCAAGCTATGGTTTGAGAACCGGACACAGACCTTAAGCAGCATGCTCACCAGCACTATCGGTATAATCATCGCCGTAGTTGTGCTCTTCATGATACTCTCTGAATTAACAATTGATATCACGCCTCTACTGGCTGGCGCCGGTGTCGTCGGTTTAGCCATCGGTTTTGGCGCCCAGAGCCTGATAAAGGACTTTCTGAGCGGGCTGTTCATTCTGCTGGAAGACCGTTATAACAAGGGTGACGTGGTCAAGGTCGCCGGCATCGCCGGTCTGGTGGAGGATGTCAACCTAAGGAGAACCGTCCTCCGCGACCTTGACGGCGTGGTCCATACCATACCCAACGGTGATATTACCACAGCTTCAAACTACACCCGGGACTGGGCCCGGGTCAACCTGGACATTTCGGTAGGTTACAACGAGGACCTTGACCATGTCTTTGCCGTGATAAACAGGGTGGGCAAAGAACTGGCACTGGATGAACACTTCGGCAAGCTCATCAAAACCCCGCCTCAGGTGCTCAGGGTGCAGAAATTTGGGGATTCCGGCATTGACATAAGAATTCTGGGTGATACCAGGCCGATGCAGCAGTGGGAAGTAACCGGCGAACTGAGAAAGAGAATCAAGAAGGCCTTCGACGAAGAGAACATCGAGATTCCCTGGCCCCACATCAAACTTTACTTTGGCGAGAGCCCGAAAGGGGACAGCATAATCTGTAAGGCTTGCTCACACCCCAACCCGGCCGGCAGCAAGTTCTGCTCCAACTGCGGGGGGAAGGTGTAGCGGAGTTGGTAGCAGTAGCTTGTATTCTCTCCGCTAACTGGCTATAATCCTTTGCCAAGAAGGGAGTCTTAAGATGCCGTCATATGCCTATTTCCACAAACAGTTTATGCCCTTGGCCGAAGCCAAGATTGGCGTTATGACCCACGCCCTCCACTACGGCACCGCTATCTTTGAGGGCATCAGGGGCAACTGGAACTCAAAGCAGGAGCAGATGTACATCTTTCGTCTTAAGGAGCACTACGAAAGGCTACAGAGGGGCTGCCGGCTTTTGAAGATAAAACTGCCTTTCTCTATAGATGAGCTGTGTCAGATAACGGTGGAGCTGGTCAGGAAGTGCGCCTTTAAGGAGGATATATACATCCGCCCCCTGGCTTACAAGAGCTCGGAGGCTCTGGGTGTTCGCCTGCACGGCCTGGATGACGACTTTCTGGTCTTTGCCTTCCCCTGGGGACCTTATCTGCCGCCGATAATCAGATGCTGCGTGTCCTCCTGGCGGCGGCCCGATGACAACGTGATACCGCCCCAGGCCAAGGTTACTGGCATCTATATCAACAATGCCTTAACAAAGACAGAAGCCGTGGAGAACGGCTTCGATGAGGGGATTATGCTCTCCCCGGACGGCTACGTGTCAGAAGGCA
The DNA here is from genome assembly GCA_034413595.1 of Dehalococcoidales bacterium. GTDB lineage: Bacteria > Chloroflexota > Dehalococcoidia > Dehalococcoidales > JAUWZL01 > JAUWZL01. The sequence continues at coordinate 74,743 of DAOUMC010000031.1, read as the reverse complement.
GCGGTGAGAACATCTTTCTGGCGATAGACGGGAAGCTGGTGACGCCAGCCACCAGCAACAACATCCTGGTAGGCATCACCCGCAACACGGTGATGGAGCTGGCGGAAAGGGAGCTGGGTGTCAAGACCGAGGAGAGGCTGATTGACCGCAGCGAGCTGTACACCGCCAGCGAGTGCTTTCTTACCGGCACAGCGGCCAATATTACGCCAGTGGCCGAAATAGACCACCGTATTATAGGTGACGGCCAGATCGGTGAAATAACGGCCAGACTTCAGCAGCTCTACTTTGAGGTGATACAGGGTGAAAACCCCAGATACCTCGCTTGGTGCACCCCTGCCTATAAGAAGTAGTTTACTCAATCGGAGGTCCAGATGAATGAAGCTCTAGCCATAGTTGTTGGCTATCTCCTAGGCTCTACTCCCTCGGCCTACATCATTACCCGCCTGGTCAAGGGCAAAGACATTCGCCGGCTGGGAGGAGGCAACGTCGGTGGCCTGAACGTCTTCCGGGAGGTAGGACTGTTGCCGGCGCTGACAGTGGGCGCCGTTGACCTGGGCAAGGGGGCGGTGGCGGTAGCCATCGCTAAGTGGGGGCTTGGTGTGCCTGATGCCTATGTGCTTCTGGCGGCACTGGCCTCGGTTATTGGTCACAACTGGATGGTCTGGCTCAGGTTCAGTGGCGGCAAGGGCATGGGGGCAACCATAGGCGCCCTGCTCGTGCTTTTCCCTGCTTACGGATACCCGCTCGGGCTGGGCATCTTCGCCGCCTTTGTCGTTGTGCCTCTGGCCTTCACCAGGAACATCGCCCTGTCCATGTTTCTGGGCCTCCTGGCGCTACCCTTCATTGCCTGGTTTGGCACCGGCTCGGGGTATGCCACCATTATTTCTGTCGTCCTGCTGTTTTTGATAGTGGTCAAGTTCCTGCCCACGGCCATCGCCGCCCTGAGAAAGCGGGGGCTGGCCGCCTTTGGTGTTGACCGCTGGCACAGAGAGAGAAAAGAGCAGGAACAAGACTAACCCAACTGCCGGATGACGGCAATCACCCTGCCCTGAATCTCAAAGTTATCCGGCTCAACATAGATGGCTTTCATGGAGCTGTTTGCCGGCTGCAGGCGGATGCGGCCGGCTTCGGCATAGAACTTCTTCAGGGTTGCTTCCCTTTCTGCCTTGAGCCATATGGCCGCCGTCTCTCCGTTTTCCACCGCATTGGTATACTGCATCAGCACCGTATCGCCGTCATTTATCAGGGCGTCCATCATTGACGTGCCCTTCACCTTCAAAGCATAAATCCCTTCCCGGCCCCGGGTCAGCCCCTCGGTAACCTCTATCGTGTCTGAGGAAGCAGCAATGTCCCAGCTGTCGTTGTCCGGCACCGGTATCGGCTGGCCGGCGGCTATCCGGCCAATTACGGGCACCAGAACCTTCCCCTCGGAGGGTCGGAGCAAAAGCTCGATGCCCCGTGAGACCTCAGGGTGACGGCGGATAAAGCCCTTCCTTTCCAAGACATCAAGGTTATAGTCGGCCACCGATGTTGAGCTCAGTCCACAGCCGGCGACTATATCCCTGATGCTCGGCGGGTAGCCGTTGTCCAGCCAGAAGCGGCGGACGTAGTCAATAATCCGCCGCTGCCTGGTTGATAGTCCCTTTAGTTTTGCTTTCACAGAGCTAGCCATAGCGAACATCCGTTCTAAGATTACAATAAAAGAAGGCTTTTGTCAAGCCTTCTTTGGAAAATAGCACTACTAGTTATTGGTCAAACCTGACTTCTGAGCGTTGTCTCCTGTCTATCGAGACGCAGCACTCTGATGAAGACAGATTGCTTCGCTGCAATGATGCTTTGGATAACTAGATGCAACAAACTCTAAAAAGCAGGGGTGAACGGCCTTGCGTTACCCAGCCGGAGGCGCCGCCTTGGCTTTGTTCAGCTTCTTCATCAGCCGTGATTTGCGCCGGGCGGCGTTATTCCGGTGAATAACCCCCTTCTCAGCAGCCCTATCCAGAGAACTGACGGCGGCTAGGACCTCAGCCTCAGCCGGCTTAAGCCGATTGGACAGGATAAGCTCTTCTGCTTTATAGACCACGGTTCTGGCCTGGCTTCGGACCGGCTTATTCCTCAGCCGCTTTCTCTGGGCTACCCGCATCTGCTTCTTGGCCGATTTGGTATTGGGCAAGTGTCTACCTCCCTTAAACAATATCCATTATACAATATTCCGGGCTGTCTTCAACTGCTATACAGCCTGAGTTGAGGAGCTGGCCCGCACCGTAGCTCCATCCCCCACCCGGGCTACGCTTACCACTCCGCGAATACCCTCAATCTTGATCAGCAGTCGGCTTAACTGTGCCAGGCCCTTGGTTTCCAGAGTCAGGTCGAGGGTCGTGGTGCGGTCATCGTGCTCAATAACACTCATGTTGGTGATGTTGACTTTCTCCTCGGCAACGATGGTGGAGATATCGCGCACCAGCCCTACCCTGTCCCAGGCTTCAACTTGAACCTTGACCGGATGGAGGGCATCTGCTTCTCCCCACTCCACCGGGATAAGCCTCTCAGTCTCGTCCTCGTGCACTACATTGTAACAGTCCTGCCGGTGGACGGTAACCCCCCGGCTCCGGGTGACATAGCCGACAATGTTATCACCAGGAAGCGGGTGACAGCATCTGGCTAGATTGGTCAGTAAATCACCAACACCGAGCACCTGGACGGTTGATGCCGGCGGTTGGGGTGAGGTAACGCCGGTAACCGGTCTCGGCTGCTCCTGCTGGGCGGCCAGCTTCAGGGCAATCTGGTGAGCACTGATGCCGCCGTATCCGACAGCCGCCAGGAAATCATCCAGACTGTCGTAATTAGAGAGCTTGGCCAGCGCCTCCCGGTCACTGAACTTCAAACCCAGCTGCTTCAACTCCCTGTCCAGTAGCTCCCGGCCGTGCTCAATGTTGTCCGCCCGCTCCTGCCTCTTGAACCACTGCCGTATCTTCTCCCGGGCATGGCCGGTCTTAACATAACCCAGGTTGGGGCTCAACCAGTCCCGGCTGGGACCTTTAGCCCGCCTGGTGGTCATAATCTCGACAACATCACCGTTGCCCAGCTGATAGTCAAGGGGCACCAGCTTGCCGTTGACCTTGGCGCCGATGCAGCGGTGGCCCAGCTCAGTATGCACCCGGTAGGCGAAATCAAGAGGGGTTGAACCTTTGGGCAGGTCTTTTATCTCACCTTTGGGCGTGAAGACAAAGACCTGGTCAATAAAGATGTCCGTCTTAACCGATTCCAGAAACTCCTCGGTCCCGCTGAGCTCACGGTGCCAGTCAATCAACTGTCTCAGCCAGCTGATTCTCTCCTCAAAGTGTATGCCCTCTTTCTCGCCCTCTTTATAGCGCCAGTGAGCGGCTACTCCGTATTCGGCAATGTGGTGCATCTGGCGGGTGCGAATCTGAACCTCAAGGGGTGTTGTCCCCAGTGACATTACCACGGTATGCAGTGATTGATAGCCGTTCGGCTTGGGGTTGGCGATAAAGTCATCAAAGGTGCCGGGCAGCGGATGCCACAGGCTGTGGACAATGCCAACGGCGTTATAGCAGTCAGATACAGAGTCAACTATTACCCTGAGGGCAAGAAGGTCATAGATGTCGTTAAACTCCTTGCCCTGGGCGGCATACTTTTCCGTTTTCTGGTAAATGCTGTAAAGGTGCTTGGGTCTACCGGATATATCGGCTTTCAGGCCCGCCCGCTCAAACTCTTTTTTCAAGATGTCTATTACCCGGGCGATGAAGCCCTCCCGCTCGGTGCGCCGGCTGGCCACCAGATTAGCCAGATGGTTATACTTCCTTGGCTCAAGATAGCGGAAGGAGAGGTCTTCCAGCTGCCACTTGAGTTCCCATATCCCCAGACGATGGGCTAGCGGAGCATATATCTCCAGCGTCTCCCGGGCGATGCTGCGCCGCCTTTCCAGGGGCAACACGTCAAGGGTACGCATATTGTGCAGCCGGTCGGCCAGCTTGATAAAGACCACGCGCAGGTCCTCAGCCATAGCTACCAGCATTTTCCTCAGGCTCTCCGCCTGGCGCTGCCTGGTGGCCTGACTGCCCCGCAGCACCCCTCCGGTAGCCCGCCATGACAGCCGGCTCAGTTTGGTGGTGCCATCGACCAGCTTGGCCACCTCCGGGCCAAAGCGGGCCTCAATCTGTGAGATGGGAACACCGCAGTCCTCGGGAACATCGTGAAGAAGAGCCGCCGCCAGAGCACCGGCATCAAGCTGAAGCTCGGCCAGGGTCAGGGCGACCTGAAGCGGGTGCTCAAGATAAGGCTCACCCGACTTACGCAGCTGGCCCTCGTGGGCTTTAAGGGCGAAGTCATGGGCAGCCTCAACCAGAGCCAGTTTCTCCGGAGGCAGATACTGGCTGGCTCTTTCCAGAAGCAGCTTAAAAGACGTTACCATTTCAATATGGGGTAATATCTTTAAGTATAATGCAATACGGCTGACTTGGCAAAACATAACGCTTGTCCCGAGTACGGCAGCTTTACAAAAGAAACCCTGATGCTGTATTCTAGCTGAAACAGGAGATGACTTTGTACCAGGCACCACGCGGCGCCAGGGACATCCTGCCCCAGGAACAGGCCTACTGGCGCTACATAGAGGAGAAGGCAACCGGCATCTCGCAGCTCTACGGGTATAGCCGCATCGACACCCCGGCTTTTGAAGACGCCGAGCTGTTCGTCCGCAGCGTCGGCCAGGGCACCGACATCGTGGCCAAGGAGATGTACACCTTCACCGACCGCGGGGGCAACCGGCTAACCCTGAGACCGGAGGGCACGGCGCCAGTGTGCCGTGCCTATCTGGAACACGGTATGAACAACCAGCCGCAGCCGGTAAAGCTGTATTACCTGGCACCCATTTTTAGGTATGAGAGGCCCCAGGCCGGCAGATACCGCCAGCACTACCAGTTTGGCTACGAGGCTATTGGCGATGCCGACCCGGCTCTTGACGGCGAGGTCATCGATATGGCCTGGCGCTTCTTTGAGCTCCTGGGGCTGGGGCATCTTTCACTGGTCATTAACAGCATCGGCTGCCGTAAGTGCCGCCCGGACTACCTGACCACCCTGAGAGAGTACTATACCCGGCACAGCGCTGACCTGTGCCCGGACTGCAAGGTCAGGCTGGAGCAGAACACACTGCGGCTGCTGGACTGCAAGAAGCCCCTGTGCCAGCAGCTGGCCGACTATGCCCCCAGGAGTGCCGACTGCCTCTGCCCCAGCTGCCAGCAGCACTTCAGCCAGCTAAAGAGATACCTTGGACAGCTTGGGCTTCCCTTTACCGAGAACCACTGCCTGGTCAGGGGGCTGGACTACTACACCAGGACGGTGTTTGAAATCCAACCCGAGACCGGCGGTGCCCAGAGCACCATCGGCGGCGGCGGCCGCTATGATGACCTGATTGAGGAACTGGGCGGCAAGCCGACACCGGCCGTCGGCTTTGCCTGCGGTATAGAACGGCTCATCCTCAATCTAAAGAAGCAGAAGTTGGCCATCCCGCTGCTGCCCAGGACGGAGGTGTTCCTGGCCTACGCAGGTGACGAGGCCAGGGATGAAGCAGTAAAACTTGCCGCCAGGCTGAGACGGGCTGGCATCGGGACAATTCAGGCCTCAAGCGCAAAAAGTCTCAAGGCTCAACTGAGACAGGCCAACAGCTCAGGCGCCCGCTACGCGGTTATCATCGGCGAACAGGAGGTGGCCACGGGCACGGTGACACTCAGAGATATGTCCGGAGCCAAGCAGGAAACGGTGCCTCTGGCCGAGCTGGAGAAGAGACTAAACGCCGCCGGCTAGCTTTACCTCACGCTCAAAATATGCTATAATAAGTTAATGTGTCTTCCAACTGAATCAGCCCCAACCGCTATTCAGTCAGCCTTTATTTACCAGTACCACATTTCCGTTTTTGCTATTCCTTTCTACCTCAGGCAATCTATTGAGTGATTACTTATGGCACAAGATATAACAGAGTCAACCAGACCAACAGCCGGTAATGAATACTCCGCCGCCGACATTCAGGTCTTGGGCGGGCGAGAAGCCGTTCGTCGCCGCCCGGGAATGTATATCGGCTCAACCGACCAGCGCGGCCTGCACCATCTAGTCTATGAAATCGTCTACAACAGCATTGACGAAGCCATGGCCGGTTGCTGCACCAGAATCGTGGTAACACTCCGGGAAGACGGGTCGGTCACCGTCGAAGATGATGGCCGGGGCATCCCGGTAGAAATTCACCCGGCGACCGGCATCTCGGCGCTGGAAACGGTAATGACCATACTCCACGCCGGGGCGAAGTTTGGTGGCAAGACCTATCAGGTATCCGGTGGGCTGCACGGAGTGGGTGCCTCGGTGGTCAATGCCCTGTCCTCGCAGCTTGAGGTGATTGTCCAACGCGACGGCAAGAAGTACCGGCAGGAATACAAAAAGGGCCTGCCCCAGAGTAAAGTGTGCCAAATTGGGGACGCCACCGGCACCGGTACCACAACAACCTTCATGGCCGATGAAGATATATTCGGCAAAGCCGGCTACGACTTCGACACCCTGAGCGAGAGGCTGCGCGAGGTAGCCTACCTCAACAAGGGACTGGAGATATGCCTCTTCGATAAGAGAAGGGATACGGAAAAAAGCTTCTACTTTGAGGGTGGGATTACGGGTTTCGTCCGCCACCTCAACCGAAGCCGGACAGTCTGCCATCGCCAGCCCATTTACATCTCCAGCCAGGCAGACCACACCGTCATCGAAGCCGCCCTTCAATACAATGATGGTTTCAGCGATAACACCTTCAGCTTCGCCAACTGTGTCAACACTATTGATGGCGGTACTCACCTCACCGGCTTCCGCTCGGCGGTCACCCGGGTGCTCAATGACTATGCCCACAAGAACAAGCTCTTGAAAGACACCGACCCCAACCTGGTGGGTGATGACGTCCGGGAGGGGCTTACCGCCATCGTCAGCGTCAAGCTGTCCGAGCCCCAGTTCGAAGGCCAGACCAAGTCCAAGCTGGGCAACATCGAGGTCAAGAGTCTGGTGGAGAGTGTCGTCGTCGAAGGGCTGTCTCTCTATCTTGAGGAGCACCCGGACGACGCCAGGAGGATTATAGAAAAGTGCGCCACCACGGCCAAGGCCAGGGAGGCCGCCCGAAAGGCCAGAGACCTGATCATCAGAAAGAGCAGCCTGGACACCGGCACGCTACCCGGCAAGCTGGCCGACTGCTCGGAGAAAGACCCGACCCACTGCGAGTTGTATCTGGTGGAGGGCCCCTCGGCCGGCGGCTCGGCCAAGGAAGGGCGAAACCGCCGTTTTCAGGCCATTCTGCCCCTCAGGGGCAAGATTCTCAACGTGGAAAAGGCGGCACCGGACAGGATGCTGTCCCATGAAGAAATCCGCTCCATCATCACCGCCCTGGGGGCGGGCATAGACGAGGAGCTTGACCTGGCCAAGCTGCGCTACCACCGGGTCATCCTTATGACCGATGCCGATGTTGACGGCGCCCACATCCGCACCCTGCTCCTGACCTTCTTCTTCCGGCATATGTCGGCGATAATCAACAACGGCCATCTCTTCATCGCCCAGCCACCCCTTTACCGCGTTAGCATAGGAAAAACGAGAGATTGGGTATATTCTGAGGAAGGGCTTAGCAAATATTTCGCAAAGAAGGCTTTCGAAAATGTCTCAGTTTACTCAAAGGATCAGACCATCAAACTGACTGGCGAAGAGCTGATTGACTACTTTGAATCACTTAAGGCTATAAATCAAGACTTGGTAACACTAGCCGAGGATGTAAAAATCCCTCGCGGAGTCAGTGAGTTTATCTTAAGAATGAATGAATTCTACTCGCGCCTTGACTTTGCTAAGGAAAATAAGGAATTCATGTTGGACATTGCTAAATGGTTCCAGCAATTCCATTTCCCTTTTATAATGCAATCTAATCCTGAAAATGATGAGTATTGGATAGACGTTGGTGGGAAAATGTGCAAAGGTCGGGTTGATAGAAAACTCTTTGAAAATCCTATTCTCCGCAAGTGCTTAACTGTTTACCCAAGGGTTAAGAATTTTATCGAGGACAAAACATACTTCGTTATTAAAAATAAAAAGGAAATAGGAGCAGACATTTCCTGGGATAAGGTCATACAATTACTGGATAAAATGTCTGATAAGTCAAACGTAGTAGTCCAGCGCTACAAGGGTCTGGGGGAGATGAGCGCCGAGCAGCTCTGGGAGACGACCATGAACCCAGCCACCCGCACCCTGCTCTCAGTCAACATAGAGGACGCCGCCAAGGCCGACAGCATCTTCAGCGTGCTGATGGGCGACGAAGTCCTGCCCCGCAAGAGCTTCATCCAGGCTCACGCCAGAAGCGTTAAGAACCTGGATATCTAGCTATTCAACTCCCAGGCCCCTGCTCCCGGTACAGGCCATTCTCTCTGATGTACCTCTCCACCGCCTCGGGGACGAGATGGCTGATGGGTAAACCCTGCCTGACCCGCTCCCGGATTGCTGAGGCGCTGATGTCTATCTCCGGCTTGTCCAGCATTATCACCCTCCGTGATATGCCGGGAATGGCCACTTCCAGCAGGTCAAGGTCGGGCACCGGAGCGCCGACCCGGGGCACCGCCACCAGCCGGCTCATTGAAATTAAAAGCTCTGGCTGGTGCCACCGGGGCAGGTCGTTCAGGTTGTCCCAGCCCAGGATAAAGAAAAGCTCATCGCCGGCGCCCAGCCCCTGCCTGAGTTCCCTGATGGTGTCAGCGGTATAGGTCGGGCCCGCCCGCTCTATCTCTATGGTGGACAGTCTAAAGCCGGGCTTTCCGGCGATGGCCAGCTTCACCATCTGGACGCGGTCCTCAGCCGGTGAGATACGGGTGTTGGCCTTGAGCCAGGGATTTCCGGCGGGGACAAAGAGAACCTCATCAAGACCCAGCTTGATGGTCACCTCATTAGCCACCACCAGGTGCCCCTTATGAACGGGGTCAAAGGTTCCTCCAAGAATGCCGATATTCATACCATTACCACCGCCATTCCAGACCGCCGCAGCGGACTTTATCACCCGGCTCTACACCGGCTTTCTCCAGAGCCTGCCTCACGCTAGCCCTGTCTACCAGCCGGATAAGCTGACGGCGCGCCTCCGGATCGGTCAAATCAGAGCCGACGACAATGCGCTCAAGCTCAGGGGAAATCACCACAAAGGTGTCCCCTTCACGCCAGACGCTGACGCCCGCCTTTTTAGGCCGGGGACGGAAGACCTTCATCGGTGCTTTCCCGGCCTCTTCCCGGGCAGAAACCCGCTCCAGCATGTCCAGGACCTCAGCCATAAGCTCAGGGACTCCCTGGCCGGTGGCGACCGAAACAAAACGAGCCTCAATTCCCACTTTGGCGAAGTTGTCTTTCAGTTCCCCGAGCCGGGCCTGCACCTCAGGCAGGTCAATCTTATTGATAGCCACTAGCTGTGGTTTCAGGGCCAGGTCTGAGTCATAAAGACTGAGCTCCCTGTTCACTCTGACCACATCATCGCCCGGAGATGCAGAGCCACCGTCTACTAAGTGAATAAGAACCTTCGTCCGCAGAACGTGGCGCAGGAAATCATGCCCTAGGCCGCGCCCGATATGAGCGCCGCTGACCAGCCCGGGAATCTCGGCCAGTACAAAGCTGTGGTGGCCAACAATAACCACACCCAGCACCGGCTTAAGTGTGGTAAAGGGGTAGCCAGCGATTTTGGGCCTGGCGGCTGAGGCCGCCGCCAGCAGAGAAGACTTACCCACATTGGGGTAACCGATGATTCCGGCGTCAGCAATAAGCTTGAGCTCCAGTATGATATCCTTTTCCTCACCGGCCTCACCCTTCTGAGCGATGCGCGGCACCTGGTTGGTTGATGAAGCAAAGTGAGTATTTCCCAGGCCACCGCTACCCCCTTTAGCCACCACCACCCGCTGGCCTAGCTGGGTCAAATCATAGCTGGTGGTATCACTACCCAGCCGTGTTTTGCCCGAAACAACGGTACCCACAGGGACAGGCAACACAAGGTCGGCCCCGTTCTTACCCTGCTTCTTCTGGCCACGGCCGGGCTCACCATCCGGCGCTCGATACACCGCCTTCGGCCGGAAGAACCCGAGACCGGTAACACCACCATCAGCTATAACGACCACGCCACCACCATGACCACCATCGCCGCCATCAGGCCCACCAAAAGGCACAAACTTCTCTCTGCGGAAGCTTACCATTCCATCGCCACCCCTGCCGGCCTTTACCCTTATTTCCACCTTATCGAACATAACTCATACCCTAGTAGAGTCTAGCTGATGATTATTTTTCTGTTCTATTCCCCTAACTTATTTAAAGAGTTATTAACAGTAATAATAACACCAGTCATAGCTAAAGCGGTATGGTGCAAAATTTACCCCAGTCCGCTGAAAAAGGAGGAGAACGGAAGTCGGCCGTTTTGGAGTTATCAACATTCAAGGTTAATTATAGAAAGTGGCGGATAGTTTATGCAAAAACCGTGCAGGTATATTACCGGGAGACCCCGTTTTTTGCCGGCTGGAAGGTTCTCTTTATTTCTTTGATCTTGCGTCTTAGGAGCGGGCTTGATTGAATATCCTGAGCGATTTTGTCGCAGGCATGGCTCACCGTGGATGGACTTCTTCCCCCAAGTGCGCTGCCTATATCAGCCAGGGAGCAGCTGTTCTGCTGTTTGAGCAGGTACATGGCCACCTGCCGTGCCTGGGCGACTTCTTTGTCCCGCCGTCGGCCGATGATGTCTTCGGGAGTTAGCTGAAAGCTGCTGGCGACAGCATCAAGCAGTGTCGGTGATGTGGCATCGCTACCTATGGGCGCCTTGTCAGCGATATCCCTCAGTGCTTTGGTGGCCAGTTCGATGGTGACCCTTACTCTCAACAGCCGGGAGTAGGAAATCACCCGGTTAAGGCCGCCTTCAAGTTCCCTTATGTTTTTCTGAACCTGCCGTGCGATATACTCCAGTACCTCAGGCGATAACTCGGTTCCGACCTGTTCTGTCCTGGACTTCAGGATAGCCAGGCGGGTGTCAAGGTCAGGGGGCTGGATGTCAACGACCAAACCCCACTCAAATCGGGAGCGCAGCCTGTCTTGCAGCAGGGGTATAGATTTTGGCGGGCGGTCGCTGGTAATCACAATCTGGTGGTTGGAGTTGTGCAACTGGTTAAAGGTGTGGAAAAAACTCTCCTCGGTCTGCTCTTTCCCGCTGAGAAACTGGACGTCATCAATCATCAGTATGTCGACGCTCCTGTATTTATCGCGGAACTCCTCGGTCCTCTGTTCCCTGATGGCGCCGATGAAGTCGTTGGTAAACTGCTCACCGCTGACATAGAGCACTCTTATGTTATTTGCCTGTGCCATATGACCGATGGCCTGTAGCAGGTGCGTCTTACCCAGGCCGGAGCCACCATATATGAACAGGGGGTTATAACTCTGCCCCGGACTCTGGGCGGCTCCCATGGCGGCGGCGTGGGCGACACGGTTGCAGTTGCCGACGATGAATGAATCAAAGGTGTATCTGGGGTTCAGGGGAGTGCCTGTCTTCTCACGGGTTCTTCTGGCATAGCTAGCGGTATAGTCTGGCCGCGATGGGTTCACCTGAAATTGGACGGTAACGCTGCTGCCGATAAGCCCGATGAGGGTTTTCTCAATGAGAGAACGCTGGTTCTTGTCTAGATACTCGGCCACAAAGGTGTTGGGAACGCCGATAACGAACTGGTTATCTTTGTAGGCCAAGCACCTGGCTCCCTTGAACCAGGTGCGGAAGTTTGGTTTATTGACTTGAAGTTGTAGCTCCCCCAGGGCGGCTTCCCAGATCTCCTGTGGTGACCTCATTGCGATAGATGTCTCCTAAAGCTCGGTAATTCAGATGCCTTCCAGCACAGCAGCTTGCCCCGACCGGTTAGAGCTGAGGGACTAGTAAATGGTATCAGCAGCCAACCAGAGATGGCAAGACATCTGGGACTGGTTGATGACCGATTTGGCCCTCTCTAATCCGTGGAAGGTCTTTCAAGCTGGTTTTTTTGCTCGATATTAAGCTTGTAGGTAGGGGGACAAGACATTGCTGGAAAAATCATTTAGTGTTAGAATTTCCGCGGGAGGCCCGAGTGAGAGTTATTTTTATGGGCACCCCGGAGTTTGCCGTTTTACCACTCCGGCGCCTTGTGCTGGGCGGCTACCAGGTGGCGACTGTCTATACCCGGCCTGACAGTCCGGCCGGCAGAGGTCGCCGGTTGGTTCCTTCGCCGGTAAAAGAAGCCGCTCAGGCCTTAAGTCTAACGGTGGTACAGCCGGTCAGCCTGAAGAAGGCGGAGGCGGTGGCCGAGCTAGCTGGCTTTCAGCCCGACCTGATAGTGGTGGCTGCCTTTGGCCAGATTCTGCCCCGGGCGGTTCTTGAGCTTCCGCGGTTTGGCTGTATCAATGTTCATGCCTCGCTTCTTCCCAGGCACCGGGGGGCGTCTCCGGTGGTGGCGGCCATTCTGGCCGGGGACGATTTCACCGGCGTCAGCATCATGCTGATGGACGAGGGGTTGGATACCGGACCGGTACTGACCCGGGCCCAGGTTCCCATATCAGACAGAGATAACACCGGTTCGCTTAGCTCAAAGCTGTCTCTGGTCTCGGCCCACCTTCTTCTGGACGCGCTGCCTTCCTGGGCGAGGGGTGAAATCAGCCCCAGGCCTCAGGACGAGGCTTGTGCCACCTATGCCGGCATGATTACCAAGGAAGCCGGCGAGATTGACTGGCGGCTTCCGGCGCTGGACATCTGGCGGCGGGTGCGTGCCTACAGCCCCTGGCCGGGTTGTTACACCTGGTGGCAGGGGAAGGCTCTCAAGATTATCGAGGCGGAACCGTTAACCGGCGCCGGGGGGGTTCTGGCCGGGCAGGTGGTGGCTCGGTCCCGGTCTGGCTTTGGTGTTGGCACCGGAGACGGGATTCTGGGCGTCCTGACAGTGCAGATGGAGGGTAAGCGGGCTATGCTTTCGGAGGAGTTCCTGAGAGGACAGAGGCAGCTGGTCGGGGCAGTGCTGCCCGGCCGGGACATTTAGCACGGGTTTATCACAAGTTTTCGATAACCCGGGATTGCCTCAAGCTGTACTCAGCCTGTATAATCTTATGTACATTAGGAGGTTATTTTGTCTTTACCTCGGAACTTAAGCCATTTCTCAACCCTGGTGAAAATAGTCGCCCGCCTCAGGGGTCCTGACGGCTGCCCGTGGGATAGAAAGCAGACCCACGCCTCGCTCAGGGGGAGCCTCCTTGAGGAGTGTTACGAGGTGCTGGAGGCCCTGGACGGGGCGGACTCGGGCCGGCTGGCGGTAGAGCTGGGCGATTTGCTGATGCAGGTCGTGCTCCACGCGCAGATTGCCGGCGAAGCCGGCGAGTTTGAGCTGGGTGATGTCATTAGCAGCATTAACTCCAAGCTGGTACGGCGCCACCCGCACGTGTTTGGTTCGGTCAAGGTCAGGGATGCCGATGAGGTGCTGGCTAACTGGGAGGCCCTTAAAGGGGAGGAGCGGCAAAAGGGGGCTTCTATGCTAAGTGGTGTGCCCCGGAGTATGCCCGCCCTGGCTTATAGTCAGGAGATTCAGGACCGTGTCGCCCGGGTCGGCTTTGACTGGGAGGCCGATGAGGGCGTTGTTGATAAGCTGGCCGAGGAGGTCAGGGAATTTAGACAGGCGGAGAGTGAGGAGCAGAAAGAACTTGAGTTTGGCGACCTGCTCTTCACCCTGGCCAATATCGCCCGGCGGCGGGGCATAGACCTGGAGGCGGCGCTGAGGCAGGCGAACAGCCGCTTCTACCGGCGCTTTACCTGTATGGAAAGACTGTGCCGGGAGCGCGGCTTAAATCTTGCCGAGCTTTCCTTCGATGAGCAGAATGTCCTGTGGGAGGAAGTGAAGAAAGAGATAGGATAGGATGGTCGGGGCGAGTGGATTTGAACCACCGACCTCAGCGTCCCGAACGCTGCGCGCTAACCAGGCTGCGCTACGCCCCGTTGGTATTATTATAGGAGGATTTAGCCACCGAGGCAACAGTTTTATAGGGATAGTTTGAAGAGGCTGACCCTTTAAAAACTGCCCTTCCCCTTAATAAAAGATGAAATACTGTGTTCTGATAGTTGACGGTGCCGCTGGCTGGCCACTTCCTGGTGGTAAGACCTGCCTTGAGCTGGCCCGGACGCCAAATCTTGATGCCCTGGCGCGAGAGGGTATGGTCGGGCTTGCCCGGACAGTGTCCCGGGGAATGGAGCCGTCAAGCGCCTGCGCCTGTATGTCGGTGCTGGGATATGACCCAAAAATCTACTACCGGGGGCGGGCGGCGATTGAAGCCGTGAGTATGGGAGTTCCCGTTGGCGGAAGTGAGGCCGTCTTCCGCTGTAATCTGGTGGCGGTTAGAGAGGGGAGGGTGGCAAGCTACTGCGCCGGTCACATCACCACCGATGAGGCCAGGGAGCTTATCAAGGCTCTCAACGGGAGTTTGGGCAACGAAGCAGTCCACTTTTACCCCGGCGTCGGCTACCGGCACCTGGTTAAGCTCAAGGGGCACGAGGCGACACTTGAGGCAATCTGCACCCCTCCCCACGACATTCCGGATAAGCCCATCGCCGAATTCCTGCCCCGCGGCCGGGGAAGCCGGTTCTTGAGGAAGCTGATGCTGGACTCGGCGCTGGTGCTTGGGGAACACCCGGTAAATATCGCCCGCCGGGCGCGGGGTGACATTCCGGCAACCATGGTATGGCTCTTCTGGGGCAGTGGTCAGATACCTGATACCCCCAGCTTTCAAGCGGAATACGGGCTCTCGGCGGCTCTCACCTCCGGCGTTGACCTTCTTCGCGGTCTGGGGCAGATGATGGGCATGGAGATACTTGATATTCCCGGGGTAACCGATAACCTTGATAACAATTTTACTGCTCAGACCCTGGGTGCTCTGGATTCACTTGATAAACACAATTTAGTGGTCATCCATATCGAGGCGCCGGACGAGGAGGCTCACGCTGGCTCGGTTGAGGGCAAGATGGAGGCTATCCAGAGGGTTGATAGGGAAGTTGTCGGCCGGTTGCGCTCCTTTGAGCCGGGTGGTTTTCGCCTTCTTATTATACCCGACCATCCGACACCGATTAAGGCCCGCACCCACGTCGCCGAGCCGGTGCCCTTTATCCTCTGGGGGCCGGGTTTTGCTAGCAACGGAGCTAAGCGGTTCACCGAAGTTGAGGCAAAAAAGACTGGTCTTTTTGTGGAGGAAGGGTATAAAATTATGGGGAGGCTAGCGGGAAGAGTGAATTAATCCATCCGGGTTGTTTGGAGAGCGGGATATTAAGGGGTGAGGTTGCTAGCATCCTGCTTTGAGGTTTGCAGTATGTCTCTAATTATCCAAAAGTACGGCGGGACTTCGGTGGGAGACACCGAGAAAATCAAGGACGTCGCCCGTCGCATAGCCGGGACGAAAGACGAGGGCAATGATGTGGTGGTCGTCGTCTCGGCGATGGGCGATACCACCGATGAGCTTATTGCCAGAGCCAGGGAGATAACTGATAGTCCTGACTTGAGAGAATTTGATGCACTGCTGGCCACTGGTGAGCAAATATCGATGACATTGCTGGCGATGGCTTTGAGGAGTATAGGCTATCCTGCCATAAGCCTCAGTGGCGCTCAGGCGGGGATAAGGACTGATACTGCTTATAGCAGGGCGAGGATTATGAATATCGATCCGGCAAGGATAAACAGGGAGCTGGATGAAGGGAACATCGTCATCGTCGCTGGATTTCAGGGAATTTCCAAGGGTGAGGATGTAACCACCCTGGGGCGGGGTGGCTCGGATACCACGGCGGTGGCTCTGGCCGCCAGTCTGGGGGCTGGGGTCTGCCAGATATATACCGATGTTGACGGCATTTACACCGCTGACCCGCGCCTGGTGCCCGAAGCTCATCGCCTGGGCGGTATTGGTTATGAAGAGATGCTGGAGATGGCGGCCTACGGTGCCAGGGTAGTGCACCCCAGGGCGGTTGAGCTGGGGGAGCTATACAATGTCCCGATACTGGTCGCCTCTAGCTTCAGTGGTAACCCGGGAACACTAATTCACGGAGGATTGTCTATGGAAGCAACGGAGATAAGAAACAAGGTGAGGGGTATCACCCACGACCTTGATATCGCTAAGATAACGGTGGTGGGTGTCCCTGACCGCCCCGGCATCGCCGCCGCCGTTTTTGAACCTCTGGCCAGGGCTGACATCAGTGTTGACACCATCGTTCAGAACGCCAGCATCCAGAACATCACCGACCTGACCTTTACCGTGGCTAAAGGCAATTTATCCCGGGCGATGGAGGTGGTCAAGCCCATCGCCCGGTTCATCGGCGCCAGGGAGTGCGCCAGCGACTCGAAGCTGGGCAAGGTCAGCATCATCGGCACCGGCATGCAGAACACCCCGGGCTATGCCGCCAGGATGTTCAGCACCTTGAGCGGGAAAGGGATAAACATCCAGCTGATCAGCACCTCGGAGATAAGGATAACCTGCATCATTGATGAAGCCGAAGTGAAAGAGGCGGTCAAGGCTTTGCACAAGGCCTTTGAGCTGGAGCAAGCGGCATAATATAAAGGGGATGAACCGTTCATCCCCTTTATATCTATCTTATAGGTGTGACTACTGAGTGGCGATTACCTCTTTAACCTCCGGGACTTCCTTTTTCAGGAGGCGTTCAATACCCATCTTCAGAGTCATGACGGACATGGGGCAGCCGGCACAGGCGCCGGTGAGCTTAAGTGTGACCACGCCATCATTGACATCAACCAGCTCAACATCGCCACCATCAGCCACCAGGCTGGGGCGAATCTTGGCCAGTACTGCTTCTACCTTTTCTCGCATGTAGTCTCCTTTTCTCGTTAATTTTATTGGCCAGGTATACTTCTAACCAAGCATGGCCTTGTTTATTTTGATTATTCTGGGTGCTCACGACCCACCCGAGACAGACATTTACTTCGTAGCCTTGAGACTGTAGCAGACTCGCTACAAAATTACTACCGCCAAAACAATCAGCTTTTTTGGTGCGGAAAATATGCTCGACTAAGCTGCAAGGCGTAAAATCGTCTGGGGCATCAAGTGCATATGTATCTCCAGAGAGAAGCAATCTGAACGGGGGGTTATTGTTATAAGAATACTCATCACGCCAATATGCTGCGATTTGCTCTACAGTTTTTCCATTGGCTAGTTTCCTAATCAAGGGATGGCTCGGCTGAACTAGCTCTGTTACGTGGAATCGCTTCTTACCAAGCGAGTCAATAAACCATCCATCTTTATCTTGGATGAAGCGCATTACTTTCTACCTGAAGCTCTTCAATCGCAATTTCAACAATCCACCTAGCTTGCCGGTTTACTCTTCCTCCGGGCAGGGATGCTCTGTAGTTTTGCCGTGGCATTCCGTTATCTGCTCTGGTGTGCACTCCTCTGGCTTACCTTTAAGCTTTTCCGGATGTTCACACTGGTCGCTGGTTGTCGGCTGGCACATAGCTATCACCCTGCCACCAAACCTTGCCTCTTCACGGAACTAGAACGGCTAAAAAAGGTTACCACAGCCAGGTCTGGCTTGTCAATTTTTATAGTCAGACTCCGCTGTCGGAGAGCCGCGGCTGGCTTGACTTTGCCCTGTGGGACTGGAGTAAAATAATGTTTTAGACCGTCGTCATCAGGATGGCTGGTTGGCACAGAGGGAGTGTTATGGCCCACGAAAAAGAGGAGCTGGCAAGACTAGTAAGGCAGCAGAGCAAGCAGGCTATAGCTCTGGCCATGGAGGGGCGCTGGCAGGAGGCGGTAACCGCTAATAAGGCTATCATAGAGTATTACCCTAATGATATTGATGCCTACAATCGCCTGGGCCGGGCCTATATGGAGCTGGGGGAGTATCCGCTTGCCCAGGAGGCGTATAGCCGGGCTAGGGAGCTTGACCCCCACAATGCCATTGCCGAAAGGAATCTCCGCCGCCTTTCTCATCTGAGGGAAGCCGGTGCTGCCCCGGCGGGGGGTTTTCACCGGGTAGAACCCCAGGTCTTTATTGAGGAAACGGGCAAGGCAGGGGTGGTGAGGCTCTACAAGCTGGCGCCGGAGGAAGTATTAGCCGAGGTTGACGCCGGTGACAAGGTGAATCTAAGGATAGCCGATCCCAACCTGGTCGTGGAGAACAGCCGCCAGGAGTATCTGGGACTGGTTGAGCCCAGGCATAGCCAACGCCTTATTAGACTAATGAAGGGGGGCAACCGATATTCGGCCACGGTCATCAGTTCCTCGGAGAACAATCTGGCGGTCATCATCAGAGAGGTATATCAGCACCCTTCCCAGGCGGGGCAGCTTTCCTTCCCACCAAAGGGTTTTGACATTTTCAGACCTTATATCAGTGACCAGCTGCTCAGGCGCCGGCTGGACTATGAGGAGGAGGCGGCTGAGGAGTCTGGCTTTGGTGGTACCGAAGAGGAAATAGTGGAGATGCCGCCTCTGGAGATTACCGAAGAGGAAGAGGAAGAAAAAGAGTAGGAGGTTATAACGGTATGGTTCTGGGCAGGGTAAGACCGATAAAAATTGAAGACGAGATGAGGAGCTCTTATCTTGACTACGCCATGAGCGTCATCGTTTCCCGCGCTCTGCCGGATGTCCGCGATGGGCTTAAACCGGTGCACCGGCGCATCCTCTATGCTATGAACGGCATGGGGCTTAGCCACTCAAGCCCGCACAAGAAGAGCGCCCGAGTCGTCGGCGAGGTACTGGGCAAGTATCACCCGCACGGCGATGCTTCGGTCTATGACGCCATGGTAAGAATGGCTCAGGATTTCTCTATGCGCCACGTGCTTATTGACGGCCAGGGCAACTTTGGCAGCGTAGACAACGACCCGCCGGCGGCCATGCGTTACACCGAGGTGCGCCTTTCGGAGATCGCCGAGCAGATGCTGGTTGACATTGAAAAAGAGACGGTTGACTTCATGCCCAACTTTGATGACAGCCTCAAGGAGCCGGTGGTTCTGCCCAGCCGCCTGCCCAATCTGCTGGTCAACGGCAGCTCCGGCATCGCCGTGGGCATGGCCACCAACATCCCGCCTCACAACCTGGGAGAAGTCTGCGATGCCATCTGCCATCTTATTGATAACCCCGGGGCTACGGTTGATGAGCTGGTGCAGTTTGTGAAGGGACCCGATTTTCCCACCGGTGGCATTATCCTGGGGCAGGAAGGTATCAGGAGCGCCTACGCCACCGGCCACGGCCGCATAGTCGTCCAGGCCAAGGCTTATTCCGAGAGTGTTGCCGGGCGCGAGCAGATAGTGGTGACCCAGCTTCCCTACCAGGTGAACAAAGCGGCACTGGTGGAGAGAATCGCCGAGCTGGTCAAGGAAAAGAAGATAAGCGGCGTCAGCGAGCTTAGGGACGAGTCCGACCGGCAGGGCATGCGCATCGTCATTGAGCTCAGGAAAGAGGCCCAGCCCCGGCAGGTGCTTAACAACCTCTACAAGTACACCCAGATGCAGCAGGCCTTCTTCGTCAACATGCTGGCCTTGGTCTCGGGCCAGCCCCGGGTCCTCAGCCTCAAGGAGGCTCTCCAGCACTACATAGATTTCCGCCACGAGGTAATCACCCGGCGCTCACGATACGAGCTCAGGGTGGCTAAAGACCGGGCACACATCCTGGAAGGGCTCAAAATTGCCCTGGACAACATAGATAGAGTGATTGCCACCATCCGTGCCGCCAAGACCGCCGACGAAGCCCGCTCTAAGCTTATGAAGAACTTCGGGCTGTCCCAGGCTCAGGCGCAGGCGATACTTGATATGCAGCTACGCCGGCTGGCCGGCCTGGAGAGGCGCAAGCTCTTGGATGAGTACGCCGAGGTGCTAAAGGCCATCGCCTACCTGGAGGAGCTTCTGGCCAGCCCCAAGAGAATGCTCCTGCTGATAAAAGAAGAAGTCGGCGAGTTAAAGTCCAAGTTCGCCGACCCGAGGCGGAGCGAGATAAGTCTTGAGGGTGTGGTTGACTTCAGTGAGGAAGACCTTATCCCGCACCAGGAGATGGTGGTGACGCTCTCCGAGCGGGGTTTTGTCAAGAGAGTTCCTTCACGCACCTACACGCTGCAGCACCGCGGCGGCAGGGGAATTATCGGCATGGTCACCCGGGAGCAGGATGCGGTCAGATTCCTGGTGGTGGCCGACACCCATGATAACCTGCTCTTCTTTACCAACCGGGGTAAGGTATTCTGCCTCAAGTGCCACGAGATCACGGCTGATAGCTCCAGGATTGGTAAAGGGGTATCACTGGTAAACCTCTTCCCCATCGCTGAGGTGGAGAAGGTGACGGCCATGGTAGCCCTGAGTGGCTTTACTCGGGGTGACTACCTGCTGATGGCCACCAACCAGGGGGAGATAAAGAAGACATCGGTGGACAGCTTTAGCTGTGTGCGCTCCAGCGGGCTTATCGCCATGGACCTGGCCAGGGGTGACGGCCTGGTGGCCGCCTGTGTCGGCAGTGACAAGGACGAGGTCATCCTGGTGATGCAGAAGGGGCAGTCAATCAGGTTTCCCGTGTCCGAGCTCAGGGCCAGCCTGAGAGCCAGTGGCGGCGTGCGGGCGGTGCGGCTGGAGGCCGGTGACCAGGTCATCGGTATGGATATTATCCGGCCTGAGGCTTTCCTGCTGGTGGTCACCTCCGGGGGCTACGGTAAGCTTACCTCTCTTGAGAGCTATCCCCGGCAGCACCGCGCCGGTGGCGGGGTGAAGACTTTCAAGGTCACCGAGAAAACGGGAGAGCTGACGGCGGCCAGGGTGGTTACCCGGAACCAGCAGCTGATGATTATATCTGCCAACGGCATTATCACCTACACGCCGGTAACGGAGAAGGACCCTAGAAAGGGCATCACCGTCCAGGGCAGGAGCACCCAGGGGGTTCGGCTGATGAGGCTTGAGGAGGGCGACAGCGTGGTGGCTATAGCCGCCTTTTAATAAAAGCCGGCTATTGACAGAGTCTGATTTATCTTTGCCGGCAATCCACCCGCCACCTCTCCAACCCGCAGGCATTACAGGCGTCGATGCGGCAGTCAGGAGTCTCATCGCCTTTGAGGGCGCGCTGGTATTCCCGCTTCAGGAAACCGGTGGTTACGCCGGTGTCAATGTGGGCCCAGGGCAGGGGTTCGTCCAGGGGTCGCTCCCGCTGGGCATAGAACTCGGGCTTAAGACCGGCCTCATCAAAGGCGCGCAGCCAGAGCTCATAGTCAAAGTGTTCGCTCCAGCCGTCAAATTGGGCCCCCAGCTGCCAGGCACGGTGGATGACCTTGCCCAGCCGTCTGTCCCCCCGGGACAACACCGCCTCAAGCAGGCTTGTCCTGGGCTCCTGCCAGGAGAGCCTGATTCCCTTGTGGTGTAGTTCCCGCCGCAGAAGCTCAAGCCTGGCGTTTAGCCGTGGTTCATTCTCCTGGGCTACCCACTGGAACGGGGTGTGTGGCTTGGGAATGAAGGTGGACAGGCTGACCCTTAGCTGCGGTCTTTTCCCCGGGGCATTTCTGCCTAACGAGTGCACTTTGTTCACCAGCCGGGCAATAGCCGTGACGTCATCATCCGCCTCGGTGGGCAGGCCGAGCATAAAGTAGAGCTTGAGCTTGGTCCAGCCCCTCTCAAAGGCGGCGGAGGCGGTCTTCAGAACCTCGTCCTCCGGGATGCACTTGTTGATGACCCGCTGCAGTCTCTGGCTGCCGGCCTCGGGGGCGAAGGTCAGCCCGGTCTTTCTGCCGGTGGGCAGAGCGTCTATAAACTCTACCGAATTGCGGGCAAGGCGCAGACTGGGCAGCGACACCGCCAGGTTTTGTCTGCCATAACGCCGGGCGATGCTGGCAACCAGCTCATCAATCTGGTAATAGTCGCTGGTGGAAAGTGATACCAGCGACACCTCGTCGTAGCCGCAGTTACGGATAAGCCTATCTATCGCCTCAATAATTTCTTCCTGTGGACGCTGGCGCACCGGACGGTAGATGACGCCGGCGTGGCAGAAGCGGCAGCCCCGGCTGCAGCCCCGGCTGATCTCTATGGCTCCCCGGTCGTGGACGACCTCGGTGTAGGGCACCACCGGGTTTGTGACCGGCGGCGGCAGCTTGGCGACTATCTGCCTTCTTATGGTGGGGCTGGCTTCGGCTGCGGTGGGGGTTATGCTCTTGAAAAGACCATCGGCGTCGTAATCCACCTGATACAGGCTGGGGACATAGACACCGGGAATGGCGGCCACCTGCCGGAGCAGCTCTCTCTTCGATGCCCCGCTTTCCTTCCAGTCGCGCAGGCATTTGGCCAGCTGCGGCAGAAGCTCTTCTGCCTCGCCGATGACGAAGAAGTCAATGAAGTCAGCCATCGGCTCCGGGTTCAGGGCACAGCTACCGCCGGCGATTATTACGGGGTAGCCGTCATCCCTTTGGCTGGCAAGGAGCGGTATCTGCGCCAGGTGGAGCATATTCAGCACATTGGTGAAGGTAAGCTCGTAGCCCAGCGAGAAGCCGATGACATCAAAATCTTTCAGGGGATGACCCGTCTCCAGGCTGAGCAGGGGAATGCCGGCAGCCTTTACGGCGTCTGCCATGTCGGGCCACGGGGCAAAGACCCTCTCCGCTAGGACGCCCGGCTGGCCGTTGAGTGTCTCGTACAGGATGGGCAGGGCGATGTTGGACATGCCGATTTCGTACAGGTCGGGGTAGCTCAGGGCGATTCTGAGGTCCGCCTTCTGCCAGTCCTTGGTGATGGCGTTCCACTCGCCGCCGGTGTAGCGGGCGGGTTTGGTGACCTTAAAGAGTATGCTATCAGGATAGCTCAAATCGTTTCCTCCAGCCTATTATAGTTGTTCGGCTGTTTAAGACGCAAAGGCGATGTTTCTGTCCATTAAATCCCTCTCCGTCTCCCTTTAATAAAGGGAGACGATTGGGTTTCCCCTTTGCAAAGAGGGATTAAGAGGGATTTAAACAGAGATTGCTTCGCTTCGCTCACAATGACAGGGTGACCTTTGACCTTTGGGGATTGGCCGATTAAAATACACTAACCGAAAGGAGAGCGACATGGAGTACCTGTGGGCGCCGTGGCGGGCTGAATACATCAAGAAGGCCATCAAGAAAGAAGAGGGCTGCATCCTGTGCCAGAAACCGGCCGAAAACAGCGACGCCGTCAACTACATTCTGCATCGCGGGCAGAAGAACTTTGTTATTATGAACAGCTACCCGTATAACCCCGGGCACCTGATGATAGCCCCATTCCGCCATGTGGCCAATCTTGATGAGCTGACCGCTGATGAGCTTCACGAGCACTTTGAGATGGTCAGCCGCAGCGTTAACGTTCTGAGGCAGGCATTCAGACCGGATGGCTTTAACGTCGGCATGAACCTGGGCCGCATCGCCGGCGCCGGCATCGACCAGCACATCCACACCCATATCGTGCCCCGCTTTGCCGGAGACACTAACTTCATGCCGGTGATGGCCGACACCAGAATAATAAATGAGGCGCTTGGTGAGACCTATCAGAGACTCCGGGGAAAGTTTTGATTGTGGGAGGCTAACAGATGAACGGCTTTGAGACAATCAGAGATATGCTCCCCTTTCTAATACCGCTGGTAGTTATAGAAATTGCTCTGCTGGTTATCGCCCTTGTTGACCTTGACCGGCGGGAGCGGGTCAAGGGGGGCAATAAGCTCCCCTGGGTGCTGTTGATAGTGCTGGTCAGCATCATCGGGCCCATCGTTTACTTTATTCTGGGACGGAACGAATAACTACTGCCAGTCTGTCTCCCCTGTATTGGCGACTTTGCCTTTATCCATCCAGGTTACTCTGAGGCGCAAGGAACTAGCCTAAAAGCTGATGTTGATTACCTCGGGCACTCTGGCGTTCTCAATTACGGTCACTTTGCCAACTGCCCTGGCGACGGCTTCAAGAAAGGACGGGCATTCCTTGCAGCAGGTTTCCTGGCAGACGCTCTTGAAGTTTAACCAGCAGCGGGTGCCGTGATGGTCCTGGTTCACTATCTCGTCTAAATCATTCTCTAGCATCGTTTACCTCCTGTCCTGGCTGCTGTATATGAAAACGAAGAAAGACGTTTGTTGTCAGTATCCGGCAAAGAGAGAAACGTTGAGCGGTTGCTAGGCAACTGATTAAGGACGTTAAGATTACGTAAGGAGTGCCCCCAAGCGAATTCGAATCGCTGTTGCCGGCTTGAAAGGCCAGTGTCCTAGTCCACTAGACGATGGGGGCGTGGCCTAGAGTATAACAAGAATGAACCGGTTCTACAACAGGTTCTGCGTCTATAGACCCGGTGTGCTACAATATTAGCCGATGGAAGTGAGCGAGACAACCGCCGGCAATAAAGACTGGCTCAGAAAGAGACTCATCCCCATAATGATGGTGCTTCTGTCGGTAGCCATTACCGTCCTGCTTGTCGTTTATGGGAAAAGGCTGCCCGACTTTGGTACCTACGGCTATCTGGGCGCCTTTCTTGTCGGGCTTATCAGCAATGCCACTATCATTTTCCCCGTGCCCGGTATCGTGGCTCTCTTTTATTTCGGCACTGTCCTCAACCCGGTACTGGTGGGTTTGGTGGGGGCTACGGGCGGAATTATCGGCGAGATGACCGGTTTTATGGCCGGCTACGGCGGGCGTGAGATTGTGCAGGGCCACGGCCGGCTGTACGCCACCGCCGAGAAGTGGATGAAGAGGCGGGGAGGATGGGTTATATTTGCCTTTGCCGCCGTTCCTCTGCCTGTCCTTGATATAGCCGGGGTGGTGGCCGGTGCTCTCCGCTACCCGTTGTGGAAGTTCTTCTTAATCGCCTGGGTGGGTAAGAGCATAAAATACGTTATTCTGGTGCTGGCAGGCGCCTGGGGTTGGGAAGCGTTGCTTCATTTTTTGGGGGCTTGATTTTCAGCAGCAGCAGGCCGCCGAGGACAAAAAAGACCATGCAGGCCACAAGCATAGCCTGGTAGCCCAGGCCGGCCCTCTGCTTTTCGAAGAAATCAATCATGGGCCCCATCAGTCGGGCTATAGCGGCGCCCCCGGCAGTAGCCATGTTGGCCAAGGCCAGGTATCGGGCTTCTTCCCCTTTGGTCACCAGGTCGGTGGCCAGAGCCCAGTTGGTGCTGGAAAAGGCGCCGATAGCCACTCCCAGGATGCCGGCGGCAACCAGTGTTGAACTGTAGCTCTGGGATAGTATTATTATTAATATGCCGATGGCGCTTAAGACGGCCGAGGCGATGTTGATTGGCTTGCGCCCCAATCTGTCCGACAGGCGCCCGGCGAAGTAGACCACCACCCCCATGCCGGCCACGGCCACGATTAAGAATGTGGCGGCGGCTGCGGCCGGGTTGGTGACGCCAACGACATCCCTCAGGTAATACAGGGCGAATTGCTGGACAGTGGCAAAAGCCACAAATACCAGCAGGCGTGACACCAGAAACCACAAAAAGCCGCTGTTCGTTCTGATGTTGAGCTTGAAGGGCTGATATAGTGTGGCCAGTATAGACAGGCGGGTGGTAGCCCGGCCCGGCGACTCTTTGACCAGCCACACGGTGGCCACCATGGCCAGCAGCAGTAAACCCCCGGGAATCGCCAGGGACAGCCACAGCCACCGGCTGCCCTCGCCGGTGGCGTAGTTGTCCATAAATATGGCGATGGGATATATTATGGCGACCCCGCCCAGTATCTCAAGCAGCCCCTTCACCCCCGAGGCCCGTCCCCGCTTTCTTTCGGGTGTCATCTCGGGGATGAAGGCCTGATACGGGCCCTGGGCCGTGTTGCTGCTGATTTGCAACAGACAGTAGCTGGCAAAGAGAACGGCATAGCTGCCGGCCAGCCCTATTCCAGGCAGAAACAGCAACGCCATCATTATGCCGAGCAGAATGAAGGGCCTCCGGCGCCCCCAGCTGAAGCCGGAGCGGTCGCTCAGGGTGGCCATTATCGGCTGGGCAATCATAGCCAGCAGCAGGCCGGTAAAGGTGAGCAGCCCGAGGTAGGTGTTCTTTTGTGACTCGTCAACAAAGTCCAGCAGCCTCAGGGGCAGGATGATGGTGTGCAGGCTCTGCCACAGAGCGGTGATGGCGAAGACCAGCATGGTAATCTTGAAATAGTCGGCGGTGCCAAAAGGCCTATCCTTCATGGGCTAAAGCATAGCAGAGGCGGGATGTGGAGGCAACAGCTAGCTCTAGGGCCAGACCGCCGGCGCCTCGAGGCCAGCGGTCTCGGGAAGCCCCAGCATCAGGTTCATGTTCTGTACCGCCTGCCCGGCGGCGCCTTTGACCAGGTTGTCAAGGCAGCTGATGACCACCAGCCGGTCTGTTCTGGCGTCTGTGGTGGGGTAGATAAGGCACAGGTTTGAGCCCAGGATATGCTTGGTATGAGGCGGGTAGGCCGCTATCTTGATGAAAGGCTCGTCCTTATAGAAGTCAAGGTAAATCTGCCTCAGCTCTTCCTGTCCCCTCCCGGTGGCGATGAATTCATCTTTGAGGGGGGCGTAACATGTGGACAGTATTCCCCGGGTCATCGGTACCAGGTGCGGGACGAAGGTTACCGATGGCGCCTGACCTGGACCCAGCAGCTCTAGCTCCTGGACTATCTCCGGCAAATGGCGGTGTCCCTCCAGGGCATAGGCCGAGACGTCCTCACTGGCCTCCGGGTATTGGGTCTTGAGGCTGACGGTTCTGCCGGCGCCGGAAATGCCGGACTTGCTATCAATGATAATATCAGGCCTAATCAGGCCGTGTTTGACCGCCGGGGCCAGGGCCAGGATGGCGCTGGTGGGATAGCAGCCAGGGTTAGCCACCAGCCGGGCTGAGGCGATCTGAGGCCGGTAAAGCTCGGCCAGACCGTATACCGCCTCTTCCAGTAACTCCGGCGCCGGGTGGGTAAAGCCGTACCAGGTTGGGTACTGCTTGGCATCGTGGAGCCTGAAATCGGCGCTCAGGTCCACAATCTTGATACCCCGGTCAAGCAGGGGCAGGGCTTCCTTTACGCTTTCCCTGTGGGGCATAGCCAGGAAGACCAGGTCAACGTCGCCAAACTCGGCTTCAATGACTAGGTTCGTGCCGGTGAGATGAGGGAAGACCTCAGCCAGAGCCTTACCGGCGGCACTCCGCCCGGTAACCGAAGTCAGCCTGACGTTCGGGTGCTGGCCGAGCAATCTGGCCAACTCGGCGCCGACGTAGCCGGTGACATTGACAATACATACTCTGGTTTTACTCATCGGTCTTACACCTCTGACAGATTTCTTCAAGGGATGCCAGGTGCTCCCTGGCTCCCATGGCAATCAGCATATCCCCGGCTTCGATGATTTCTTCGTCCGAGGGGTTGGCTAAAAGCTTGCCACCCTTCCTGCTGATAGCCAGGATGGTGGCCTGGCTACCGTGGTGGACTTCTCCGACCGTCAGGCCAACCAGGGATGAACCATCGTTCACGGCGACATTTTCCATCTGCATCTCCCGTCCCCGGCGGTAGGTCACGGTATCAATAAAGTCGACCACCGCCGGACGCAGGGCCAGCATCGCCATGCGGCGGGCACCGATGCTGAAGGGAGACACGATGCGGTTGGCCCCGGCTTTCTTCAGCTTGACTTCGGCCTCGCTGCTGGAAGCACGGGCTTCAATAAAGATGTCCGGACGCAGCTGCCTGGCTGACAGCGTGATGTAGGTGCTGTCGGCGTCGCTGCCCACAGCCACCACCAGCCCCCGTGCCCGCTCGATGCCGACTTCCTTGAGCACCTCGTCGTTGGTGGCATCAGCCATAAGGTAGAGGCAGCCATCCTTTTCGGCACTGGCGATGCTGGTCGGGTCTTTGTCAATGACGACGAACGATATCCCCTCCTCGTTAAAGACATGGCCTATCTCCTGTCCCACCCGGCCATAGCCGCAGAGGATGAAGTGCTCCCTTAGCCTGGCAATCCTGTTCTTCATCTGTCGCCTCCCCAGTGTAATACCCAGTTCTCCTTCAATCAAATAGGCTACGATGGCGGTCAAAGTGTAAAGGGCGCCGCCGACACCGCCCACAATCAGGAAGATGGTGAAAACTCTTCCGGCGTCACTCAACGGGTGGACCTCATTGTAGCCGACGGTGGTTATGGTGGTTATGGTCATGAAGAGGGCGTCAAGAAAAGACCAGCCCTCAATCAACACGTAGCCGACAATGCCGATTACTACGATGAGATATAGGGCGATTATCGCCCACAGCAGTCTTCTGGCGGCACCCATTTCTACCAACGGTCAGTTTGATGGCCTAATTGTAGCACAATTGCCAAAAGAGGGGGGATATGATAACATTTTGAATTAAGTAAGTTACGGGTTGCGAAGGGGGCCTGGGTGCCTGGGATTTATTTTATTGACGTTACCAACCGCGATGGGGTGCAGACGGCCAAGCTCGGCCTGTCAAAGCTGGAAAAGACCCTGATAAACATCTACCTCAACGAGATGGGGGTCTTCCAGTCCGAGTTTGGCTTTCCCACCACCAAGCACGAGTCCAATTATCTTCAGGCCAACCTGGAGCTGGCTGAGAAGGGGGTGCTGAAACCTATCCGTCTGGAAGGCTGGATAAGGGCTATTGTGGCTGATGTTGAGACTGCCTTCAGGCTGGTACCTGACATAAAACATCTCAACCTGTCCATATCTACATCAGACCAGATGATTAAGGGCAAGTTCCAGGGGAGAAAAAGCCAGGATGATATTATCAGCGAGATGACTCAAGCCGTTGATGCCGCCTGGACACATGGCGCCCAGAGCGTTGGCGTTAACGCCGAAGACGCTTCGAGGACGGAGCTGGATTACCTGGTTAGATTCGGCCTGGCGGCCAAGGAACACGGCGCCAGCCGGCTGAGGTATTGTGATACCCTGGGCTATGACAACCCCTTCACCATCTACGAGACAGTCAAGGCGCTGGCGGAAAAGGTAGCTCTGCCCATTGAACTGCACTGTCACGGCGACCTGGGCATGGCGGTGGCTACCTCACTTGCCGGGGCCAAGGGGGCTATAGATGGCGGCCAGGATGCTTATATCAATACCACGGTCAACGGTATCGGTGAGAGGGCGGGCAACGCCGATTTGGTGGCTACCGTACTGGCGGTCACTAAATCAAAGGGATTCGCCCCGAAATACCATTTGGGCAACCGCATAAACCTGTCCCGGGCCTGGAAGATAGCCAAGTTTGCCAGCTATGCCTTTAACCTAGAGATACCGATAAACCAGCCCGGTGTCGGGGCTAATGCCTTTGCTCACGCCTCGGGCATCCATGCCGACGGTGTCTTGAAAGACCCGGAAAACTACGAGCTGTACGGCCTTGAGGAGCTGGGTAGAGGTGACCCGGTAAAGGTAGAAACGGGCAGAGAGATTATCGCCGGGCAGTATAGCGGTATCTCCGGTTTCAGCCACGTCATGGGCAAGATGGCGGTAACCTTCAAGAGCAGAGAAGAGGCCAGCAAGATTCTTGAACTAGTAAGGTATGCCAATGTAGAGGCGCACAAGCCACTGGTTGAAGACGAGCTACGTTTCATCTGCCGGTATCCAGAGATTGCCCGAAAGCTGCTGGCTCTAAATCCCCTGGGCTAGCTTTGTTCGGCTACCCCGGCCTACTTTCTATGTCATTGTCATAACTAACGGGTGACTCGTGGAAATAGACCACTATCTGGAAGAAATCTACCGCCGGCTTATGACGGGCTACGGGGAGCAGCACTGGTGGCCGGCCAGCAGTCCCTTTGAGGTAATGGTGGGGGCTGTCCTTACCCAGCAGACCGCCTGGCGGAATGTGGAGAAAGCCATCACCAGCCTGAAGGAGGCTAGGGTGTTATCGCCGGAGGCGATACGCCTTATGTCCCTTTCAGAGCTGGCGCCGCTCATTCGCCCCTGTGGCTTCTACAACGCCAAGGCGTTAAAGCTCAAATCTTTGGTAAGCTGGCTGGGCGAGCACTATGCTGATGACCTTGGCCGGTTGTTTGCCAGTGATATAACAGAATTGCGCCAGGGGCTTCTGTCTGTCAAAGGCATCGGATATGAGACGGCCGATTCCATCATACTCTACGCCGCCGGCAAGCCCGTCTTTGTTGTTGACGCCTATACCCGCCGCATCATCAGCTGCATCGGCATAATGCCGGAGAGCAATAGCTATGCTGCCTACCAGCAGCTTTTTATGGCTAATCTTCCGGCTGATGCCAGGCTTTTTAACGAGTATCACGCCCTGCTGGTGCGGCTGGGCAAGGAAGTCTGCCGCAAGCGACCACTTTGCCGGCAGTGCTGCCTTGGTGATATTTGCCGCTATAATGAAAAACAATAGCAGAAAACATGGATTCTCGGAGGGAGTAATTGTGGTTAAAAAGCAAGTTCTCACCGATGGCAAAGTTATACTGAGGCCATTCGAGAAGCAGGATACTGAACTTCTGTATGAGGCTATAAGAGAATCCAAAGAAGAACTTATGCCCTGGCTTCAATTCTGCCACCCCGATTATTCAATAGAAGAGGCCCGGCTTTGGCTGAGCGGTAGAGATGAAGACTGGAAGGCCGGGAAAGACTATTCTTTTGCTATTATTGATGCTGGTAGCGGTACTCTCGTCGGAGGCTGCGGTTTCAACCATATAATTGATGAATATAAGATGGCGAACCTGGGCTACTGGGTCAGGACGTCCTGGGCAGGTCGCGGCATAGCCACGGCGGTGGTGCTGCTTCTGGCCAAATTCGGCTTCGGGGAGCTTAAACTGAACCGTATCGAAATAATGGCTGATGTTGAGAACAAAAAAAGCCAGCGGGTGGCCGAAAAAACCGGTGCTGTAAGAGAGGGGGTTTTAAGAAACCGCCTCTTAATCCATGGGCAAGTAAGGGACGTTATTCTTTTCTCCCTTATACCCGAAGATATAAAAGGGAGGTAGGTTTGTGGAGTCTCCGGGTTCACCTGCCGGTGAGGTTGCCGAGCTGATTGTCAAAGCTAGACGGACGGTCGTCTTCTCCGGCGCCGGCATCAGCACCGAGTCCGGCATCCCCGACTTTCGCAGCCCGGGTGGCATCTGGGAGAAGTTTGACCCCGAAGACTTCACCTACCAGAAGTTTGTTAGAGATGCCCAGGCCAGACGAAAGCAGTGGCAACTATTTCGTGGGCTTAGTCTTACCGCCGAGCCCAACCCGGCGCACTATGCCATCGCCGAGCTTTACCGGCTGGGCAGGCTGGACTGCGTCATCACCCAGAACGTGGACGGCCTGCACCAGAGAGCCGGCATCCCCGATGACAGAGTCTTTGAGCTTCACGGCAACATGAGATGGCTGGTGTGCCTTGGCTGCCGCCGGCGCTATCCCTTTGAGGAGATTAGTGCCCGGCTGGAGAAGGGTGAGGAAGTGCCCGACTGCGAAGCGTGCCACGGAATACTCAAGCCGGACGCCGTTCTCTTTGGTGAACCACTGCCGGAGAAGGTGTTCCAGGAGGCAACCTCACGCTCAAAAAGGTGCGACCTTTTCATTGTCATCGGCTCAACGCTGGTCGTTTATCCGGCGGCTTATCTGCCGGCCTATGCCCTTGAGTCCGGAGCAAAGCTGGTGATTGTAAACCTGAGCTCCACCCCTCTGGATGGGCAGGCCCAGGTTGTGGTCAGGGCGAAAGCAGGCGAGGTGGTGCCCGGAGTGGTGGAGAAGGTCAGGGAGAAGCTGGGCTGAGATTATTCAAAGGCGTGTTAACCTATCCCCTTTTCTAAAGGGGGACTAAGGGATTTAAGGCGGTGAGGTTAAAAAACAAATTAGGCAAAGATGAAATGCATCGCCAATCGTATGAACTAGACTAATTTTACATTAATCCCCGGCTTAGGCTAAAATAGTCATCTGTGTTTCCTTGCCAGTCTATCATGAGTTAAAAAGGTTATGCGATTGTGACCAGCCAGAAAACGACCAAAGAGATTCTCGCGGAGAGGGCGGGGACCAATGATTCTATCCCTCTCTATAATGCGGGAGCCCTTAAGAAGCTGGAAAAAGAGTTCAACCGCTGGCGAGAATCACTCCGCGATACCGATCGGCAAAACTGGCGGGTTACTCCCCACACCATCTTCGGCTCTGAGCTTCCCCGGGAGCTTATCTATACCCCGCTCTCCCAGCCCGATTTTGACTATCAGAAAGACCTGGGTCTCTCCGGTGAGCCGCCCTACACCCGGGGAATACACCCCAATATGTACCGGGGCAAGGCATTCACCATGCGACAGCTTTCGGGTGCTGGCTCTCCGGAGTACATCAACAAGAGGCTCAAGATGCTGCTGGAACACGGCGCCACCGGCATAAACCTGGCTCTTGACCTGGCCACCGTCCAGATGTTTGACTCCGATGAGCCTGAGGCCCTGGGGCAGGTGGGGACGGTGGGGGTGCCTGTTGACTGCGTCGCCGATATGGAGACCATCTTTAAGGACATTCCCATAGACAAGATAAGCGCCTCCGTGGTCACCCACTACCCCAGGAACACCGCCATTCTCTTTCCTATGTACCTGGTCATGGCAGAACATCGAAAGATTCCCTGGGACTGCCTGGCCGGCAGCGTCCAGAACGACTTTATCATGGAGAACCTGGTGCGAAGCGCCTGTGAATACATACCGCCTGAGGCGGCCTTCAGGGTACAGTGCGATAATATAGAGTTCATCCGGAAGCATGTGCCCAGGTGGAACTATGTCACCCTTAACGGCTACAACCTGCGCGAGTGGGGGACATCGGGCATCACCGAGATGGCGGTGGCCGTGGCCAATGCCATCGCCATCCTTGAGGAGATGATGCGGCGGGGCTACGATGTTGACTGGACGGCGGAGAGGCTGGCTTTCTTCTGGGCACCAGCCAGCGACTTCTTTGAAGAGGTCGCCCGGCTTAGGGCGGTGAGACGGCTGTGGTACCGCATAATGAAATACAGGTTTGACGCCAAGAGCCCCAGGTCTCTGTGGATGAGGTGCCACGTCCAGACCTCGGGCGGCTCGCTTGCCCGGGAAGAACCGATGAACAACATCGTCCGCTCGGCCTATCACGCCCTGGCGGCGGTGCTCGGCGGTTGCCAGTCCCTTCACGTGGACGGCTACGACGAGGCCTACTCGGTGCCTTCGGAGGAGGCTTCCATACTTGCCCTGAGAACTGAGCAGATTATTGAAGCCGAGACCCAGGTCACCCAGGTGGTTGACCCGCTGGGCGGCTCCTTCTATGTGGAGAAGCTGACCGGCGAGATTGAGGAGAGGATTCTTGACGAGGTGGATGAGATTGAGAGGCAGGGGGGCATCGTCGCCGTCGTTGGAAGTGGCTGGCTCCTCAGGAAAGTGGCCGGATACATTGAGCGGGAGCAGAAGAGGCTGGCCGATGGCGAGATAAAGGTGGTGGCCAGGAACTATTTCCGGGCGCCCGACCTCAAGCTGCCGGATGTCTCTGTCCATCAGTATGACGACAGCCTGAGGCATATGATAAGCCAAAAACTGGCGAAGCTGAGGCAGGAGCGGGACAGCCGTAAAGCGGCGGAAAGCCTTGATGCCCTGAGGAAAGCCTGCCAGCAGGGGGGTAACGTTATGGCTGCCTGCCTTGACTGTGCCCGGGCTGGTGTCACCAAAGGGGAGATGCGCCGGGCTTTTACCGATGCCTTTGGCCTGTGGCAGCCGCCGGTGGCTGTCTGAGGAGATTGTGGAATAATATGGCAGGTCAGGATGGGAAGATAAAGGTCTTGCTGGCCAGGTTCCCCCTGGAGCCGCACTCCAGGGGCATGATTACCGTGGCCGGTATGCTCCGGGAAGCCGGCATGGAGGTCATCACGCTGGGCAACGCCCGGCCCCAGAAGATAGCCGAGGTGGCTGGTGAGAAAAAAGTTGATGTCGTTGGCATAAGCAGCTACTGCGGCGGTGAGCTTGCCCTGTGCGACGAGCTGATGAAAGCGGCTGAAAAACTGGGGATAAAAGGCAGCACCGTATTTATACTGGGAGGGGTATTGCCACCTAGTGATGTCTCCAGGCTAAAGAAACTCGGTTTCGGCGCCGTCTTCCCACCGTCTTCAACCAGGGAAGAGATAGTTGATTTTATAGAGAGCGCTGTTGCCTTGAAGCGGTGACTAGTCCGGCGGCTCGTAGATGCGGCACCTGGCTTCACCGGCGACCACTACCTCTTCCCTCTGGTTGGTGCAGGTGTTTTTCAGAGTCACGATACCCCGCTGCCGGTCTATGGCCAGCACTTCGGCGGTGGCCGTTATGGTGTCCCCGATTCTTACCGGCTTTACAAACTTGACCGAGCTTGATAGAAAGATGGGCAGGCCGGGCAGCTTGGCCATAGCCGCCGACAGCAGCCCCAGAGATATCACCCCGTGGGCAATCCTGCCCCCGAAGACGGTCTTCTCGCCGTATTCCTGGTTCAGGTGAATGGGATTAGAGTCCCCGGACAGGCCGGCGAAGAGATCGATATCGGCTTCGCTGATAGTCCTGCCGTGAGTGGTTGTAGAGCCGATGCGGAGGTCATCGAGAGCCGATTTGTTTTTATCCA
The DNA here is from genome assembly GCA_034413595.1 of Dehalococcoidales bacterium. Lineage (GTDB taxonomy): Bacteria > Chloroflexota > Dehalococcoidia > Dehalococcoidales > JAUWZL01 > JAUWZL01. The sequence continues at coordinate 40,252 of DAOUMC010000031.1, read as the reverse complement.
TTATAGCCTCCTTTAATCATCTCAAGAAAAGCCTGGAGCCTGGTGCCTAGCTGGGCCTGGGCTGCGTGACTGTAGTCCTGCTCCAGATAAATGCAGGGGACACTGAGACTCTTGAGGTAGTCCCTTACCTGGGGCACCTCGTAGCCGTGGATGTCGCAGTAGCACATCGTCTGGAGGATGACCCCGTTCACCTTCCATTCATTGATGTACTCTCTGAGATAGCCGAACCGGCCCTCCAGGTCTTGTTGATAGTCCTTGCCGGTTCGTCGGAAGGTTCTAGGGCATCTGAGCCCCACCAGGTAGCGATAGGCCAGCCCGTCCAGAAGGTCTGCGGTCAGTTCCACATCCGGCCAGAAGAAGCGGCTGCCGACGCAGGTGTCGTCCATGACTACGTTGGCCCCAAACTTCTCCACCGTTTCAACAAGACTGGTGTTGTCCATGATGCTCCCCCAGACGAGCAACCGGGCTGCTTTTTTGGGGGGTACGTTGGGGCGCTCTTTGACCTGGCCGATGACCTGCTCAACAAGCTCATTCCCTTCTTCAACCGGCAGGCTCATCAGGGACACCATTACCTGTAGCGTCTCTGCTCCGGAAATGGGGGGTGGGTCAGCCTTTCTCAGGCTATAGAGTTCCCGCACCAGGACCCGCTGGCGGTTGTGGCTGGCTATAGCCTGCCTCAGCCTGGCCGGGGAGATTTCCTTTCCGGCGAATGCCTCCAGGCTCTTCTGGAAGCCTTTTATCAGCTCCTTGTGCTGGGCCAGAGATGCCGCGCTGACTGTGTGGGGGGTATCTATGAAGTGAAAGTAGGGCGGCTCAAGGTAGATGTGCCAGATGTGGGCCGTCTTCTCGGCCACGTCGCAGGTGTGGGCCATGACCACCCCGTCCAGAAAGTCGTATTTCTTTTTCAGGCCCAGGTCCAGGACGCTGCGAAGAAAGGGGCAGACCACCCGGGGCAGGCAGGCGTCAGCCTCGGTGACAGGCTGGCTCGTGTCGCCCAGGATGCGGTAAGGCACCAGGTCAAGGGCGGTCATCATCTCCAATATGGGATAGGCGCAGAGATAACCCAGAATCCTGCTACCCTGCGTCCTGAGCTGCCTTGCCCTGAGAGCCCGGTCTAGATAGATTTCTTTGGCTCTGATTAACCCTTGGGCTTCCTTCGTCCGACTACCTTGATTACCAGCCAAGGCCGGCCTCCTGCCTTACTTTTCGGTAGTGTTCCATTATTTCTTCAAAGGCCTCCGTCTGACTCAGGGCGCGGGCGGGTTCAAAAAGGCTGAGGTCGACGATGTCGCCCTCAATCACCAGCGACGGCACTTTGAGCTTTTTCATCAGGCGCTCACGTACCAGCATCAGGTGGTTGGTGGCGGTGCGGCAGGTGAGCAGTGGGTGAAGGACTACCCCGTCACACTGGTACTCCCGGACGTACTCCAGATAGGGGTAGGCAAAATAGCCCCACCACTCCCCGGCATTTGCGGCGTCGGCGTAATAGCCGGTGAGCCACTGGTAGCCGTACCTGGCGATGCGCTCTAAAGGGTCGCTCACCCGGCTCAGGTCTATCGGTTTGGGCGGATGGTAAGCCCAGCTCTCGATGACGAAGTCCCAGCCCCGTTCGGCCAGCTGGTTGAAGAAGCCCAGGCTGTGCCACGGCGGCAGTTCAAGGAATGCCAGCCGGTATCTTTCCTCAGCCAGTGCCCCGGTCTTATTATCCACTCGCTCTTTTGCCTCGTTGTACATCTCGCGGTAAAGTCCGGCCGTCTCCTTGGGGTCGGCAGCCAGATACAGCGATGCCGGCATACTGCTCCAGAAGTCGCGGGAGTGCATGGGGCAGGGCCTGGCCTTGCGCAGCTCGTTTACCTTGTACCACCACAGGTTCATCTCTATGGTGTTATTGACCACCTCGTCCAGCCTGTCCCAGTCCATCTTCCTGCTCAGAAGGCTTTCCAGAAAGCTGACGAAGTCCTTCAGTCCACTGACCATAAATCTTATATTTTGTTCATAAGCACCGGGCGTCAGGCCCTCCTTGACCCCGGGCTGGGGCATTTCCAGTATCCACAGCGGGGCATCTAGGTAGCGCCCCAGGGCCTGGAACCACTTGTACCTGGCGTCACACAGAGCGCCTGAACCCAGCAGAAACGTTGGCTTGGGCATGCCGCCCATGGGTGCCTCGGGCGGGATTTCCCCCAGTTCCGTCATTCTGGCGGTGTAGCCGATACAGTTCCTGGCGTAGCCGCACATGTGGCCAGGGAAACCATCGGCATTTGCCCTGTCAAGATAAGCCGGAGCGGCGCCAAAGGCGGCACACACGGCGCCGTAGTCCTCAGGGTAGACGGCGGCCACATCTATAGCCCTTAGGATAGGGTCGCCCTGCCACCAGTTGACCATGCACCAGGCGACCGGCTGGCCCTGCCGGCTGGCGGCAACACTCCTCCGGTACATGCCGTCCACCAGCGCCCTGAGAGGGTACATCGTCTTGAGCCGGTTTATGGGCTTCTTTTTTCCCGCGGTCATAGCTACTTGCTTGGGTCTAGGCCTCAAGGATAAACAGGGGGCGGGCACACTCACCGGCCGAATACTTGTCCCCGGGGAACACCTGGTGGCCCAGCTTCACTCTTTGACCTATTATGTCCATAGTCACCTTTTCCGGCTCGATGCCGGACAGATTGCCCATGAGCCAGGGGCCTTCATCAAGCTCGACCAGGACTATGGTATAGGGAAGCTCGTCCTGGCGGCCCTCGGCGGCGACAAAGACGGCGGTGAAGGTCTGAACGGTGCCCCGGCCGCTCAGCGGGACAATCTCAAGTTCCGGGCTCTGGCAGAGCCGGCAGACCATTCTCGGAGGTGTGGTGACCGCCTGGCACCCGGCACACTTCAGCCCCAGCAGCCTGTTCTCCTTGAGAGCCTCATTGTATTGATGAAAAGTCAGCCTGTAGTCCATTTTACCAGCCTCGCTTAAAAATCAGGTTGCAGACAGTACCGCCGTCACCGCCCAGTGTGTCGGTCATACCGATGCTGGCTCCGGGAACCTGCCTCTCCGGTTCTGCTTCCTCACGGAGCTGTTTCACAATCTCATATACCTGGGCGGCACCGGTGGCGCCGATGGGGTGCCCCTTGGACTTCAGCCCGCCCGATGGGTTGACGGCGACTCTGCCGCCGATGTCGGCCTCGCCCTTTTGCCAGGCTGCACCCGCCGTGCCATAGGGAAAGAAGCCCAGCCCCTCGGCGGCGACCAAACTGGCGATGCTGAAACAGTCATGGAGCTCACAGACATCTATATCCTCGGGTTTAAGCCCGGCCATATCGTATGCCCGCCCGGCCGAGATTTCCCTCGCCCTGAGCCGGGGCAGGTGGTCCTGCTGGCTGAAAAGGGGGCCGGAGGAAGCCTGCCCGGCACCGATGATACCGACCGGCTTGTTAGTCAGCTTCCTGGCTTTTTCCTCGGAGGCGATGACGACAGCGGCGGCACCATCAGAGAAGGGGCAGCAGTCATGTAGCTGGAGGGGCGTGGCCACCGTAAAGGAGCTGAGTGCCATTTCCGTGGTCACCTCTTTTCTCAGGTGTGCCTTGGGGTTAAACCTGCCGTGCTGGTAGGACTGCACCGACACCGCCGCCATCTGCTCCTTGAGTTTGGCCAGTGGTATATCGTATTTTTTGGCGTACAGGTGGGCCAGCAGGGCGAAGACCGCCGGGAAGGTTATGCCGCAGGGGTACTCGTAGCGGCTGTCGCTGAACATGGCGAAGGTCCGTGTCGCCAGCGCTGTGCCCATAGCGGCCGCCCTTTCGGTGCCGCCGGCCAGCACGATGTCATAGCAGCCGGTGGCCACCAGCAGGAAGGCGTCCCTTAGCGCCATGGCCGCCGAGGCGCAGGCGCCATCGTACTTATTGGCCGGTATGTTGTTGGCGCCGATACCGTAGGCGATGAAGGCCTGCACCATTCCCTGGCCCTCGGAGAAGTCGCCCAGAACGTTGCCCAGAAAGAGGGCCTGGATATCCTTTGGCTTCAGGTTTGATTCGTTGATGGCATCCATAGCGGCCTCGGAAAAGAGTTCAACACTGGTCTTCTCCTGGGGGCCGCTGAATTTCGTCTGCCCGACTCCGACTATAACCGTCTTTCTCACACCTTTTCCTCCTGATTAGTTTTGGCTGCTTCGGCTACCAGTTCAGCGATGTCCATAGCCTTGATTGAGCCCTCCATGCCCCTGGTTTTGATAGCATCATCAAACATCTGGAGGCAGAAAGGACAGGCGGTGGCCAGAGTGTGAGCCTTAGTTTTGGCTACTTGCCCCAGGCGCAGCTCGCTGATTCTGCTTCCGGTGCTTTCTTCCAGCCACATACGCCCTCCGCCACCGCCACAGCAGAAGCTACTTTTTCGGTTTTTCTCCATCTCAGCCAGTCTGTTATCAGTCAGGCTCTTCAAGACCTGCCTCGGTGGTTTAAAAACATCATTATACCTGCCCAGGTAGCATGGGTCATGGTAGGTAATGGTGCCGGCGGCAGCCTGTGTAATCTTAAGCCTGCCTTCCTTGATTAACCGGGCGATGAGCTCGCTATGGTGAATGACCTCAAAATCTCCGCCGAAGCCGGGGTATTCATTCTTAATAGTATTATAGCAGTGGGGGCAGGCGGTGACTATTTTCTTTATATTGTGACCTTTCATTGCCTCTATGTTCTTCTCGGCCTGGGCCTGGAACAGGTATTCATTTCCCAGGCGGCGGGCGGGCTCACCGCAGCAGCTCTCCCGGTCACCCAGGATGCCGAAGCTGACACCGGCCAGCTTCAGTATCCTGGCCAGTGAGCGAGTCACCTTTGTGTTTCTTTCTTCCAGTGCACCGGTGCAGCCCACCCAGAAGAGGAGGTCGGTGTTGTTATCTTCGGACAAAGTCTTGATATCAAGCCCCTGGGCCCATTCGGTTCTGGCGGTGGTAGCCCCCGGCCAGGGGTGCCCCCTGTCTTCAATACTCCTCAGGGCCTGTTCCGCCGTCTCTGGAATGGATGCCTGCTCCATTACCAGGTTGCGCCTCAGGTCAACAATCTTGTCAATATGCTCAACATAGAGGGGGCAGACCTCGTCGCAGGCGCGACAGGTGGTGCACGCCCAGATTTTGTCTCTGGCTATCAGTCCGCCGGCTAGTGTTTCGGCGGGATTACCGGCCGGGGCTTTGCCCCTGGTCTTCAGCAGTTCGGGCCCGGCTTCCAGCAGGTGTTTTTTCAGGTCCTGGATGAGATTCTTGGGGTTAAGCGGTTTGCCGCTGGCGGTTGCCGGGCAGGCGTCCTGGCACTGGCCGCAGACGACACAGGAATAGAGGTCAAGCATCTGCTTCCAGGTGAGGTCGGTGATTCTGGTGACACCGAAGGTCTGGGCGGCCTCAAGGTCAACCGACCGCAGGGCGCCCTTGGGCGGTGGCGAGCGGAAGAAAATGTTGAACAGCGAGGCTATCATGTGAAGGTGTCTTGAGTAAGCGATAAAGCCCAGCAGGCTCAGCACGACCAGCCAGTGTCCCCAGAAGAGGCCGGTGTATACCGCCTGCACCGAGCCAGAGCTGCTGCCAGTAAAGAGGTGGCTCAGAGCCGAGCTTACCGGAGGCAGGGCGGAGCCCAGTCCAACCGGCGGCTGCCCCAGGGCGATGCTGGTGGCTATCTTGAACAGCTGACTTGCCGGAATAAAGACTATGGCTACCAGAGACGCCATAGCCTCGACGGTCTGCTCGCCCTTTAGCCTTGGTGGCTGGATGATGTACCTGCGGACAATGGCCCACAGGGCGGCCAGGATAACGACAGGAGAGAGGATGTCCATCACCCAGGTGTAGTAGTAGAAGAATCCGGTATTGGTTATAGTCTCAGAGAAACCGAAGCCGGCACCGACCAGTATGAAGGTGATGTAGAAGACAATAAAGGTGAGGAAGCCCCAGGCGAAAAGGGCATGCCCTATGCCGGCTCTATCCTTAGAACTGAGGCCCTTTAGCTGGCACCACTGCCCCAGGGTGATGGCCGCTGTTCTTAACCCCCGCCGTACCAGTTGGCCAAAACCTCTCTCCCTTTGCCCCAGGAACATGTAACTGATAAGCCTGGACGTCCGATAGAAGAAGACGCCGAAGGCAAGGGCGGTCAGAGACCAGAAGACGGCGTAACCGGGGACGCCCCAGTAAGTCGGGTTTAGCGGCGACACAGCCTTACAGACCCTGGCGTAGTTCTAAAACCGGAGCGGTTAATACACCTCATTGCCTGATGGTTAACCTTTCTAACTCTGCTTTTGTTGAGACTTCCAGCTTAGCCAGGCCTTTCTGTCCCTGATGTCGCGGTCAAAGAGCATCCGGTTGATTAATAACTCAGCCGGATGGACCGTCTGGCTGAGTGGTGTCCTGGGCGCCACCAGCCTGCGTGACAGTCCCATGAGCGACAGAGCGATAAAGCCCAGCGTAACCGGCAGCCTCTCCTCTATACCCAGGGGCTGGCTCAGGAACCAGCTGAAGAAGGGCAGTGAGGCCAGGGCGCAGAACACCCCGAAAGCCACCTGGCGGACCGGGGCGAACAGATAGGGCATGACAAAGATGATTAAGCCCAGCCGCGGGGACAGCATGGTGATGACACCCAGGCTGGTGAAAACGCCCCGCCCGCCGTGAAACTTAAGAAATACCGGCCAGTTGTGCCCGATGATGGTAATAATGCCCACCGTTACCTGAGCGGCGGCCCCCAGCCCCATCAGCTGGGCCAGCCACACGGTCAGGGCTCCCTTGCCGATGTCAAAAACGGCCACCGGAACAGCCAGCCACTTTGAGGTGGCGCTTAAGACGTTGGCGGCGCCCACCTTGCCCGTGCCCAGCTTGCGGATGTCAACGCCCCGATACCATTTGGCTGCCAGGTAGGCGGCGGGCACCGAACCCAGCAGATAGGCGGCTAGGCACAGTAATATGAATTCAACAGTCATTACATCAATCATCACTTAGAGCAATATCATAAATCGGCTGGTTTGAGCACCACCTGTTGTGCCCGGTTTATCAGCTGCTCGGCCACTTTTTGGGGCACACCGGCATCACCGAGCATGGTCTCGTTGCTTTCGTCCAGACCGTGATAATCGCTACCACCAGTGGCGATAAGGTCATACTTTTCGGCCAGCCGGAGCAGTCTGTTTCTTTCGTCCTCGGCATAGCCGTTATAGTAGACCTCCAAACCCGTCAGACCAGACGATTTTAGCTTGGCTATCATCTTCTCCGGGTCACTGATGGTCGTCGGGTGGGCCAGCGCCGACAGGCCATTGACCTTTGTTATCAGCTCTACCGCCTCTTGCGGAGTCAGCTTGTGTCTCTCAACGTAGGCGGGGCCGCCCAGCCCGATGTATCTGGTAAACGCCTCTTTAACAGAGCTTATATAGCCTTTCTCCAGCATGGCCTGGGCGATGTGGGGCCGCCCTATGGAACCGCTAGCGGCAATCTCCTTGACCCGCTTGAAGTCTATATTTACTCCCAGGGCCTTGAGTCTGGTTATCATCGCCTGAGCTCTGTCCTGGCGAAAATGGCGCAGACCGGCCAGGGTGGCCTTAAACTCCGGGTCGTTGTAGTTAACAAAATAACCCAGAACGTGAACCTCGCTCCCCGGTAAATGAGCGCTGAGCTCAATGCCAGGTATGACCTTGAGCTTTGGGAAAGCGCTGGCTGCTTCCAGTGCCGCAGCGTCGCCGTCCACGGTGTCGTGGTCACAGATGGAAATAACGCCCAGCCCGAACCCGGCCGCCTTGCGGACGATTTCCTCCGAGCTAAATTTGCCGTCAGATGCCGTGGTATGGATGTGCAGGTCTACCCCCGAAGCCACTAATCTACCTCGTGACAGATTCTTTCTATTCCTTCCGCCCTGCCCGTTTCTTCATCCACCCTGACCAGGATGGCGTTTAAAACTACCTTGCCTTTGCCGACAGATAGGCGATGGGGTATTGTGGTCAGAAATCGGCGGAGCACTGCCTCGGTATCATCCCCGATAACCGAATCGGTCGGTCCGGTCATGCCGATATCGGTGACATAGGCGGTCTTATCTGGCAGTAGCTGGGCGTCGATGGTGCCGACATGGGTGTGGGTGCCCAGCACGGCGCTGACCCGTCCGTCAAGATACCTGCCCAGGGCCACCTTCTCTGACGTTGCCTCGGCGTGAAAGTCAACGATAATAACCCTGGGCCGGGGCTCAAGCTGGGCCAGGAGCTTATCCATAGCCCTGAAGGGGCAGTCAAAGTTGCCGATAAAAGTCCTGCCTATCAGGTTGACAACCACTGCCCGGTTGTTAAATACCACATAGCCCCTGCCGGGCACTCCCGGGGGATAGTTCAACGGGCGCAGGATGGGCATCTCACTGTCCAGATAGGGGAAAATCTCCTTCTGCGCCCATATGTGGTTGCCCGAGGTGAGGACATCAACTCCGGCAGCTAACAGTTCATCGGCCGTGGCCAGAGTTAGCCCCAGCCCGCCGGCGGCATTTTCGCCATTGGCCATAACCAGGTCCGTCCGGTATCGCTTCTTCAATCTAGGCAGGAGTTGCTTCACCGCCCTCCTGCCGGGGCTGCCGATTACATCTCCGATAGCCAGTATCAACATCAGCTACCTACTTGGCGTAGTCTATAGCCCTGGTCTCCCTGATTACCGCGACCTTGATCTGTCCGGGGTAGTCAAGCCCTTCCTCTATTTTCTTGACAATGTCCCGGGCCAGCCTCATGGCGCTCAGGTCGTCAATCTCCTCGGGCTTGACCAGAATACGGATTTCACGTCCGGCCTGGATGGCATAGGACTTCTCCACTCCCTTGAAGCCGTTGGCTATCTCTTCCAGTGCCCTCAGCCGTTTCAGGTAGCTCTCCAGGGACTCACGCCTGGCCCCGGGTCGGGCACTGGAGATGGCATCAGCCGCCGAGATTATAAAGCCCCAGACACCGACATCACTGGTCTCTAGGTGGTGCTCGGCGATGCCCCTGACCACGTCTTTGGACTTTTCCCACTGCTTGACCAGGTCGGCCCCGATGGCGGCGTGGGTGCCTTCAACCTCGTGGTCTACCGCTTTGCCGATGTCGTGCAGCAGGCCGGCTTTCTTGGCTATGTTCACGTTGGCACCTAGCTCTGAGGCGATCATTCCGGCCAGATTGGCCACCTCAATGCTGTGGACGAGCACATTCTGCCCATAGCTGGTGCGGTACTTGAGGCGACCCAGGAGCCGGATTAACTCCGGGCGGAGTCCGTGCACCTTAACCTGGTAGGCGGCCTGCTCGCCGGCGGTGTAGATGGCCGCCTCAACTTCTTCCTTGGTCTTGGCCACCACCTCTTCAATCCGGGCCGGGTGGATGCGGCCATCAAGGATGAGCTTGTTCAGGGCCTGATGGGCTATCTCCCGACGCACCGGGTCAAAGCTGGACAGGGTTACTGCCTCAGGGGTGTCGTCAATGATCAGGTCAACGCCGGTAGCCTGCTCCAGGGCTCTGATGTTCCGGCCCTCCCGCCCGATGAGCCGCCCTTTCATCTCATCGCTGGGCAGGGGCACGACACTGATGGTGGTTTCGGTCACAATCTCAGAGGCGTTGCGCTGGATGACCTGGGCCAGGATGTCACGGGCTTTCTCGTCGGCTTCCTCTTTTACCTTCCTCTCCCATTCGTGCAGTCTGCGGGCGGCTTCCACCTGCATCTCGGACTCCATCTGGTCAAGAAGCGCTTGCTTGGCTTCCTCACTGGACATGCTGGAAATCAGCTCCAGCTGTTTCAGCTGGCTCTCTTTGACCTCGGTAAGCTTGGCCCGAATTGTCTCTATCTCCTTTTCCTTACCAGCCAGATTCTTTTCCCGTTGCTCGGCGTCTGTCAGCTTGTGGTCCAGGGCGGCCTCCTTTTGGGTCAGGCGGTTTTCCTGGCGCTGCAGTTCGGTACGCCGCTCCCGGTACTCGTTGTCGGTTATCCCCTTAAGCCGCTCCATTTCTCCCTTGCCTTCGCTAAGGACGTCTTTAGCCTGAAGCTTGGCTTCGGCTACTATCTTGGCTGCCTTTTTCTGGGCGACACGAATCTGGCGGTTAGCCATCATCCCTCTTGACAGTATCATAGCCATACCACCAAATACCACACCGATGATAAAACCAAAGAATATGGCTATCACTGCTATATTAACTTCCATTCTTCACCTCCTTACTCTCTTTTTCCCGCCACAACCTGTCTATGGTCTGAATCACCACCCCGTAGCCAAAGCCGCGGCGCTCCAGGTATTTGCCCAGGCGGTGGCGGAAGCTCGGGTAGTCGGACACGGATAGCCGACGTGTGTGGCTTTTAGCCGCCCGGTAGGCACTATCGGCGTCATCAATGGTGCTCACCACCTGGTTAATAATGTCGCCGGACACCCCTTTCTGCTTTAGCTCCTGCCTGGTCAGCCACTGGCTGCGTGGGCTGAACTGCTGGCGGTTGTCCTTCCAGAACCGGGCAAAGGCGATATCGTCAATCAGGCCCTGTTCTTTTAGACTGGAAATCGCTGCTTCTATGCTATTAACGTCAAAGCCTCGCTGGCGGAGACGCTGCCTCATCTCATATTCGCTGCGCAGCCGGTAGCCGAGATACCTGTTGGCGGCCTCAAGGCAGCGGTGGAAATACTGAGCTTGGGCCAGGGCTTCAACCTCTCCGGTAGATAGCTCCTGCCCTACCTTTAACCCCTCTTCCAGGGCTAGCTCGGCCTCAAGGCTGAAGGCAAATTTGCCGTCCAGGAAGAGCCTCACCCTTTTACTGCGGTCTTTGCCAACCTGCAGGGCGGTAATCTCAACCAAATCTAAGGCCTCCGAGAAACAAACAAGGCTGAGGCGGTTACCCCAGCCTTGTCACGCCTATTTTATTTAGTTCCTGACCTATCAACCTGATGGTCAAACAGTATTTGCAGAACTATAGGTGGTGACCGCTGAGGCTCTTACCTGCTTTTCGATCTCCTGAGCCAGCTCAGGATTCTCCTTCAGGTATTTTTTGGCGCTCTCTCTACCTTGCCCCAGGCGAATGTCACCATAGGAGAAAAAGGCCCCGGTCTTCTTGACCAGTCCCAGAGCAACACCAAGGTCAATGATGTTCCCCTCCCGGCTGATGCCGGAGTCAAACATGATGTCGAACTCGGCGCTACGGAAGGGTGGAGCGACCTTGTTCTTGACCACCTTAGCCCGGATGCGGCTGCCAATAGCCACGTTTCCCTGCTTGATGGTCTCCAGCCGCCTCAAGTCTGTCCTGACCGAACTGTAGAATTTGAGTGCCCGACCACCCGGTGTTACCTCGGGGTTGCCAAAGACAATGCCCACCTTTTCTCTTAACTGGTTGATGAATATCACCGCCGTCCCTGAGCGGCCAATCGCCGCCGTCAGCTTCCTCAGCGCCTGGCTCATCAGCCTTGCCTGAAGACCGACATGGGCGTCGCCCATCTCCCCTTCAAGCTCGGCCCGGGGCACCAGGGCCGCCACGCTATCGATGACGATGACATCCACGGCGCCGCTCCTGACCAGGGCCTCGGCGATCTCCAGCGCCTCTTCGCCGGTGTCGGGCTGGGAGATAAGGAGTTCGTCAAGGTTGACGCCACAGTTGGCGGCATAGGCCGGGTCTAAGGCGTGCTCAACGTCAATATAGGCGGCAGTGCCTCCCAGCTTCTGGGCGCTGGCGATGATGTGCTGGCCCAGCGTGGTCTTCCCCGACCCCTCGGGGCCAAATATCTCGGTGACCCGTCCCCTGGGGATGCCACCCACCCCCAGGGCCATATCCAGAGCCAGTGAACCACTGGGAATGGCCTCAACCTTGGGCCTTGAAGCGACCTCCCGGAACATCATGATAGCGCCCTTGCCGAACTGCTTCTCAATTCGCTCGCAGGCGAGCTCCAGCGCCTTCTCTTTTTCGGTGACCATATTCGCCTGACCCCATCATAACATAATGGAGGGGGAGTAAACAAGTGAAAGTTGGGTGCCCCGATATTCAATTTTTAAAGAATAAATAGACAAGCTAGGTACTTGACAAAATATATTAAATATGCTATGTTGTTTGCAGCTACATAGTGTAGTTTATTTTCAGAGGGTTAGATGAGGAAACCAGTAAATAAAAGTGAAAGTGCCAGCGACAGGTTTAAGAGGCTTGCTATATTAAGAACCAATGCAGTCATAGATAGGCTTCGGATTCTCGGAAATCTATCTAACAAGCAATTATATGACTATACAGAAGAGGATATAGACAAAATATTTTTGGCGATAAATAAGCAACTTAAAGAAGTCAGAGCAAAATTCAGTTCTGGGAAAAAAGAGAGATTCAGACTATAAAGGGGACAAAAATGAACGGAAAGAGAAAGCATGAAGGTCACAAGCTACGGGACCTAAAATTTACGGTAGCAACGAGGATGCTGGACCATATGAGCATTAATATGTATAGTAAATATCCTAAAGCTATTGGCGAGCTTGTAGTAAATGGTTATGATTCTGATGCTAACTATGTCTCAGTTACTATTCGTCCCACTCTAGACGAAATTACCATTGAGGATAATGGAGAAGGAATGGATGAGCTGGATATTCGGGAAGGATACATGTTTCTAGGATCCGGGCAGAAACGAGCCATAGCATGTACTCCTATTTATCATCGTCTCCCCGTTGGCAATAAGGGGATCGGCAAGCTTGCTGGCTTTGGTATCGCAAAGAGAATAGAAGTTAGGACAGTCAAAAATGGTAAAGCTTTTGAATTCTGTCTAGACCGAGACGAGCTTGAAAATGCTGAGAGAATGGGAAAGCTGAAAGAGTCCATTTTAGCCCGTGCCTCAATGCCGTTGAAAGAGTTTGATGCGAAGGGGCAAGCTAATGGAACCACGGTAACATTGAGGAAACTCAGGCCAGAGTGTGGGAGGATAGATGTAGATAAGGTGATGGCTCACTTAGCTCACGAACTGCCCTTAGGGAGGGACTTTAAAGTAATAGTAAACGGTCGCCTCTGCGAGCCAAAATATATTCCGTCTCGCAGAAAAATCAACGTAAACTATATAGACCCGGTCTGCGGTCGCATTGTTGGTGAAATCCTTGTAGCCACAAAGATGTTAAAAGACCCGGGGTTTTTACTACCGTAAGGGGTCGTGTCGTTGGGGAGCCCAGCCTCTTCGGTTTATCGCCGACCTCTTTTACTTACCACGTCGGTGATTTAATAGCTGGTTCAATAGAGGTTGCCAGCTTTGATCCAGAGGATAAACCTGATGAAATGCCGGTTATCAAAACGGATAGAGAAGGTTTTGTTGAGACTCACCCCAAATACGTTGCCTACGCTGCTTATATGAAAAAATTACTCACAGACATCTGTAGAGAAGAAGAGAGAGAACACCAGGCAAAGGAAGAAGCTGAGAAAAAAGCAAAGGTTAATGAGGCTGTAAGACAAGTTGCGGAAGATTTTAATGCATACGACGAGCTCTTAAAGCGTAAAATCCGACAAGAGAGCCAAGTAAGGGGAAGGGAAGATGAGGCCGGGCGAACAGTGATGCGCCCCGACCTTAAGATTGAAACTAAAAGAAGATTGGGGAGACACAGGGAACGCCCACCTATATCTCCTAAGCTCATGAAAGAGCTAAAAGCCATTCTTGGCTCCGGACGTTTGCGTTTTAGAAATCAGACATATGAGATAAAAACGCACGCTTTAGGTGAAGAATGGCCTGAATGTGACATACGGCCACAAGAATCGCTCATACTTATTAACCTTGACCATCCCGCCTATGAGCAAAGTATAAGGGAGGACTGCACAGAAATCGTTGTTTTTAGAGCAATCGCTGCTCGCTTTGCACGAGACGAGAGTGATTCATCTGAAGAGATGTATAACCAATTAGACGATATGATCAGGTTTCACGCGGAGCGTATGGAGAAAAGAAGAGTCAGGAATCGGCAGGAATCACCTGATTTACTACCCCTAGGTTAGTAGTTACCCCTCCCTGTACTCCGCCCCGCTCTCCGGGGAGTCGCCGGTTACTCCAGCCCCAAACTCGCCATTATAGCTTGGTCTATCTCTGACATTTTGGATGAAGACAATCGTCCCCTTTTATCTTTTAGCATACTTTTGGGGATTGTCATTATTCTGCCCAGGTCTACAGAGCCACCATGCCCCAGGCTACTCTCATGGTCTCCAAAGCCAACCAGTATGGGCAGCCCCCTTGGTGGTGTACTGGTTATATAAGCTACTATAGTGTTATCGGAATGCTTGTTCCCGACATCATTCTGAATAATAAGGGCGGGGTGTAAACCGGCTTCCCCGCCCCAATCAACATCGTAGATTTCGCCTCTTTTTACTTCAAATGGGCTAGGCATCCTACCTTAATCTCCCCATTCTGAGGCGATTTCCTGTGTGACCTTGGTAGATTCTTCGGCAAATTTATTATGCTCACTGGCCATAGTTTTATAATACTTGACCATTTGTTCCTCTTTGCGACGACGAGCTAAATCTTCCAAGCATTGTGATATTACTCTACTACGATTAGTCTTTTTTTCCTTAACAATCTCTTCTACTATCGCGGCTAATCTAGAGGGAATACTCACCGTTATATTTTTCATTGTAGTAGACATTCCTGACCTCCGATAAAATAGTATCTTATGATAGAATAATTTCGTAACAAATTATCATAGCAAATATATTATCATTTGTCAATATGAAATTTAATATTGTTGTCCCATGAATAAAAGTCGAAGAAGTAACTACTTACCCCTCCCGGTACTCTACCCCGCTCTCCGGGGACTCCCAGACCTCCACCGCAACCAGCTCCACCGGCGCCTCTTTGAGTACGGTCTTCATCTCTCCGTAAATCGTCGAGGCGATGTTCTCTGAGGATGGGTTTATTGTGTCAAAGGGGAGAACGTCGTTGAGAGAGGTGTGGTCAAAGCGCTCAATGATGGCGTTTAGCTTTGCCTTTAGCTGGGTAAAGTCGTAAGCCAGCCCGATGCCGTCAAGCCTGGAAGCCCTGACCCTGACCACCACCCGGAAGCGGTGCCCGTGGACAGCCTCGCACTTGCCCTTGTAGCCGCGAAGGGCATGGGCGGCGTCGAAGTGCTGTTCCACGGTTATCTGGTACATCTTGCCTCTCTATTCCAGCTTGAGCACTCCCTGGATGCCCTTTTTAAGCTCCCCCAGAAGCTGCTCTGTGTTCTTCTTGTTCACCGGGTGCACCAGGGTGGGGGCAATCTCGGCCAGGGGGACGAGGACGAAGGCCCTCTCGGCCAGCCTGGGGTGGGGGATGACCAGCCCGGGCGTGTTGATGACCTGGTTGCCGTAGAAGAGGATGTCGATATCGATGGGGCGGGGTGAGTTGATTTTGCCAGGAAGGCGTCCCATCTTCTGCTCGATGCCCTTGGCAAGAACCAGCAGCGACTCCGGCCCAATTGTGGTCTCAACCTGGCACACCATGTTCAGGAAGCGGGACTGGTCGGGGTTGCCCACGGGTTCGGTGTCATACACCGAGGACACTCGGGTTATCTTGAGCTTCTGAGAGAGGTATTCCAGGGCCCGGTTCAGGTTGGCCTTGCGCTCTCCCAGGTTGGAGCCCAGCCCGAGGTATGCCGTTACCGGCTCAACACTCACCCGGTTTTCCCCTTACGATGGCGTCGCTCATGCGGCACACCCTCACCATCTGTTTAACATCGTGGACTCTTATTATATCAGCCCCGTTGGCGATGCTGATGGCCACCGTCGCTGCCGTCCCCTCAAGGCGTTGGTCGGAAGGCAGGTCAAGAACCAGGCCAATCATGGATTTGCGGGAGGTGCCCAGGAGTACGGGCTGGCCCAGCACTTTTAGCTCGGACAAACGGCGGACGAGCTCCAGGTTCTGCTCCAGGCTCTTGCCAAAGCCGATGCCGGGGTCAACGATGATGTTTTCTTCGGTGACACCGGCGGCTTCAGTCATAGTTATGCTTCTCCTGAGGTCGGAGATGACCTCGGCCACTATGTCACCGCGGCAGGGCTCTTCACGCTGGTTGCTGGCGAGGACGATGGGTACTCCGGCCTGGGCGGCCAAACGGGCGAGTTCCGGGTCTTTCTTTAACCCCCAGACGTCGTTAACCATGCTGGCGCCGGCCTCCAGGGCGCGGCGCGCCACGGCTGATTTGCTGGTGTCTATGCTTATGGGCAGGCTGAGTTCCTGTGCCAGCTTCTCTATCGCCGGGACTACCCGTCTAAGCTCCTCGTCTGGAGTCACTGGCTGTGAGCCAGGGCGGGTGGACTCACCGCCGATGTCTATGATGTCCGCCCCCTCGGCCACAAACATCTCGGCCTGTTTTCTGGCCTGTTCAACATTGCTGAGCCCGTCCCCGGAGAATGAGTCCGGGCTCATGTTGATGATGCCCATGATGTAGGTTCGCTGTCCCCAGCGGAACTCGGTGCCCCGGCAACGGGTAACAGCCGGCGTCATTTCCGGCTTCTTCATAACCCTTCCTTGAGATATAAATGCCGTGATTTTTCATCATATTACATCGGTTCTCGGTCACTTAGCAAGTTATCAGCGTCGTTTGACAACAACTATAAGTCGGTGTATGATTAGCTCATAGTAAGTGCTGGAGTAGGATATCTGACTTTGACTTCCCTTCATGTTATTCTGTGGGTGAGGCTATATGTTGATGTCAAGCAGGTATTCACTAGAGTAAGGGGGTTGCAGTAGTATGCCTAAACTGGGACCGCTGGAGATCGGGCTCATCCTGGTAATTATCCTCATCGTCTTTGGCGTCGGTAAGTTACCACAGGTTGGTGCCGCCTTTGGCAAGAGTATAGCCGCCTTCAAGAAAGGGCAGAGAGGGGAGGACGAGGAAGAAGAGAAGCCCAAGAGAAGGGTTAGAAGAAGAGCCAGAAAGAAGGCTGTTAAGAAGGCGCCTGAAGAAAAAGCCGAGGTACCGGCTGCAGAAAAAACATAGCGTAGCTGCTAGCAAGATTGTACCCGGTACGTGCCTGATTTATATTCCTCTTGGCGGGGGCTGTTTGAGCATTAACTCAGATTAAAGTTTGGTAGGCTCTATGCCCCTTCTCTGATTAAGAGGAGAGGAATTTCTTGGGAGGGAGTTATGCCATTCAGATTGGGATGGATTGAGATTGTCCTCATACTGGTAATAATTTTTATCATTTTCGGTGCCGGTAGACTGCCCCAGCTATTTGAACTTATGGGACGGGGAGTTCGCTCCGTAATCTCCGGAAAGAAGACCGAGGAAAAAGAGGTCGCCAGGAAGAGAAGGAGGTAGGTCTGATTCTGGAGGGATTGAACCTGATGTCCGATGGTGTGAGGAGCTTTGAGTGATTAGCCTGATGGCACAATATTCGCTGTCCGGTTCCCTGTAGCTTTCGGGGTGGATAATGGACTTTTTAGACATAGGCTTTTTTGAAATAATACTGATTCTGATCGTCGCCTTACTGGTTGTCGGACCAGACAGAATACCCGAATTTGCCCGAAAGCTGGGCAAAGCAATCCGTAACTTCAGGGAGATAACCTCCAACATCACCGGAGAGCTTAGTAAGGCCTTGGATGTGGAAGAAGAGACCGAGGAGATGAAAAAGACGGTCGAGGGGGTGAAGGAGACCCTGAATGCCGAGGCCCAGGAGCTTAGGCAGAGCCTGGATATCGAGGCCAAAGAACTGAAGGAGACCCTGGACACTGAGGCCAAAGAGCTGGCCGAGACTATTGAGTCTGAAGCCCGGGAAGCGAAGAAGACGATGGGCGAGGGGATAGAGGATTTGAGCCAGGCGATAGATAAAGAAGCCAAGGAGCTGGCCGAGGTGGTGAAGTCTCCGGGTATCAAGGCCGGCGAAAAGCAAGGGGCAAAAAAGATAGCAGAGACCAAAACCAGGGTGAAGGAGCCACCGGGGTGGGAAGATGCCGGAGAATCGGGCTAATTGTAGTTCGGCGATGGCAGGTGGGCAGTGGGGTTCAGCCTGGGGTTGAGGCTCGTGGATAACCGGGAAGATTTCAATGGTTGCCAAAGCTGATAGGATTGAAGCTTCGGGCAAGATGCCCATAATGCGGCACCTCAGAGAGATGCGGGACCGCATCTTCAAGAGCGTGATTGCCATAGTCATCACCACGGCGCTGGCTTTCATCTTCGCCCCGCAGATTTTTGAGATTTTAAAGGCACCGGCGGGCAACATCCAGCTCCAGGCCATTGAGCCGACAGAAAACATGGCCATCTTCTTTAAGGTGTGCCTGGCCGTGGGCATTATCGCCGCCATGCCCTTTCTCGTCTACCAGCTTTTCGCTTTCGTAGCCCCGGGACTGACACGCAAAGAGAAGTCTTACATTTACCGTATACTGCCGGGGATAACCATAATGTTTCTGCTTGGGGTTGCCTTCGCCTACTTCATTGCTCTGCCACCGGCACTGAACTTCCTGCAGAATTTTATGTCAGGAATAGCCCAGAACCAGTGGCGGGTCAGTAACTATATTGACGTCGTGACCCGGCTGATAGTGGCCGTGGGCCTTATTTTTGAAACACCGATAATCATAATGTTCCTGTCGCGGATGGGCCTGGTCTCACCACAGTGGCTGGTCCGCCGGCGGAAAATATGGATAGTACTGGCCTTTGTTATCGCGGCTATTATCACTCCCACTTTTGACCCCATAAATCAGTCTATCATCGCCATACCCCTGATACTTCTCTTTGAGCTGAGTATCTTCCTCTCCAGGCTTGTTTATAAGAAGAGGATGGCGGCGGCCGAGGCTGCCGACTGACCTTCTGACAATCTGCCGTTGGGGATTGATATGCTCTAGGTCTGGATTTGACATCGGGTTATCTAGCCAAGACAGCCGATTTCAGGCTATTATATTGTCAGGAGGTATCCAGTATTATGGTTGAAATTCCAGACATCGGCAAGATTTCGGCCGAAATCTTTAATGAGCTCATCTTTCCCAGACTGGGGGCCAGAAGCGAGCAGGTGCTGGTCGGCCCACAGCACGGTGTGGATACAGGCATAGCTGAGATCGGGGACAAGGCGGTCTCCTTTACCTGTGACCCGGTGTTCATCGTTCCTGAGTACGGCTGGGAGAGGGCGGCCTGGTTTGCCATCCATATACTGGCTTCTGACTCGGTTACCTGCGGTCTTCCACCTCGCTACCTGGCCATAGACCTGAACCTGCCCATGGAGATAACCAAAGCCCAGCTCGAAATTATGTGGCAGACCATGCACCGTGAGTGCCAGGAGTTGGGTGTCTCCGTCATCACCGGACACACCGCCAGATATGAAAACTGTCACTATCCCATGGTCGGCGGTGCCACCGTGGTCGGGGTTGGTGAGAAGGACGAGTATGTTACCCCTGCCTTTGCCCGGGCCGGGGACAAGCTCATCGTCACCAAGGGGCCGGCTATTGAAGCCACCGGCATCTTGGCTACCATGTTCCCCAAGGTCATTGAGCGTGAGTTCGGGACGGGCTTCAGCCAGCGGGCGGAGAAGGTGTTCTACCAGATGTCGGTGGTTCGTGATGCCATGACCGCGGTCAGCATTGGTGTTAGAGACGAGGGCATCGCTGCCATGCACGACGCCACCGAGTGCGGCGTCTGGGGCGGTCTCTACGAACTGGCCCAGGCGGCTGGCCTGGGGGTGAGGGTGGAGCAGGAGCGGATTGTGGTCGAGGACTGCGTAGCCGAGGTGTGCCGGTTTTTTGGTATCGACCCCTATGCCTCCATCAGCGAGGGGACTCTCATTGTTGTCTGCCGGCCGCACAAAGCTGAGAGGGTGGTAGAGGCCCTGTCCGGCAAGGGCATCAGGTCTTCTATAGTCGGCGAGCTGACTTCCCCGGAGAGGGGGATGGTTCTGGTCAGGGGTGGCAGAGAAGGGGAACTGAAGCACCCCATAGTTGACCCCTTCTGGAAGGCTTTCTATGACGCCCTCAAGAAGTATAAGTCTTAGGCCCGAGAGTGTGATGACAAAAACGGAAAAGCTTCCGGCGCTTCATATCACGCGGGAAAATAGAGAAGAGATTCAGGACGTCGTTGTCAGTGAACTGCCACTGACTATCGTCCTGAACGGCCGGGAGCTGGCGACCACGCTGTGCTCCCCGGTAGACCTGGACTACCTGGTGGTGGGTATCCTTCTCTCAGAGGGGTTAATAGACAGCCGGGACGAAATCAAGAGCCTGGTGGTTGATGACCGGGCCGGCGTGGCCCGCATTGAGACTAAACAGGACAGGAAGCTCGCCCGGGAACAGCTGTTTAAGCCGCTGGTGGCTTCCGGGGGCGGCAAAGGGGTGTCTTCTTACACAATGCCTGAAGTTGAAAGCAGAGCCAGATTAGAATCCATGGTGACAATATCGGCCGGTGAGGTTCTCTATCTGGTCGGCGAGTTTTTGCACCGCTCTTCGGCTTACCAGGCCACCCGGGGCGTCCACAGCGCCGCCCTGTGCCACGGTAAAGACATCCTGGTCTTCCACGACGACATCGGCCGACACAACGCCATTGACAAGGTCTTTGGTCAGTGCCTTTTGACCGGAATCGCCACCAGTGACCGCATTGTGATAACCAGCGGCCGCATCTCTTCAGAGATACTGCTCAAGGTGGCTAAGAGACGAGTCCCTGTCCTCATCTCCAAGGCGGCGCCGACCGGCCTCGGGGTGAAGCTGGCTGATTCTCTAGGCGTGACCCTTATCGGCTCGGTCAGGGAAGAGGGGATGAACGTCTATAGCCATGGCTGGAGGGTTCTGACTGATGGCCAGTGATGATACCGGGCTTGTAGATAAGATTCTGAAATTAAAAAAGGAAAGGCAGGCGGTCATCCTGGCCCACAACTATCAACTGGGCGAAGTCCAGGACATGGCCGATTTTGTCGGCGACTCTCTGGAGCTCGCCCAGAAGGCAGCCAAAACCGATGCCAGGGCCATCGTCTTCTGCGGGGTCCACTTTATGGCCGAGACGGCCTCCGTCCTGTGTCCGGACAAGGTGGTCTTGCTCCCGGATGTGAATGCCGGCTGTCCCATGGCCAACATGATTACCGCCGAAGAGCTGAGGCAGAAAAAGAGGGAGCTCAAGGGTGCCGCCGTTGTCTGCTACATCAACTCAACGGCTGAGGTCAAGGCGGAGTCGGACATATGCTGCACCTCGGCCAACGCCGTCAGGGTGGTTGACAGTCTGGATAACGATGAGGTGCTGTTTGTCCCCGACAAGTATCTGGGCCACTATATCTCGACCAAGACCGGGAAGAAGATGTTCTTCTGGCCCGGTTTCTGCCCGACCCATGCCCGGATACTGCCGGAGCACATCATCGGGCTTAAGAGGGATTATCCCCGGGCAAAGGTGGTGGTTCACCCTGAGTGCCGTCCGGAGGTCATCGCTCTGGCCGACGAGGTGCTGAGCACCGGAGGTATGTGCCGCTATGCCCGGCGGGAGGATGTCAGCCAGATGATAGTGGGCACGGAAATAGGTATAATACACCGGCTGAAGAAGGAGAACCCGGGCAAGAGGTTTATTCCGGCATCGGAGCAGGCGGTCTGTCCCAATATGAAGCTGATTACCTTGGATAAGGTCCTCTGGTCTCTGGAGGCTATGGCGCCTGAGGTCAGAGTGCCCGGGCCGGTGAGGCTGAAAGCCAGGGCGGCGGTGGACAGAATGCTGGCAGTAGGATAGGCAGAGAACGTGGCTGACTACGTCGTTATCTTTATCACTACGGCGGCCGATGAGGAAGCCCAGCTAATCTCACGGGTGTTGCTGGAAGAGAGGAAGGCGGCCTGTGTCAGCATTGTGCCCGGGGTCAGCTCCCTTTTCTGGTGGCAGGATAAGATAGACTCGGCCCAGGAAAGCCTGCTGGTGGTCAAGACCAAGGCACGACTGGTGGATGAGGTAGTGCAGCTGGTCAGAGAGATTCACTCCGACGATGTCCCTGAGATAATCGCCCTGCCCATTGTTGCCGGCAACCAGGACTACCTGGACTGGATAGAAAAAGAAGTCAAGGGGCAAGAGTAGTGCGGCTACCGTTGGCTTATGTTTAAGACTCTAAGAGAAGATATCAAGACCATTTTTGCCAGAGACCCGGCGGCCAGGAGCCTGGCTGAGGTCATCTGCTGTTACCCCGGCCTCCACGCTCTCTGGCTTCACCGGAAGGCCAGCTTTCTGTGGCGACACCATCTGAAGTTTCCCGCTCGCCTGCTGTCCCACTTCAATCGTTTCCTGACCGGCATTGAAATCCACCCCGGGGCCAGGATCGGTCGGCGTTTCTTCATTGACCACGGAGCCGGGGTGGTCATCGGCGAGACGGTTGAAATCGGGGACGATGTCCTTCTCTACCAGGGGGTGGTTTTGGGTGGCACCAGCTTGAAGAAGGGAAAACGCCACCCTACGGTGGGCAATAACGTTGTTATTGGCGCCGGCGCCGTCGCCCTGGGTGCCATCACCATCGGCGATGGTGTCCGCATTGGCTCCGGTTCGGTGGTGATTAAGTCGGTGCCACCGGGGGCGACCGTGGTCGGCATCCCGGGCCGGATGGTAGAGGAAGGCCGCCAGCCTTTCCTTGACCTGGAGCACGGGCGCCTGCCTGACCCGGTGGCCGAAGCCATCAGGCTGGTCTTGAGTGAGCAGGCCAGGCTTGAGGAGCGCCTGGGGAAGCTTGAGAGCCAGTCAGGCATAGCCGTTCCCCAGGATGAACTGAGGCAGAGAATCATAGAAATAATGGCTGAGTTCAGCCAGGGGAGCTAGTATGGTCAAGAGACAGATAATGCTGACCTTTCCCACGGAGCTGCTTAAAGAGCCCATTATCTATAATCTGGGCCAGCAGTACCAGGTGATGACCAACATTCATCTGGCTGATATCACCGAGGACCGGGGCTGGCTGGTGCTTGAACTTGAGGGTGAGGCCAGGCAGATTGAGGAAGGTCTTGCCTGGATGATGTCTAAGGGGGTCAAGATTGACCCGGTGGCTTAAGCTCAGGCTTTTCCTTATCCTGGCTGCATTGAAATCTAACCTGCCACTGAAGAAGTCATAAGTACCCCTGGTGCGACTCGAACGCACGACACGCGGTTTAGGAATCTGTATGCCAGTATATCACGATGAGGTATCACGCTCAAAATAGAACTAATGTGCAAATTATGAAAATTGGTTTTGAGCGTGATACACTAATATATCATAGGATATTTCGTTTCTTCCGTTAGCTATTCGTTAGCTTTTTTAGGCCCAAATTTGAGGCTTTTCACTCTGAATAATTAATGATCTGCTTGATAGATAACCAACGATCGTTAAGATGGGTGCCAGAGCCACTACGATTCAAATCCAGTCCGGTAGCCCAAGTAGTTCAATATAGAACCTTCAGAGCCGAATTTTCTTTTATTTAATGGCTCAATTTCCACTGTCTAGACTTAATGTCGCGGTCCGTGCAATAGATGCCGTATTCGGTTTATTACCCTCCACGATAGCTATTTCCTCATCAGACAGGTTATAGAGCTTATAGACTATCTGGTCAATGAGTTTGTCGGTGGCTGCTATGCGGTCTTTTAGAGGGTTCAATTCGGTTACCGCTGCAGAGAATTCGGCTGCGATCGTATCCCGCTTAACAGAGGGGTACGGGTCCTCTATAACTTTGTTCTTTTTCAACACGTCTAAAAGTTCTTCCAGCGTGCCTTCGTAAAAGTTTTTTATCCTGGTCTTGTTCTTTTGGTCTTCGATTGAGCCTTTGATGATTTCCTTCTCCAGCCAGGATAGAAATGCTTTGACCCCAGACTGCTTTTCCCTATTGAGCCGGGTCATCTCCTCAACCAGGAAAGCAAGCAGGTCATGAACCACGTCTGAATGCTCGCTCTCGGTATCATGCGTGCCATCTTCTTTAAGTGGCAAGAGCTCAGATATAAAGACAAGGATTTTATCCCAATCCTTGCTGTCCAGGTACTCCTGGTACAGCTCCTTTGCTTGGTCAAGAAGTTGCAGTCGCTCTTTTTTAGAAGTATTAGTGGCAATAATCCGGATGGGCAAACGTTCCAGTTCATTGGTAGATACATTGTTATTAGTACTCGTTAGCTTAAAGCGCCAGTTGAACAGCCTAGAATTCGTTAGAGCAAGTAAGAAATACAAACTCGTTTTATCTTCACATTCTATCGAATTAGTTGAGTCAGCGAAATACACTCGTTTGTTAAAAAATGTGGCTCTTAACCTCACGTCTTCGTCTATACCAGTAATACGCTGAATCCCAATGCGGAAATCAGGAATAATCTTGGGATTCTTTGTTTTTTGGTAGTAGAGTTGCTCATTGAAATATTCTTTTTCCCCTTGGCTGAGATACCAATGCTGGACATAGCGGTCGATTTCTACGCCTTTGATCATCTCGTGGTGCTGTGGTTTCTGGGTTATGAATTCTGCAAAAATAGTCTGATTCATTTCACCACGAGTTAAAGTTGCCATTTGAGAAATGTGGCATATTGGTAAACGCAAATGTATTTTTGTGGCGATATCCCACTCTACTTGAGATACAAGAGGAATTGGATACACATCAGGGTCTATTGCCTTAATCTCCTGCAAGGATATACAAGCCTCTTTTCGATTTTCTGTGAAGTACCTACCAGGATATACCCTCATACTAAAATTACTTGTAGGTCCAGGTTTTCCGAAAACGATAACACAGGTCGATAGCTTTGCGTCTTCAAAGACCCTATCTTTCGGGTCATCTTTCTGCGGGAAGCACTCTAAGCAAGACATATTCGATTTAGTAAGTATATGAGCTCGTGTTCTGGAACAAGAATAATCATTTACAATAGCTAGAGGTATAATTTTACCTGCCAAGCCGCCCTCTCTCAGGAGCCGATGGTCCTGTATCAGGAATGGTCTGAACAAGTTGACCTTACCACCGAGTGCTGGGTGATATACAGGATCTGATTCAAGATATTTTGCAAGCTCAGCATGGGGATCTTGCGTACCTAAGCGTTCTTTTTCAAGAACATCATACGGCGGATTCCCAATGACAGCGTCAAACCCAGCCTCAGCCTTGCGGTTGCCCTGTTCATCATAGAAGACCTCGGGGAATTCCAGTTCCCAGTGGAAAAAGCGTTTTTCCCTGGAACTTTCCAGGGCCTTTTGGACATACCTTTTATGAGCGATTTTCTCCCACTCGTCAGCTAGGGACTGCAGCTTCTCTACCAGCGTATTATAGCTGTCCCACGCCACCTCATTACCGAAGAACGTGCTCGTCCAGACATCCGCCAGCATACGGAAGCGCTCCACGTTATGCTCGAAGGCTTCCTCCCATTTCTGCTTGTTATGCACGTCCTCCAGCGTCTCGGTGGGCAGTTTGGCAATAAGTGCCCGGTTTTGGAGCAGGTCGTATAGCTTCTGATTAAACACAGCCTGAAAGAGTCCGAGTTGCACCGGGGCACGGCTGAGGTCGATGGCTTTCTTTTTACTCTTGGCTTTTGGAACCTCATCAAGGTCGGCTATTCTGGAGCCAATCAGGCTATTGCCCACCCTCAGATGATGGTTAAGGAAAGATAGCGGCTTGGATTTGGCCATAGTGGTCAGCCAGAGAGTGAGCTTGGCAAGCTCGACGGCCAGGGGGTTCAAGTCAACACCATAAATACAGCTCTCCACCACGCGGCGCCGGTAATAAGTCAGCTCTGATTCTTCAGCAAGTTCGAGTTGTGGTTCGATACACGGATCAGTGGCAATCGCTTCCGCCAGAAAGTCCGTCGCCCGGGCCAAGAAATGACCGCTGCCCATGGCCGGGTCAAGCACTTTAATGGAAAGATACGGTGACAGCAACTTCTCCCGTTCCTCGGGTATTGCTCGGCTGTATTTCTCTACCGGCTCCAGCCCCGCTTTCTCCTCTTTGGCCTTCTGCCATTTCGCGATCTCTTTATCGACTCCCGGTTTCAGGGCATTAACTTTCTCATGCGCTTCTTTCACCAGAGGGTCAAGCGTATTTTCAACGATATAGTTCACGATGTATTCGGGGGTGTAATAGGAGCCACTCGCCTTTCGCTCGCCTTTATCGTTAACAAGGTATAGGTCTCCTTTATGATGGGAGACCTTCTTCCCGGGCTGCTTGCTCGCCGGAGCGTATTTGATGCTGCCCTTTTCCTTGATAACCACCAGGTCATGCGGCGCTATCTGCGGCCTGAACTCGAGCAGCCCCTCGTAGATACTCCCCAGGTGACGTTCGCTCAGGGTGTTGTAGTCAACGGCCACCTCTCGCTTTAGCTCCCTATCATGAATACGAGCCAGCTGGTGAATAGCCCTAACAAGGTGCGAATCAGGAATGGCATGATCTTCCAGGAACGGGTGTTCATGCGGGTTAAATAGCCCGCCGTTGTACTCCGGCACATTGAGGTTGGGGTCGCCTTCGTTTATAAGGGAAAACAGCGTTTTTAGATCGTGGTAATACTTGGTTGAACCAGAACTGAGCTTGTAGCCCTTCTCGAAAATTGCGTCAATATCATGAGCCATTTTCCGCAGGCTGTAGTTGTCGCGGTAGCTGGCATTCATGGTTAATGGGAGTAGTTCCCGGGCTTCGGCGTAAAACACGAACAGAAGACGATAGAGGAGAGTGAGCGAGTTATCATAGATACTTTTCAGCACACTGTTATTCAGCTTTTCCGCTACAACTGCCGCGGCAAAACCTCGGCATAAGAGTTCTACCACATCATAGGCTCGATCTTTGATATCAGCTTCAAGCTCGACCGCGTACTCTTCACTTCCTTCCAGAACCCGGTCAAGCAATGACTTGCCATCTACTCGAAGCAATGCCTCTTTCCGGAAGAAGACAAAGAAATACTTCAGGGCTTCCGCGGGGACTTCGATGAGTTGTACCAGGTCAACCTGATAATAATTCCCCAGCGGCAGGTGAGATTTAGTGCTGTATAGCCTCCAGAGGCGGCCGTTGGTAAGAATACCCCAGTTCTGCTTCGTGCCGTTCAAATAGCCAGCTATTTGGAAAGATGGGTTCTGGTTTTTATAGGTATCACGTTCGTTCGTTTTTGCCAGGTCTAGTTCACGGCCCCAGTATTTAGCGTCGGCGACGCCGATACACTGAGCGTAGTCGTTGCTTTCAATCTTTGCATAGGCTTTGTCTTTGGTGGATGCATCGGGGAATAAAGCATAGTCGGGGCGGTTGGTCTGTTGTCCTATTTTGGTGGATGCTTGAACGATGTAGCTATTGGCGTAGCCGAGCAAATCAAGCACAGGCTTGATGAATTCTTCTTCTGTCTGCGCTTCATTAAGACCGGGCAGTATTTGTTTCTTGGATTCATACAATGCCAGTAGGTTTTTACGGAAATGCTCCAGTTCCTCGGTTACTTTCCATTCCTTCCATTCTGGCAGGCGCTCCTGTAAAAAGTGGTCGGAAAACAATCCCCGATTCTGGAATAAACTACTGGCCGGTGTTATTTCTTTCTCTGTCATACAGACTACTCACTGACGCCTAGAATCGCAATTGCCTTTTCTATGAACTTATCCGCCGAAGCAATAACCGCCTTGGCGCCAGCCTGGGAGAAATCAGATTCATAGTCAGCAGCTTCACGAAGATTCATGGCATTAAGAAAATCACGTACCAATTGCGCATCCATCCGGTTGCTGTCTGCAAAAAGGGCTCTTAATGCTATTGCCAGACAGTAATGGCTCTTCTCACGGTATCCTTCGGAGAAGACAAGAGCTCTGGCTGCATGGAACATGGCATAGTAGGCTTGTATAGTCGACCATTTATAGCGCCCGTTTTCATACCCAGCCTTCGCGTCAACTAGGTCACTCCGGGCAACCGAGATTTCTTTTTTGACCAGGTTTTTCCCTTTGGCGAAAGGAATAATCTTCTTATTCTCAAGACACCGGTTAAACTCTGGATTCATTGGCGACCTTCTCCCACAGTTCTATTCCACTCTCAATTTCTTCCAGAAAAGTGCGCTCCGATTCTCCACTCTCTAGTAGTTCCACGGATGTCTTAATCACTGGCTGAATATGAATACTCTCATACCCCCGCGGGAATTTAAAACCATTAATGGTATCAGACACATTTTGCTTGTTGTCTGACACCACGAACAAGTCTAGATCGCTCTCGGAAGTGTCTTTTCCCTGGGCGCAGCTCCCGTACAGAACCACGCGGCTTGAAATTGCTTTTAAGGCTTCTACCAGTGGCTCAATGAGTAACAGGTTTATGACTTTTTTAAGTTCCGGGATAATGGCGTTATTTGAATTAACGGAATAAAAAAACATCTTCCCCTCTCTCCTACGCATAACAACACTGGACGAAAACAGCTCATTTAGTGCCCGATTAGCCGACCCAGCGGATATTTCAAGGCTGCGAGACACCTCGCGTTCATAGAATTCCTGATCTGAAAATTTCGTGAGTAGACTCAATACTTTTTGTGTGTTTGTCGAAATTAAATGCGGATGCAACAAGGCATTGCTCCAAATATTAAATATGTGCTCATTATAATGAGCGATGGTCCAGAAGTCAAGAGTCTAAGTGAAATTTTAGCGAAGTGTTTAATCTATCTTTGCTATGCTAATATTTATACGGCATTGATAGCCTATGACGAACACGAAGCGTAAACAACCCAAAATAGAAATCAATGAACAGTTCCGGCACGCCCTCGATATCATGGAAGGTAGCAACCGGAGCATCTTCATTACCGGCCGGGCGGGCACGGGCAAATCAACGCTGCTGAGCTATTTCCGCCAGACCACCAGGAAGAAGGTGGCGGTACTGGCTCCTACCGGTGTCGCTGCCCTTAACGTTAAAGGGCAGACCATTCATTCATTCTTCAGATTCAAGCCCGGCATCACGCCGGACCGGGTGAAAAAGCCCCGCTCTACTAGTAGTGAAAGCATCTATCGTAAGCTGGATATCATCGTCATTGATGAAATCTCCATGGTAAGGGCTGACCTGCTGGACTGCGTGGACCGGTTCCTGCGTCTGAACGGCCCTGAATCTGATAGGCCGTTTGGCGGTATCCAGATGGCTTTTATAGGTGACCTCTACCAGCTGCCGCCGGTGGTTACCGGAGGTGAAAAGGAGGTTTTCCAGTCTCTTTACGAGACGCCTTACTTCTATGGCGCTCGGGTGTTCGACTCCTTCGAGATGGAATTCGCAGAGCTGGAGAAGATTTACCGCCAGCACGATGAGCAGTTCATCACCCTGCTCAATGGCATTCGCAATAACTCGGTCACCGGTGAAGACTTGGAGCTTCTCAACCAGAGATACCAGCCGGAGTTCGAGCCGTCGCCGGATGAGTTCTACGTCTACCTGACGACCACCAACAAGCTTGCGGAAGAGATAAACGCCAGGCGACTAGCAGCACTGAGAGGCAGGCTTTACACCTTCACCGGCAGCATCGAGGGAGAGTTCGGCCAGGAGTACTTGGCCACTAAGATTGACCTTGAAGTGAAGGTGGGGGCGCAGATCATGATGCTCAACAACGATACCGAGGGTCGCTGGGTCAACGGCAGTATCGGGAAAATAACCGGTATCTCTCAGAACGGTAAAGATGAAGATATCATTATAGCTGAACTGGCCGACAATGAGGAGGTGGAGATTACGCCCTTCACCTGGGAAATCTACCGGTTCTTCGTCGAGGGAGGGGGGCTGCAATCGGAGGTCATTGGCACGTTCACGCAGTACCCACTGATGCTGGCCTGGGCGGTCACTATTCATAAAGGCCAGGGGAAGACATTTGACCGGGTAATTATCGATATCGGCAGGGGCATCTTTGCTCATGGCCAGATGTACGTGGCGCTCAGCCGATGCACGACGCTGGGTGGCATTGTCCTCAAGAGGCCGGCGCTTAAGAAACATATCTGGACGAACTACCAGGTAATGGATTTTTTGACCAAATACCAGTACAAGAAAGCCGAAGAGTCCTGCCCGGTGGATGGTAAGATGGAGATAATTAAGAGAGCCATTCAGAATAAGTTGTCACTGGAGATTGTGTACCTCAAGCCCAGCGACGAGAAGACAACGAGGGTTGTCAGGCCAGAGGCCGTTGGAGAAATGGAGTACCGCGGCAAAAAGTATCTTGGGATGCAGGCGTTCTGCCTGAAGCGGAATGAGGAGAGGGTTTTCCGGATTGACCGGATGCTGGAGATAAAAGAGGTTTCATAGGGTTAACCGACGAGAGGTATCGTTCCTTGGCAAAGATAGTATTGGACCTGCATGAGATTTATAATAAGGGTTTTACGATTGATGCAGAACTCAACCGGGTTATCGCTGAAGCCATAGAGAAGAAAATTGCTCTGGTAGAAATTATTCCTGGTAAGGGGTCAGGACAACTGAAAAAACGTGTCTTACGATTCCTGTCCCAGCCGGAAATAAAGAGCCAATATCACCGGCTGGAGAAGGACGACAAGAATTTCGGGAGAATTTTCGTACATTTCAAACATTAGGCTACATACATTTTCAGCCCAGAGTTGTCAATATGCGTCATGTTGAAGGACAAAAAAGAGGGGGCCGGATTTCACTCCGGCCCCCTCTAACTTATATAGACCGATTTTTAGGTAAGAGCCATTTTAGCTTCCGTCCTAAACCGCTTTATCAGCTTCCAGTCATACCCTGATAGGTCGCTCCAGCCTTCGGTTATCAGCTTCCGCATGGCTCGCCTTTCCCTCTGCGGTCGGCTCTGGTAGTAATTTTTGAAGTCCAGCCAGGTTTCCGGATTTATCCCCTTCTCGTCAAGGATGGTCTGTATCGTCTCGGTCTCATTGCCGTCAGAGTCTCTCACCTTGCTATTCAAACTTACCGAATAGACACGCTTCCACCGTTTCTTCTGGTGATAAAAGCGGAGGCGGGTATATTCCGCTACTTTGATACAGGCGCCCTTGTTGAAAGGTGTTCCCCGCTGTCTATATATCTCGGCGACTTCGGCTAACCTCACGATGATGTTGTGCAGCAGGTCTTCCCTGTCCCACTGGTCATCCAGTGTCCAGATAAAGTTTTTAGCAATCTTCGCCCATTCCCGCCAGGGTTCTGGCAGTCGGTCATAGTCCAGGGCTTCGCTGTTGCCATTGCCAGCGTGGGGTAGCCTGTGCGTGGTTATAGTCATAGTTTCCCCCTTCCCAGGGCACAAAAAAACGCACAAAAAGAGGCTGTTACACCTCTTAATGTGCGTTCGTTTTTGTTTGGTCAAGCGTTCTTTAGGCTACGGCTACTTTCTCTTTCTTTCGGTTACGCTTCGGCTTCTCGGCTTTGACTACTGCTTCCGCTTCGGCTACCGCTTGGGCTTTCTCGGCTTTCTCAACCTCGGCGGTGTCCGCTTCTGGCTCTGGCTCGGTTGCCTCGGTATCCTCTGGCTTGGCTTCCGCCTTGTCCCCTGCCTTAGCTTCACCTGTCAGCATGGGCATGACCACCAGTTGATAGCCGTCAACGGCAAACAGGACTGGCGACTTGCCGTCAATGAGCTTGAAGTCTACCATGCCACCACAGGCTTTCAGGGCTTCGGTGAGGTAACTGCCGTCAATTCTTACCCTGACTTCCCCGCCCTCAATATCGGCTGGCATGGTAACTTCCCCTTTATCATCAGGGCTGGACATAACCACACCGCCGTTAAGGTGCAGGTCTATCGGGTAAGACTTGCTGTCAGCAAGGGCTTTCAGTGAAGCAATCGCCTTGCCAGCTTCCACCGTATCAAGGTGAGCGGTGATATGCGCTTCGGCGGGTATGAGCTTCTCGTAGTCGGGGAATTGCCCGTCAGCACCCCGCCACCGATACCGCATTAGCTCGGTGTCAATGACAAGGCTCGTGCCGTCAAGGCTCTCCCCGCTTGCTTCAAAGCTCAGGTTGACCCGATGCGCTTTCCGCAAGGCATTGGCAATTCCTCTTAGCTCATCTCGGTTAATCAGGGCTTGCCCCTCAACAGCACAATCCAGCGTTACTACCGCCAGTCTGAAGCCGTCGGCACTCACCAGCGTGAGCTTGCCCTCACCCGCTTTGAAAAGGACACATTGTAAAACTGGTCTGTTGTCCTCTTTGGCGGTGAAGGGTATCACCCTGTTAAGAGCTTCCGCTAGCTCCAGTCCGCCGATGTTGGGCTGGACTATGCGTTTGGAGCTTACCCTAACCTCGCATAAGGTGAGCGGTGTTTTCTCACCCACCCAAGCCAAGTCCTCAAGGTAGCTGGTATTGCTTCCGCAGGTTACTCTCAGGCGTTTTCCGTTGACCTGCGATACGCTAGCATCACCGCCGGCGGGTATTATTCGGATGATATTGCTACCCGCCAGAGCCTTAACGTAACCGAGAAAGCCTTTACGCCCCACCGTGAAGTCGCCGACCATAACACGGTCAGCCAAAACACGGGAAAGAGCGTTTACCAGTGTAGCTTTATGAGCTACAAAGCCGCTATCCCCTGAACGCTTGCCCACGATATTCAGTTGTTCTATTTTGTTTACCCCCTATTGGCTATCCGATAGTGGGCAAGGCTATCGGCTTCACCCAGTAGTCAGCTTGCGTCTAGCTGCGATACGCTAGCCTAAACGTGCTGCCACTATATAAGTCGGGATTTGGGACTGATTTGTTACCCCCCAAGTAAGGTTTTTTGCTCTCGTTTTCGCCACTTACAAAGATACTTTCTATCAGCTACGGCAAGGGCTTCACCATTATCCATTTTGTGAGCTATTCCCAGTAACCTTTGCGGGAAGCCTAGCAGGAAAGTTCTGGCATCAATCCAGGCTCCCAGGTCAATCGCCTTGTCATCGGCAATCAGTTCCCCTAGCTCGGTAGTATGCCCTTCACTGTCTATGATTGGCTTGTTAATACTCTCCAGCTTCACAGCTTTGGGACACTCGGTATAGAGGTTGTCCTCTCGGCATTTACGCCTTTGCTTCTGACTACAGCTACCGCAGTCCAAGCCTCGGCTGGCTTTGTAGTAGCTTCGCCAGTAGTCGGCTACAGTTCGGCTGGCTATCCGATACATCACGGCTTCGGTGAAGGGCTTGTGTCCGTTATTACGCTCCACATCGGCAAGGGTTACTATTATATCGTGGAGCAAGTCCTCTTTGTCCTCTGCCTTTGCCTTGTGAGAGAAGCGGGAAGCTACCCTGTAATAGGTAAGCCATTGACCTTCAAGGTGTTCGTAGCCGTTGCTGTTGTGGTTGTCTTGCTTTGACTTACGCCGTGAGCTAGACTTTACATGGCGGGGCTTTGTCGTGCTGGTTTGGCAGTGTGAGAGCTTTCCACACCATCGGCAAACGCCCTGCCACTCATTTAGTGTCCAGATTTTACCGCAACGGCTACAATGCCCCTGTGCGTTACTGTTATCGCCGTTAAGCGGTGCTGCTGCTGTTATTGCTGTTACCATCGCTTGACCCCCTTTGAGCTTATTTGCCATCGTGGGACAAGCGTTCAAGACGGACTTTTTGTTATTCAATTGTTAAGGTGCTGAAAAAATATGTTTTCAGCTTCATTATTTAACAATTAGTCATAAGGTAAAATTTCAAGAACTAGCACGTTTATCACCCCTCCCGGGAGAGTGGAATGAAATGTAAATGCTAGGATAAATAAAAAACCTCCCATTAGGGAGGTTTTGGTCACTGAGAGTTTTTTGACGATTAGGAAGAGATTTCACTCATGGCATACAAACAGGGGTAGTGGTTCGCATCACCTTAGCTGGAGCCGGGGTTACTATAGGCAGAACTTTTTCCTTACGCCTGATAATACTAACAAGTCTGGAGGAGAAAACAGACATTAAATCTGCGCTCTCAATTTTACTTGTTAGCCAAAGCTATTATTAATCTGTTTTAGCAAAATAGCGTCTCAGAGCTATCCCTATTTGCTTATCTTTTCCCCATCCAAATTCTTCAAACGGTTTTCCAGTTACCATTTCTAAATACTGTATATGTTCACCTTGTTCCTGCCTATTTTTTTGAACCATGTGTCTTGCCAAATTTAAATAGGAGTTAAAACTTTTACCACATACGGGACACGGTATTTCCTTGTCAATCATTTTGCCTCCTTTCTAAGTCCTTGGTTTTTACACCTAAAGAAGCTGCAAGCTTTTTAAGGGTTTCTAGTCGAGGGATAGTTCTACCCGCTTCGATATTAATTATTGTCAGTTTGGACATCCCAGCCTTCTTAGCCAACTCAACGAGCTTAACTCTTTTTGCTAGCCGCACCTCACGGAGAGCGGTGGTTTTTACTGCTTTTGTCTCTGTCGCTTTTCCTAATTGATAGAAATCACAAATAATACTCAGTTTGCACTCTTCACACAGAGGTAAAACATAGCGACAAATAATAGCACCGAAGTCTAGTAACCCAAAGTTAAACTTTCTATGCTCCTCTTTAGGGAGTATACAGTCCACTATTTCCTGAATCGAAGAAACGGAGAGCTTTTTATTCGCGCTCTTGTTAAAGACCCTCTGAATCACCCTCTCAACATTGGCATCAACTACAGCTACGGGGACACCGAACCCAAACGATAGAACAGCCCTTGCGCTGTACTTACCAAGGCCAGGAATTTTTAGTAGTCTGTCCAGAGTATTGGGTATTGTCCCTTCTTCTTTTTCTATCAGGTACTTAGTCATCTCGGATATGGCTTTAGCCCGCTGCCTATATAGTCCAACTGGCATAAGGTCTTGGGTTAATTCTTCCCCAGTAGCTTGAGCTAGATGATGAAGTGTTTTGTATTTCTTTAGGAATATAGGATATGTATTTGCAACCGCCGTCGCCGTTGTGCGCTTTAACAGCAGTTCTGCTACAAGCACCGCATATGGGTTTTTCTGATAATGCCTCCAAGGATACTCCCGGAGATTTTTACTGGACCAAGCCATAATTGATTCCCGGAAAACATCTTTCTTTTCCGCTAACAGGTTCGCATTCATTAAATCAAGCATTATAATAAACCTATCGGGATAATATCCCAGATTATGCCCTAATATCTTTTAATTCACCGTTATTTTTATTCCTTGCTAGCCAACCGCCAGTGGAGCCGGCGTCCTTTACGTAATGCATCTACCTTACTATCTTGCACCAGAGAGGCTAGTATTGACCATGTCAACCAACCATCATGTGCTGGCAATTCTAACTCAAGCCCGGCAAGGTCCTGAATAACATGGTATGTCACACCTTATCCATTAGGGTTACACTCAGTTATTCCCTCCATTGTTTGTAATACATGTGCTTTTAAACTCTGGATTAACTTCCGTCCGGTTCCCTGCATCTTACACCTCCAGTTAGCATATATGCTTAGGCCAGAGCTGTTCGTCCAACTCTGGCCTATTCTATCGCCTTGTCACTCCTACCGCAAACGGTTCATGCTCCTGTGTACTATTTCTCTTTGACCATTGTATTCCCCGCTTTTATCTCTTCCTCCTCGACATTTTCCTCCTCAGCCCCAACTTTTTCTTTAGATAGAAGCGCCTTAGTTATTTTAACTGAGTCCCTAACAATGGTCTGGAGACTATCAAGTGCTTCTTCATTGAGCGTTTTATATTCTTCACGCCTAAAAGAGTCTAACCAAGCTGCAAATTGTTTAATCTTCTGATTTGCTGCGCTTTTGTCCTTGACCCTGGCAGGGTTATTGGCAATCACCGTATCTATTGCCCGTCTCACAGCATCCTCATCTGGCTCGTTGGCCTGCTGCCATGCCACTGGGTCAGCAACTATCTGTGGCACTTTTCTTACATCTGGAAATGCCTTGAACTTGCCGTCCCACAGCCAATCGAAGACCCTGTCACGGACGTCAACATCGTCTCTCAGCACTCCCCAGACACCGGCTTTACTTAGCTCGTCAAAGTATTCAAAGCGTCCTTGTACGAGAAGGTCAACTTCAGTTGTATCACGCTCTCTCTCCACTTCCTGGTATTCTTTAAACTGGAGCGTAAGGTCATACATCTTAATCCAACGATCGGCCCTAGTCCACTTTTCCAGTCCATACTCCATGGCTAACTCATGTTTTACTTCTCTTGACAGATGCCGATCGTTTGGGTCTATATGCATCCTCTTCTGGTACTCGTTGTAAATCTGTTCTGCTTTGATATAGTTGGGCCAAGCGATTTGTTCTGCATCAACGAAATTGCATTCGACGAGAATATCATGTTTTATTAATTGGTCTT
Source organism: Dehalococcoidales bacterium (assembly GCA_034413595.1). Classification (GTDB taxonomy): domain Bacteria; phylum Chloroflexota; class Dehalococcoidia; order Dehalococcoidales; family JAUWZL01; genus JAUWZL01. The sequence continues at coordinate 4,322 of DAOUMC010000031.1, read as the reverse complement.
CTGCTCTATCGCCGGTGGACTGGAAAATATATGCTGGTAACCACTGTGCCCTCTCGCGTGCTTCTATGTATTCATCTTTGTCCACTTTCATAATATGTTTTGAACCATAGTAGCGCCGGTTACCGTCCCACAATTCGCCAGTCTCTTCGCCATTGTAATATATAATGATTGGCTCTCTTACTTGGTTACGGACAATGTTGTTTGCAATACGTTCAAGTTGGAACGGCTTTTTACTATCTCTTGATTCATCGTTATCTGCCTTTATCATGATTTCATAGATCTCATTAGTAGTCGGCGTCAAGCCACTTGAGCCTTTCTCAACCTCCCAGCGGTTCAAATAGAATTTCAATCTCAGGTTCTCAACATAGCCTTCAACATCGTCTATATGAACCCTCCCTAGCCATAGTGGGACTTCACGTCCGTGAAAGCGCCGAGCAACCGGGCGCGGCAAATCACTCTCTGGGGGACTGACTTCATCCACATATCGTTGGAGGATATCTGGCCATTTATTTTGATTTTTTTGCTGCTTAGTGTTTTCCATTTTTACCTCTCTTAAATATTTACTGAGATTAACTCTATTAATTTTCCTTCTCTAATTAATAGACCCTAGCTTGTTGCATCATGCATCATACCGGTGGATTATTATTTGCATCATCTTCATCTAATGTTGGTAAACTAGGAATAGTTTCTGCAAATATTTCTGGCTCAGGTGCAAGGAATTCGGTTACATCAACTCCGAGTTCCTTCGCAGCTTCTGGAATCAATAGACTTAAATCATTGAAAGCACGGCTTTTTAACGAGCGAACTGCTCCATCTTTCATCCCCATAAGTTCTGCCAGCAGCTCGTTTGAAATAAAAGCACCTTGCTCTAGCAGCACCTCTATGATATGTTTACGCTTTTTAGCAAGTCGACTTATTGATAAACTCAGCACTTCTTTAATTACACCATGATGGGAAGAGTCACCAACCTCGGCTTCAAGTGCTATCTCGGTAATAATTAAAGCATTGTCTATAGGACGATTTGCCTGAACCATAATATTAACGCCATCATCATCAGCTTTGTCTGCCCCGAGCCACTCCGGATCAAAATGTACGACTTGGCTACGGTCATTCATAATATCCATGGCCTCATGAATGGCACATGTCCAAACATAAGAGTAGGGATTTTTGATTTTTTCTGGACTCTTGGTATGCTCCATCAATTTCTCAATCCCACACTCAACACAGTCTTCGCAATCTTCCCATAACAGCTTATTAAATTTAAGTCGTAAAGATTTCACGCATCTTGGTGTCACTTCATCAATTAGAATACCGGCCGCTTCAGCTATCTGGCCTGATAACCAGGCAGAGGCTAGCCTGCTACCAACGCTCTCTTGGTTTGACTCCGTTGATTCCATTTACACCCTCCGTTTATTAGACCTCCAGGTGTTGCACCTGAATGTAGGTTATGTATAATCGGAATCTAATAAACCAAAGCTCTCTTAATCCGACTCCATCAATTCCATCTGTCCCCTATGACAATTAGACCTCCTTTTGTTGCATTCTATCCTGTCTGCTTTAAAAAAGAAATGGAGCGCCAACTCATGATTAGCGCCCCATAATAACCTAGTAAATATCTTTAAGTTATGCCAGTATTATTTCCTTGGTCATCTCCTGTTTATTTCCTGTAATATTCCTCATCAAGGCGTGGCTAATTGCCTTAGCAATCGCTCTAGAGAGTTGCACCGGTGTCGCCTGGCCAATTAATCGATATTTGGAAGACGTATCACCACAGAACAGCCAGTAGTCGGGGAACCCCTGAATTCTAGCATACTCTTTTACCGACAGAGGCCTCAGATCGTCGGGATGACATAGACAAGCGGCTTTAGTCGTTGGGTGGTCAACTAGAGTTGGCGTTGGCTTATCCCAAGATAGACGTCGTAGGAAACCTGTTCTGCCCCCCTTTTTCCCCTTTGTTCTCGTGTTGGCAGGGTCATCATAGGCACCACCTAGTGCTTCACGCTGAAGTTCTGGAGGCAGGTCCTTCCAGCATCCACCTGGGGGTACATATTCAAGGAAGTGGCTCCAACAAGTAGAAAAGGTCATGCACTCAGGGTCGGAGTCATCGAGCTCTACCAGTGCGTCTCTCAAGGTTCTCCATGGAATAAGCCCTCCATCAAGAAGATCGGGTACACTGACTTTAGTATGCGTAGGGTTTGGAAGCGGGACTGCCTCCCCATCTCTGGAACCTATTAGGATGAATCTTTTACGTTTTTGAGGTGTCCCGTAATCAGCTGCATTACAGATTGATTTCTTGGGATTAGTAGGATCGTAATTTAGAGTATACCCTGTGCTGAGGAATTCATCCATTATTTTACGAAATGCTGAACCTAACTTTTCCTCCTCAGCCAAGTCTTGCTCTTTTTTTAGTATACGATCATAAAAGGGGATATGACGTTCAGCTGCACTCACTATTGCTGATACCTCTTCAAAAGCAAAGTAACTAGGACGAGCCTCCTTTACTATTCTAATAAATTCATACAATGCCTTTGCCCTGTCGTCCTGTAGACTGCCACGCCGTCCCGCTGTCGAAAATGGTTCACATGGTGGTGCACCGACTATCACCGTTGGCTCCCCAACGTTGAGGCCTGCTTTTTCCAGTATCGTGGATGTCTGAACCTTTTCCAGCGCTCGAGGTATTACCTCTATATCCGGTCTGTTAGCTTTGATTGTCTGGACCGCGCATTTTGCCTTCTCGACAGAAACCTTAATTTCAAATCCTTCATATTCAAAGCCCAGGTCAAAACCCATCGCGCCTGAACACAGAGAAATAACAGTTCCTATCGTCATATTGTCTTCATCCTCATTTCAAAAGTCATTGCTTGAATTCACTTTTCTGCTAGATTTTCCCAGATTGTCTTAAAGAATTAAGTGCATCCAATAGCGCACTGAGGCGGTCCCTCAGTAGTTCTTCATGTTCTCCCATAAACGCATTGTAGCTAGCCATCTCACCATAATTACGATTTTCCTGGGTGATAGATACGGCCGACTCTTGCTGAAAAAATGTGTTAGCGGGAATATTGAGGGTGCTATTCTGCCTGTCAAATAAGACCTTCGCCAAGAATATTGTCATGTCTATCACCCGGTGAAGTGGTAATTCTTCTGCCAGTCTGCTCCATTTCTCTCCTGTGTACCGCATTGCTTTTATGGAGACTTCATCTGCATTCCACTGGGCTAGACCAACTGAAAGGTATTTCGTGTCTGTGTTATCTGCGTATATGCCATCAAAATGCTGGTATGGCAATGCATAAACTGGTTTGTGATCCAGATGTTGAGGGAGCGGTTCAGCAGGTTGATACCTTTTTATTTTTGGCTTGGTCGAATATGGCATTCAGCACCTCACTAAAATTATTATAACTAGTAGTTTTACTAATATTACTAAATAATTTTGACTTTGTCAATAGGTAGATCTTAATTAACCGGCCTTTTTGCATCCACACTAAATCATGTATGGTTTTCAGGTCATTCATATATTTCAGCCAGGAAACCAGGTGAGCACATAACAGCGGGCAGGGCACTTTTAAGTAGTTTGTTACCAACCACGAATTGAAAAAACCGATCATAAGTTAGCCCCAATCCGAGCAGGGTGTAGAATAACAGGAATAATCGTATTCGGCGACTGCCGGATGGAGGCATAGATGGTCAGGAACAAAACCGAGAAGAGTAGTGACACGAAACCAAAGAAACCGCTTGGCAGGAAGAAACAAATTCAGCAGGCAATCGAGCCGGCATCTCAAGACCCTACGGAGACATCGGAACCCTCCTCCAGAATGTTCAACTCGATGATGCCGATGATTATGATGGTCATGATGATGGCCATCATAATGCCCATGCTGAAACGTACAGCCCAAAATGACCGAGAGTTAGAAGACAAATAACTTGACAATTTGGAGATTAGAATAAAATAAAATCTTCGACCATTTTATAAGAGCGCTCTTATCTGTCGTAGATGAAGCTCCGCACCCGGCAAATGGGACACCAAGTGGTGTGCCCACCGCGGCAAGATTTCCTCTCTAGTTCATGCGGGCATAACTTCCCACCGAAGTGAAGTCTCTGCAGGAGTATCGGGTTATCAAAAAATGTCACCGCTCCGCAGCTCGGGCAGTGAGCCATGTAGCCCTTCTCTATTTCAAAGACGGCTGCCTTTGCCCCACACTGACAATCCAGAGTATATTCGGTGGCTTTCTTCTTCCTTTTGTTTGCAGGCATATTACTCTCCCAAGTGTATCTTAAGGGACCGTTGTGTCTGCCAACCATGGTAATTGTAGATCTTGATATCGTAT
>DAOUMC010000030.1:0-157544 GCA_034413595.1 Dehalococcoidales bacterium | reverse complement strand
CGGCACCGGGTACGACGCAAACCATCACCACCACGCAGCAGGTGGGAACGGCGACAGTCACCACTACCTTGCCCGGGCAGACGCAGACGGTAACCACCACGACAACGACAGAAGTGCCGGGAGCCGCTCCTGAAGGCCTGGTCACGCTTAGTGTAAACGGCAAGGATTACCAGATCACCGGGGTCAAGCCAAACTGGAGTCTGGCTTATGTAGTCAGGGAGAAACTCGGCCTTACCGGCACCAAGAGAGGATGCGACGCCGGAGAATGCGGGGCATGTACGGTTATTATGGATTCCAGGCCGGTTCTGTCTTGCATGGTCCTTGCCGTTGAGGCCCAAGGAAAGGATATACAAACAATCGAGGGCTTAGCTACGAGCGCCGAAGAGTTACACCCAATTCAACAGGCATTTGTAGAGAATGATGGCCTTCAATGCGGCTTCTGCACGCCGGGGAATGTCATGACGGCTAAGGCACTGCTGGATTCGAATCCCAACCCAACGGAATACGAGATAAGGAAAGCATTGGCCGGTAATCTGTGCCGCTGTGGTGCTTACCAAAATATTCGCGCCGCTGTTCTTGCTGCGGCAAAGGCCTAGAGGGAGATAAGATATGTACGAAGAACATTTTTACAAGAATCCTTTCTCCGGTGAGGAATATCCTCAGTCCATCTACCAGAATACGCCTTCCTCTGAATTGAAGAGCATAGGGCGGAAGGACATTCTGCGCATAGACGCCAAAGACAAGGTAATAGGCGCCGCGAAGTTTAGCAACGATATAATTCTTCCCGGTATGCTGTATCTCAAGTGGAAGCTGTGCCCGCATAGTCGTGCCAAAATCAAAAGCATCGATACCTCAAAGGCCAAGGCCTTACCGGGGGTGGTCATGGTCCTCACCCACGACGACATACCAGACCTTGTGGATCACGCGCCCTACGAGTTTGTCCTCAACAACGAGGTCTTCCACGATGGTTGTGAAGTTGCAGCGGTGCTTGCTGAAGAGGAAGATATCGCCGAAGAAGCCATCGACCTGATAGACATCCAGTACGACGTATCCGATATCGTTCTATGGGCTGATGATGCCCTTGAATCTGGTGCTCCGGTGCTTCACGGGGATACCAACGAGGACAGGACTTACGAAGCAAAGCGCGGCGATGTTGAGGCCGGCTTTAGCCAGTCAGACATCGTTGTCGGACCGGTGACTTACGGTATAACCAAGCCCACCTGGCAAGAACAGCGTGATACCGCCGATATAGAAGGCGATACCCACACTGCCTATTGGGATGGTGAACGGGTGAACCTCTGGACTTACGAGAAGAACAAATTCGGGCCTCACCGGACTACCGCCGCCGCCTTAGGACTTTCCTACAACCAGGTAAACGTCCCCTGGAGCTATCTGGGTACGTGCTTTGGTGGCAACCGGGGAGGAAACTTCAAGGGAGGTATCCTCGTTTCATACCTTGCGATGAAGACAGGCCGGCCCGTCAAGACCAAGTATGAGTCGCAACAGAACATAAACGCTAAGGGCAACCAGAACTCGGTCCACCTGACAATGAAGGCCGGAATCAAGAATGACGGCAGCCTGAATGCGGTTAGCATCACGAATATTTTTGACTCAGGTTGTCTCGGAGGCAAAACCCCCAGCGGTCATGAAGTCGTCAGGAAAATGTGGAACGTCCCCAACCTGTATCTTAACGGCACCTCGGCAACTACCAACGGCAACCCGGACGGAAGCATAAGATGCGTGGCCCATCCCCGTCCCACAATGCTGGTTGGGATGTTCATAGACAAGGTGGCCGAGGCTGCGGGTATGGACCCGGCCGACTTCCTGCTCAAGAATGTCCTCACCACAAGCGGCCCGGGCGGAGACCTGGATAACCCCAAAAACGACGCCTGCACCAACGCCATGCCGGAAATGCTCAACAAGCTGGTGGAGGTCTCCGGCTGGAAAAGCAAGTGGAAGGGCTGGAAAACTCCGTTATCGGTAAATGGCCCCAAGAAAAGAGGGATAGGCATAGCTTACCACAGGTGCAGTCATGGAAGCCTGTCTAATCCTGAGTCGGCCATACTGAGGGTTGAGAGAGACGGCACCTTCACCCTTGTCTGTGGTTCGATGGACGTCGGTCAGGGATGGAGAACGGCAGGGACACTCATTGCCGCCGAGGAACTGGGCGTGCCGGCGGAGTCCGTGGTGGGTGCCAGATTTGAAACCGGTAGCACCCAAGAGTCCAGAGGGCCCAGTGGCAGCACCATCACCCGGGGCTCGGGAACAGCGGTGATACTGGCTGCCCGAGACGCCAAAGAGGGAATATTCAAGGCTGCCATTGCCGGTGGGTTTGTTGAGGGGGCTACGAAACCCGAGGACCTGGAGATGGCCGATGGGAATATATATCTCAAGTCCAATCCGGATACCAAGGTTCCTTTAAGCGATGTTACGGCAAGGATGACCAGCTTGGTCGGTCCGATTATAGGCAGAGGCTACTACGCCACAAATAGACAAAACAGAATAACATATCAGTGGTCTTCTGCTGTTGCCGAGGTTGAGGTGGATACCGATACCGGTGAGGTGCAGGTAATAAATGTCTGGCACTTTGCCGACACAGGCCGGACGATTTGGTACAAGGGTTTTGTCAATCAGGCCCTGGGGGCAATAGAGATGTCGTGCGGAAGAGCCCTTTACGAGGGAATGGTGAAGGATGTAGCTACCGGAGCCACGCTTAACGCCAATTACCTTGACCAAAAAATTGCGACCCAGATGGACAGCCCGAATTCTTCCACCAACTTCCACGAGACAATTGATTACTTCGGACCTGTGGGGGCCAAAGGTATCGCCGAGCCTATGGTTGGCGCACCAGCACCTGCCGTAATCAACGCCATCTACAACGCCTGTGGAGTCAGGGCTACCTTCGGACCGGTCACGCCAGACATAATTCTAGCAGGGCTGGGGAAGGCGTAAGGAGGGTATGAAATGAAGGAATTCACGCACATAGACGCAACCACAGTAGCTGATGCGGTTTCAACCCTAAGCAAGTACGGAGATAAGGCTAACGTCATTGCCGGTGGCACTGATTTACTTGGTGAGCTGATAATTAGATGCAGGCCAACACAGCCGGAGTATATCATCAACCTGAAAACCATACCCGAACTAGACTACATAAACGAGGATACCGCCGGTCTCAAGATCGGGGCCATGACCAGGCTGGATGATATCGCTACATCGTCAGTGGTCCAAGCAAAGTATTCCGTGCTAGCCCAGGCAGCCAGTGCAGTAGGGTCATGGCAGATCCGCAATATGGGAACCATCGGTGGCAACATATGTCAGCAGGTCAGATGCTGGTACTACAGGTCTTACTGGGATAAATTCAGCTGCCTGAGGAAGAACCCGTCTGGTATTTGTTATGCTCTAACTGGCGATAACAGATACCAGCACTCGATATTCGGCGCCGCCAGTGGCTGTGTCGCCGCCAACGTAAGCGATACAGCGCCTGCGTTAATAGCCTTGGACGCCAAGATAGTGACCAGCAAGCAAACTATAAATGCGGCCGATTTCTTTGACGGCTTCAAGAAAAATGTCATGGCCGCTGACGAAATAGTAACCGAGATACAGATACCAACTCCGCCATCAGGCAACAAGCAGGCGTTTGCCAAGGCTTCCATAAGGAGGGCTATTGACTTTGCTCTGACAAGTTGCGCTGTTGTTATCACTCCGGCGACGGGGAGCATAACGAGTGCTAAGGTGGCCTTAGGCGGTGTGGCACCAACACCTAGGAGAGCCACCAAAGCCGAAGAAGCACTTGTAGGGAAGACCATATCCGATACTGTCGCCGACAACGCAGGAACTGCGGCAGTTGATGGGGCTTCTGCACTTGAACATAACAAATACAAGATTCAGATGACCAAGGGTGTGGTCAAGAGAGCTATCCTAACCTAGGCCTGGATAAAAGAGGGGGTTTTCAATAACCCCCTCTTTTATCCCGTGCACACCCACCAGAGTGGTAACAACATAGAGATTCATAAATAAGCATAACTTATTTTGACTCTATGTACCTTTGGTGTTAAACTTAAAGTATAGAATACGCTAGGGTCCGGGTATGTGTACAATGCGTACTAAACGTAAGTTACCGGTAAAATACATGGCTTTCCTGACAATCGTCCCTTTGCTCGTGGTGACATCTCTGCTCCAAATCAAGTGCCCTATTTGTGAAGGTACTGGCCACATTAGCAGTACCCCAGGCATGGAAAATGTTGAACTTACCAACTTTGAATATAAAGAGTTAGACATTGCCAGAGACGTCTGTGCCCAGTACATCGTATATACATACAAAATTACACTATCATTAAAGAACAATGGGCCCGATGACACCTCTGGATATGTGAAAGCGACGCTAAAAGAGTATAGAAAATCCAGGGTTATGGACGTGCAATACCTGCCCGTAAGCATCAAGGGGCAATCCGCGGTAGATGTCGAATATGACGTCGGCTTCGTAAGTGGGCTTGACGAGGCGTTAAAGGCTGAGGTCGACGTGGAAGTGCAATCCGGTGAGTTTTCGGACAAGACATGCAATGGGACAGGGAAAATCTCGCTGAACTCTTGGTTACTAGCAAATGCTCTCAAGAAGAGCCTCAAGGAGAATACCCGGGTTGAAAAGGTATTTACACCAACCCCTTACGTACCCCCGGACATTGAGGATGTTGAAGAGCTGTGGATAGGAGATTGAACCTAACGCCCCTATGTTGGACACACACTATCCTGACCCGAGGTCGCGGGAAAGCGAACAAAAGAAGCAGCATATGAAAAGATTTTTGTTGCCAATATTGGCTACGGTGATAGCCCTAGGTCCATCACTTACCGCTGGTTGCACCAGCAAGGCGCTTGCCTTACCTCTGCCGTACATACCACCGGCCTATTACAATTGCATCGAGGCTAATCCGTGGGACCTGGCCGCGGAATACTGGGACCCCCACGTGGATCTTCCCTCGGTAAAGAGGATGTATGACGGGAAAGCCTTCGTATTCAAGGACATAGAGCTAGACGAGAAGATGCTCAGTTACCGCGACAAAGGCTATATATGGCTGGGCTGGCTTAAGTGCTATATAGAAAACACGGATAAGCTACATAACTTGAGGGTGGGGGATAGCGTGGATATAGTAGGAATCAACGGAGGTCTGGCTAAAGATTTCCTAGGACTTAATTTTATAAATTGCATTGTTCTAGAAACGGGCAAGGTGCAACTGCCGGCTGAAGGAAAGGGGGGTTCGTTCAGTTCCGGATATTAGACCGGCCGGTAAACCGACACTGAGCAGCTCCTGATAACAGGTTGGAGCCATTACACGGCCTGATAAAAGCACCTTATATCTTAAACCCATCAGCATCAAGTCTTTGAAAGCCTGAGGGTAGATGAATGCAGAACTCCGAGGATTACACCAAGCTACATACTCATGCCGGTTGTGATGGTGGTAGCACACACTTCAACTGAAGGAGGTTGGTATGGCTAAGCATCATTCGACTATCAGCAGGCGCGATTTCCTGAAGGCTTTGGGGCTAGGTGGTTCGGCTGCCGCTTTTACCGCATACGCAGGCACCGTTCCGGGGTTCAAATTCAATGACTTAGACGAAGTTATGGCATCACCGTTGGGTTTAGACAAGCGCCCGTCCTGGGTCAAGCATGTAGACAAACCCACGGCTGAAATTGACTGGAGCTTGGTCAAGCGTTTCGACTTCGATGAGGTCATGTGGTGCTCCGGTATGATTAAGGCTCTGGGCCCGGAACAGGCCAACATGGTCCTTCGCCAAGCAAATGTTAATAAGCTGACGTGGGTCGCCCAAGGGAAACCCGGCGCCAATCTCAGGGACGTAGCCATGAACTCCTGCGGCTATCAGCCACAGCCCAGTTTCATCGGACCACAGACTTCGCCAACACCTGATGATCTTGATGCGCCGCGCTATGAAGGCACTCCTGAGGAAAGCAACCGCTTAGTAACCACTTTCTTGCGCCTGCACGGCGCTTCTCATGTCGGCTTTATAGAACTAGATACCGAGACCACGGAAAAGCTAGTTTATGCCTATGACTCAAATGCCAGCGGGATTAGTCCCGGCCGCGGCCCAAGGATAGACATCCTGGATGTCGACGCACCGGAAGAAAACACCGAAAAGGGGTACCGTGTGCTGCCCAAGAAGGCAAGATGGGTTATCATCTACACCTTGAGGATGGATGACGAGCAGATGCTGAGACCGCTAACCCTCGTCGGCGGTCGCGTCACAGGAGCCATGTATAATCTGAAGACGATGGTTCAGGCCTGGCTACAGAACTTTGTGCGTACTCTGGGTTACATGTGTCTGGGTCAGGCGGCCAGCTACAATGGACTCATACAGGCTACTGCGTGCGGAGCTCTGGCTGGTCTGGGAGAACTATCACGGGTTGGACATCTTATTACACCGGAGTATGGTCTCATGCAAAGAGTGTTCGTTGCCATTACCGACTTGCCTCTGGCCCCCGGGAAACCCATTGATTTTGGGTTACACAAATTCTGTCGTGTTTGCAAGAAATGCGCCGATTACTGCCCCGCCAGAGCCATAAGTCCAGCTACCGAGCCCACCTGGGATACCGGCGGGAAGCCCTGGCGCGGCACCGGGGTTAAGCGCTGGATGCTGGAGGACCCCAGGTGCGTTGCCTACTACAGAATGATGGGCAATTGCAGCACGTGCTTTGCCGTTTGCCCATACTCTCACCGAAGCAAGGCCTCTTGGAATGCTTTTATGCGCAGAAGCGTGGCTACTAATTCCGGTCTGGACCGCTTCTTCAGAAAGGCAGATGATTTCTTCTACGGCGCCGGGCCGCGTAAGGATATCGAGGCCATCTGGGATATGTTAGACCTGCCTCCCTGGGGCTATGTGTGATCGGGTACTAGATAAGGAGGACAAGGTGAAATGTGGTTCTTTGTTGGGGTATTCGTGGGAGTCATTACGGTGGCTCTAGTCTTGCTCTTCCGTCGGCAGAAAATAATCGTCAGGTGGTATGAGTGGTTAGTAGGAATTTTAGGATTGTTAATACTCCTATTCGGATTGCAGAATTTCAGCACCACTCTTGCCGAGCACTGGGAGCTGGATACATCTCTGACCTTTCTTTTGGTCTTTGCCTTGCCCGGTGCAGTTCTTGTCGTGATTGCTGGTTTTCTACCTCTGTGGCGACGCCACAGAGGTAGATATGTCAACACGGGAAACGGAAAGAAGTAATTTCAGGTCAACCGTCCGTGATGCAACTAACAGTCGGTGAACGAGCAAGCTTGAGGAAATATATAGCACAGGAGTAAAGGTATGCCAACAGTATGGCAAAACACCTACCAAGAATTGAAGAACTACATAGCCAAAAATCCCGGTATCAAAATTGATAAGTTGATCGTGTCTATTCCCAGCGATATAAGGCATGATTTCTACCAACTATTTGATAGAGTGCGTGGAGAATTTGTCAGGGACAATGCCCCCGACTCACTTGAAAAGGGATATGCCCTGAGTAAAGCTTATACTAAAGTTAGCCAGGCTGTCACCGAAGAACTATCATTGGAATCAATTGACATACCTGCCAGTGTCGCCTGGTTTCTGCAAGACCCGGTCAATGGGCTAATTCGTCCACTATTCGACCCACTGTTTGACTTGCTAAAAGATAAGACAGACCTGGATGCCTTTGAACAAGTAGCGGTGCAGCTGATGGACAAGGCATTCAAGAAGTTCTTTAAATACGGATACATGTACTGGGCAACACTGGGGATTGTGCACTTGCTAGCTCCTGATAAGAACTACCGAGTGCCAGCAACCGACTTCCATGTTGACCCGACCATTGGAGATAAAGATCACACACCGGGTTTGCGTGAGGAAAGCGTGCCCGAAGCACACGAAAGCAATCAAATCTTTCTTGAACAGAGTGTGCAAACATCTTTCATCGTACCCAAAGTAATAGTACACTCCACTCGTCTGGGGACTTTTGTTGCTCTACATTCGGACTTCTTCGAAGCCCTGTGGACGGCAAGTATGGTAAGCGCCGATGTTGAATGGTTTGAAATCTCGGACATCAAAAAAGAGTACGGTCATACTAATTTATGGCCTGACCTGACTATTTACAAGGCGGAACAGTTGAATGACCTAACACTGGTGGCAGACTACTCCCGCATGATGCGCCCTGAAATCATCGTGGAAACCATAGAGGATGACGACTGGTATAAAAAGGGTAAGCTGGAAATGGTCAAACGCCACTGTAATATTCTGAAACCCCGGCTAGGAAGTTATGTTGTTTGCCGCGATGCGGTCCCTCAAGCTGCCACCGAAGAACTCAAAACCAAATCGACACTGCCGGCTATGGATATTACCAGCCAAGATGAGATAGCAGCGCAGCCTGCTTCTAAACAAGCGCCTCAGCAAATGCCCGCCTCTAAACCTCCTCCTGGCATCCATCTACTCAGTGTAGGTTATGACATGAACCGACTTGACAGCGTGGTAAAGGCATTTTTAGAAACATAAACCGATACCAGAAATGATTTTTGGAATCAAATACCAGCGAGGCTTTCCAGTAGCAAGCACAGAAAGGAATCCTGGCTAGCTCAAATCCCTGGCGGTACCGGCTTTGCTAATAGCCACCAATCAACAAAGCTGATCCTCCAGGTATGGGCAGAGGGGCTACGCCCGCAGACAGGAACTTGCAGTTGCTTACCACGATAAGCTCATATTCTTTTGAGATGCCAACACAGACACCGATTATATCAACCCTATCACCTTCTTTGAGTTTCTGTAAATCCGATGGGTCTTGGAAGACAAATTGGACAAGACCTCTAATAATAATCCAAGTTTCATGCCTTCTATCCAAGATAGCTTCATCCATCAAGATGTCCTTAAATATGAAGCTTTTCCCTATAAACCTGTCTCCGGCGGTGGCCGGGTCTAGATAGTGAGAAAAGAACTCGTCAGTTAGCTGCTCCATAGTCGCCTCTATATAGTAGCCTTCGGCGGGAGGCGGGATATAGGAGAAGGGGACCGAGGTATCTGGCTTGTAATTAAAAACGCCGACGATGCTGAGTGTTATGGCCGTGATGCCCATGGCGCATGACGAAATCATCAAAGAGTGCCTGTACCTTGGCTGACCAACCACCGCCGCGAATCTCTTTGCTATTGACCAAGTTATTATCACTGGCCAGCCTATAGTGTTAGCTATAGGCTGCAAAAAGTGTCTAGATTTTTGTCGCCACACCACCCTTGCCTCCCTTTTTATCCTCAACAGGTAATTATTCATCGGTTGAAGATTGTCCTATTGTTCTGCGGCAATGAAACAGTACAGCAGGCAGATAACGGAAATAATGTAATTTTAGCACTTCCATAAATAAACACCAGACCCTAGCTGAGGCAGAGTTTGGTTATTTAGCTTGACTTGGAGCTTAACACACATGTCTTCAGGCATGGTGATAGAGGGCCCGGAGAGGGCATTGTATTAGCCACAGATAGTGATTGACTAAACTGTGCCATTGCCAACGAGTGGGTTGACCAATGCTTCTTGGCTCCCCGAGTAGGGCTCGAACCTACAACCTAGCGGTTAACAGCCGCCCGCTCTACCATTGAGCTATCGGGGAGTGCTCTGGCTGCCGAGCCTGGATTCGAACCAGGGCTAAAGGATCCAAAGTCCTCTGTGCTACCACTACACAACTCGGCATCGCTTTGTTAATACTGCCTTTCTGGTGCCGAAGGTCGGGCTCGAACCGACATGAGAGTTGCCCCTCAACAGTTTTTGAGACTGTCGCGTCTGCCTATTCCGCCACTTCGGCGGGATAAAGCGGCTCACCTGGCTAATCAAATCCCTGCCTTTAGCTGGTGCCGAGGCCCAGAATCGAACTGGGGACACGCGGATTTTCAGTCCGCTGCTCTACCGACTGAGCTACCTCGGCATGAAGGGAGGTAACTAGCATTGCTTATAAAGGATTTGACTCTACTTATCATTTTGTTACTCCTGCTTGAAGTATTGTTTTCTTACCACGCCCAGTGTTGGTTTTGTAGGCTTTTGCCAAATTATTAAGCACAGATTCATCAACGTAGAGCCAGTTCTTTGTCTTTTTTAGGATTGGTATCAGCCCCTTTGTACCCATCGAGACAAAGTTTGGTTTGGAACGCCGTATTTCCTTTCTGCTGCACGCAGAGAGATGCTGCCGCTTGGCGGTGCCGGTGCTGGTTCTCTCTTCCTTTTCTCTCTCAATTCATTCAGCATCTTCCATGTCCTCTTGTCCGTTACCTTAAACCGCTCCAGTTCCTCTTCCCCGATTTTGACCCTTCCGTTTCCCATCTTTTACCTCCCGGGCCGGGGTACTCGGATTTTCATTCCGCTGCTCTACCGACTGAGCTACCTCGGCAACACGTGTAGAATTATATCTTTTACCCACAACAAAATCAACCGATTGTCGGTTGTTGGTGTTAACCAGTTTGGCTAACACTTTATGTTTAGTCAATGTTTCAAGAGATACCCTTGCTAACAAATCACTGCTTGGTTGGCAACTCTGTGGCAAGTCTCGGATGGGATATAGTTATTATTCCTTCTTCCTTTTTAACTCTGCGATTACTTCCTTACTACCGAAGTATATACGTTTACCAACTCTTCCCGACTTCAACCTAAAGAATAAAGCCAGCGTCAAGCCTGCTTATCGGCAGTTCCAAAAATCCTCTGCCTTTTTAAATTTTGCGGTTCCACGCTTGGGGGTTGGGTTGTAGGTTCGAGCCCTACTCGGGGAGCCAAGCTACAGTGAAAGACACGGGTCAACCCAGCAATCTCCGCTCCTGTCTCCACGACAGTAGATAGAGTGCCCCGGATATCAGTGGTGGTACACCCATAGTCAGCACCACAAGAAAGATGCCCAGCGGGGCCACGCGACCAGCAGCACTCAGGGAGTAGCCAATTATCACCAGGAGGCTGGCGATAACCAGCAGCGTGCCGCCGATTAATGCTTTCTTCCAGGCGACAGCTATACCACCCCATAGAAACACGATGCCCCATATCAGCACCGCCGAGGCAATCAAGGCATTATCCGTTACCGGGCCAACGCCTTGACTCAAGGCCGAAGCAGCAGCAAAGATTGTCCACAGACTGGCCCAGACAAGCCCGATAATCAATCCGGCCTGCCGCCACCACCTGTTACTTACCCCTTCCATCTATTCCCCTAGATATAATTATAAACCAGTCAGCGCAGTCACGGCTTTTACCCAGCCCCGGGGCCCGGCACCGTCAGCCCTATAGATGTTGGCGAGCTCTATGTTCGCCCAGCGACCACCGGGTTTCTGTACCAGCACCGGAACATCAACCACGGCCAGCATGGGCGCATCATTGGGGCTGTCCCCGATGCCGACTGTCTTTATCCGGCCCAGCTTCCGCCCAAACAGGCCGATAAGAACTCTGACCGCCTGCCCCTTGTCACTGCCACCGTTAATACCATAGAATCTGGTGCCCTGGCTCCAGCTGAGCCCGGCTTTTTCAATCTCGTTCAAAATCAACTCTGTCTCCGGCTCAGGGCCGGTAAGGGGCAGCGTCTCTTCATACTCACGCCGCCGGGCAAGCTCGGCCGATGCCAGACTGAGACCGGTTAACCTGGCTACCTCGGCGGCGTCCATGTCGCCAAACCCCCGAAAATCCAGGCCGCTCCTCTGCCTTATTTGTTCCAGAATACGTCTTATATCACCATAGGACATATCCATCTCAATAACCTGATAGTCATCTACCAGCCGGTGATAATCATAGCTAAAGGGGAAGTAACCAGACTTAATGAATATGGCGCCCCCGTCCTCAACAACAAAGGGAGAGTCAATACCCAGCTGCCGGCGATAGACCTCCTGCTCGGCACGGGTCTTGGACGAGCAGAAAACAATGGGCACGGCCGCCTGTTTCAATCTGGTCACCAGGGGCATCACCAGCTCACTGGAGTAGGTGTCATAGTCAAGCAGTGTCCCATCCAGGTCGGTAAATATCACCGGCTTTTCGGTCATGAGATAACGCCAGTATTATAGACCATCGGCCGGCTAAAATCATTAACCCCTGCCGAAATGCCGGCTTGTCTTTTGGCCTGCCCGTGATATAATAATCATAGTCTGAACGCTTTGGCACTACTTTGAGACAAAGGTCACAGGCAATCGCTCACATCTGCTATAGCCTGTTAGAACAATCTTGATGAAAGGAGGCCAGGCTGGCTGGGAAATGGAAAATCTCCTGGAAATAAAAGAGCTAAGCGTCAGGGTGGATAGCCGGCAAATCCTGCACGATGTCAACCTGAGCATCCAGCCCGGTGAGACGCAGGTAATGTTCGGCCCTAACGGCGGTGGCAAGACCACCCTGTTAATGACTATCATGGGCTTCCCGAGATACAGAGTGACCAAGGGGGAAATCCTGTTAAAGGGCAGGGACATCACCGCATTACCCCTGGACGAGCGGGCCCGCCTGGGCATAGGCATATCCTTCCAGCGCCCACCGGTGGTCAGGGGCATCAGAACGCGCGACATGGTCGCCGCCTGTCTCAAAGAGGCAGATAAGCCAGAGCTGGTGGAAGAGCTGGCCCGGAAAGTCAACCTGGTTGATTTTCTGGACCGTGATATAAATTACGGCTTTTCCGGAGGCGAACTCAAGCGCTCAGAACTGCTGCAGCTAATGGCCCAGGGCCCGGAGCTGGCCCTCCTGGATGAGCCTGAGTCCGGGGTTGACCTGGAGAACATCGCCCTCATCGGTCGGCTGATAAACGACCTGCTGGACAAGAGCCACCCGATATCCAAACGAGAGCGCGGCGGGCTAATAATCTCCCACACCGGCCACATACTGGACTATGTCAGTGCCCGCACCGGCTATGTCATGTGCAACGGAAGGATAATATGTGAGGGAGACCCTCATGAAATCCTGACCACAATCAAAGAAAAGGGCTATCAGGAGTGCGTGGTATGCTTAAGGAAGAAATAGAAACATCCCGGTATAAAGACAAAGCCAAAGCCGCCGAAAACAAGAAGGCGGCTACTGGTGACGACCTGGACCTGTCCCGCTATGAGAGCCAGATGGCCGGCGAGCCAACAGATGTAAATCCAGCGGCTCTTTCGGCCAGAGACAAAGAGCGTATGCTAACAGCGGGAGTTATGCTGGACGACCTAAGCCAGCGGTCGGGAACCTTTGTCCAGATAGACAACGCCCCGATTCACAGCTCAATCAAACAGGAAGGGTTGGAAGTCATGGCTACCAGCCAGGCGATGGCTAAATACGACTGGCTCAAAGACTACTGGTGGCAGGCGGTAGCCGTGGACGCTGATAAGTACACCGCCCATGTTGAGCTTCACCAGGCTGACGGCTATTTTATCAGAGTCCTGCCCGATATCAAGACCACCTTTCCGGTGCAGGCCTGCCTTTACCTGGCCAAGGTAAGGCTGGTACAGGATGTCCACAACATTATCATCGCCGAGGAAGGCTCAGAGCTCCACATTATCACCGGCTGCACCACCGCCTTCGGGAAAGAGCCCGGCATTCACCTCGGAGTCTCCGAGTTCTATATCAAGAAGGGGGCCAAGGTAACCTTCACCATGATACACAGCTGGACGCCGGCCATGGGAGTCCGCCCCAGGACCGGCGCTATCATCGAGGAGGACGGCCTCTTCCTGAGTAACTACGTGGTGATGAAGCCGGTGGAATCGCTCCAGCTTTATCCGGCGGCCAGGTGCATCGGCAAGAACGCCACCGTCCGCTTCAACAGCGTCATGGTCGCCCCACCCGGCTCCAAGATGGACGTCGGTTCCAGAGCACTGCTCAATGCCGAAGGGACCAAGACGGAGATAGTAGCCCGGGCCATCACCACCGGCGGTGACATCGTTGCTCGTGGCTATATCGAGGGCAACAACCCCGATGCCAAGGGGCACCTTGAATGCCGCGGGCTGATTATGGCCGACTCGGGCATAATTCACGCCATCCCGGAGCTAAGGGGCACCGTGCCCGGCGTCGACCTGTCCCATGAGGCCGCCATAGGCAAGATAGCCGAGGAAGAGGTGGAGTATCTGATGGCAAGAGGGCTCACCCGGGATGAAGCCACCGCGGCCATCATCCGTGGTTTCCTCAAGGTTGACATCCAGGGCCTGCCCCCCATGCTCAACGCCGAGATGCAGAGGGCTATTGAAGCCAGCGAGAAAGAGATATTCTAGTATAGAATCACATTTTGATGGCACACCGGCTCCCCTCCTGCCGCCATCAAAATGTCATAAATTTGTAACATTTTCCTTCGCCTTTTTATGACTTTTCCATCTCCGACTGTTAATAATGTAGGAGGTGCCCAATGGCTTTGTCAGGAAAGTACGGAAGGCTGGATATTCCCGGCATCGGTAAAGACGAGCCGGTGTTTATCCTGCGCGCCCAGGATAAACTGGCCGAGCCGGCTATCGAGATGTACCGACTGCTGGCGGCTTCACACGCTTCCCAAGTAGCTGGAGCCCTGCAGAAGGAAATTGACAGCTTTTACCGGTGGCAGGGAAACAAAAAGATTCTCGATTGATAAAAATCCCTAACAGGAGGTGAGCAAAATGGCAGAGCAGATTTGCCCGGTTTGCGGCTGTTCCATAAGTGCCGGTGGCTATAAGAAAGACGGCAAAGTCTACTGCTGTCAGCCGTGTGCCGAGAGGGCACAGTGCGCCTGTGGCTGCTGTGCTGCCCAGAAGACAAGCAGCCAAAACAAGGGAAGCAACAAATAGCACTGAAAACAAGAACCGACAGATGAACTTAAGGCGATGTCACGCTTGTGGATTGTCTCACACTCCGGTGAACGTTTCAGAGACCGGCGAGAGGCCGGGCGGCTTCTGGGCCAGGAGTTAAGCCAGTTACGCGGCCAGAAGGCGGTGGTGCTGGGCATTCCGCGGGGTGGCGTACTGGTAGCCCGCGAGCTGGCCAGAGCACTGGAGGCCGAGCTGGATATTATTCTTTCACGCAAGTTGCCGGCTCCGGGCAATCCAGAGCTGGCCCTGGGTTCCGTGGCCGAGGACGGGAAGCTCTTCCTGAACGAGACAGTGGCAAGGGAAGCGGGCATAGATAGCACCTACATCAGGCAGGAGAAGGCACGGCAACTGGTCGAAATTGCCCGCCGTGTTGACCTGTTTCGCCGGGTACGACCCAGGGCGCCACTTCAGGGAAGGCTGGCCATCGTCACCGATGACGGAGTGGCCACCGGCGCTACCTTACAGGCGGCACTGTGGGCGGTGCGCCAGGAAAACCCAGCAAAACTGATAGCCGCCATACCCGTAGGCTCAGAGGAGACGGTGACCAGACTGGCCGGGGACGTAGATGAAATGGTATGCCTGCGCGCTCCCCCGTTCTTTGCCGCCGTGGGACAGTTCTATATGCGATTCGAGCCGGTCGAAGACGAAGAGGTCTTGGAAGTCTTGAGAGAAGAACACCAAAGGAGGGGAAAGCGCTGAGACCTGCCCAAGGTACAGCCAGTAACAGAATGACAGAACCAAATTCCGGAGAACATCTCATCCATATTCCGGCGGGTGCCGTCAGCCTTGAGGGCAACCTGGGTGTACCCGAAAGTGCCCGTGGCGTTGTTGTCTTCGCCCACGGCAGCGGCAGCAGCCGGCACAGCCCACGTAATCGTCACGTGGCCCAGGTGTTGCGCCACGCCGGGCTGGCCACCCTTCTGTTTGACCTTCTGACGGCGGAGGAGGAAGCGGTTGACGCCCGGACGGGGCACCTGCGTTTTGACATCAGCTTTCTCACCCGGCGGCTGGTCAGCGCCACCGACTGGCTGAAACAGAACGCCAGCCGAAATTTAAGCCTGGGATATTTCGGCGCCAGCACCGGAGCGGCGGCAGCCCTTATGGCATCAGCAGAGCGCCCCGACCTTGCTAACGCCGTCGTATCGCGAGGGGGACGCCCCGACCTGGCAATAACCGCCCTGCCCCGGGTCAAAGCACCCACGCTTCTTATCGTGGGTGGCCAAGACCTACAGGTGATTACTCTTAACCAGGAGGCACTGGCCAAACTGGGCGGGGAAAAGAAGCTGGTCGTAGTGCCCGGAGCAACGCATCTGTTTGAAGAACCGGGGGCCCTGGATGAGGTGGCACGGCTGGCAACAGACTGGTTTTTGCACCACCTGGGGCAGAGCACTAAGACTTAGTCCCAGGCCACTGAAGGGAAATGGATATGTCCATCACTAGACCGGCTGATGACCCCGAGAGAAGGCGGTGGCAGAACCCGGAAGCCATTCTGGCTGAGATTGGCCTGGGGCCGGGCTTAACCTTTGTTGACGTAGGCTGCGGCGGCGGTTTCTTCGCCCTGCCAGCGGCCAGAATGGTGGGCAAAAGAGGGAGAGTCTACGGCATAGACGCCGATGCTCAGTCAATAACCAGCCTGAAAGAGCTGGCCGCCAGTGAGGGCCTGGAAAACCTGAGCCTGTCCACAGGTAAAGCCGAGGAAATGGTCCTGTGCCGGCACTGCGCCGACATCGTCTTCTTTGGTATAGTGCTCCACGACTTCCAGTCTCCAGCCAGGGTGCTGGAAAACGCCGGGAGGATGCTCAAGCCCGGCGGCAGACTGGTCAATCTGGACTGGAAGAAAGAACCGATGAAGCTGGGGCCCCCCTTAAAGAAAAGGTTCAGCCAGGAAGTGGCGGCTCACCTGATTGAATCGGCCGGTTTCGCCGTGGAAACGACCAGGAATAGCGGGCCGTACCACTACCTGATTATCGCCAGGCCGGTGAAATCTTTTCTTTAACGAGTGGGGGTGCCGGTCATCTTATATTTGATTCCCCACAGGTAATATCCGGCGGCGGCCAAGACTCCCAGGGCTGACAGGTTGCCCCAAATTAAAAGGTGATTGGCCGGGAAGGCATCAAGGAGAATCCCGCCCAACAATGGCCCTACGGCTATTCCCAGAATCTGGGTGAGACCAAAGACCCCCATATACCGGCCGCTGTACCGGGATGGCGCCAGCTCCCCCACCAGGGCCAGTGACGTCGGAGCGTGGATGATTTCACCCGTGGTTATGACCACTATGGCTACAACGGTAAGGGCAAAACTCCCGGCCCAGCCAAAAGTCAGGTAGCCCAGTGTATACAGCAGGCTGCCGACAATCAATACCCTGGATTTAACAGCGTGGCTTATCTTGTAAGCCACAGGGAACTGGAACAGAACCACCATCAGGCCGTTGGTCGTTAGCAGAAGGCCATATTGCGCTGTTGATAGCCCCATAAAATCAACGGTGAAAACCGACAGGGTGCTCATCATCTGCCCCATAAGCAGAAAGACCAGAAGGCTCACGGCGGTAAATATTATAAAAGCCCTGTCGCTCAGGATAGACCTCAGATTGCTGGTGCCCCGCCTCTCCGTTGCTCTGGGGCAAGACTCGTTCAGGAAAAACAGAACGAGTAACAGGGCGGAGGCGGTGAGTAAGGCAGCCACTCCGAAAAGCCAGCTGTAGGGCAGAACGGTCGCCAGATAGCCACCTATGGCCGGACCGGCCGCCCAACCGAGGTTGATGCCGACGCGCAGCAGGCCAAAGGCCTCGGTAAGGTGCTTTTTGGGTGACAGGTCAGTGATAATGGCCGAGACGGCAGGCCGTTCCATCATTCCTATCGCCTGCCCTACCAGGTAACAGACAACGATGGCCCACACCGGCGCCGAAATCCCTATCAAAGCCGCCATCCCGGAGTACATCATCGCCCTGACTCCCAGGGCTCCCAGAATGACCGGGCGCCTTCCGATTCTATCCGAGAGTTCACCGCCGGCAACATGGGCGACGGCGGAACAGAGCCCGGCAACCATCATGATTACGCCCACGATGGTCATCGACAGCCCGCGGTCCTGAAACAGGTACAGAGAGAGAAAGGGGATGGTTATAGAAAAACCGGCAGCCGTCATAAGAGACTGGGTGGAAACAAGCCATATCCTGGGCTCGTATCGCCCGATGACTTTCTGACCGAGTTCTTTTATCCGTATCGGGACAGGTTTTTCAGTTATCGGCATGAGGGATTCCTCTTAAAGACGCTGCCTTTGATACAGATGGCAGCATGAATCAGCCAAACAGCAGAATAATGCTAAAGGAATAGTGTATCATATAATAGATAGTCAATTAAGGGAAGCCTCATAGAATCCTGCGGACTTAAATATATGAGTTTTCGGTTATGGCCGGCGTAAAACAATACCTTGTCCTGGCTCTGGGTGTCATCTCGGTCTCTTTCGCCGCTATCTTCATTCGCCTGGCCGAAGCCCCGCCTCTGGTTATAGCCACCTACAGACTGGCCATAGCCTCCGCCGTGCTGGCCCCTTTCTATATCACACGCTCAGGCGCGCTGCCCAGGAGGCCGTCCCGGTCCGATTTAGTTCTCATTCTGGTGTGCAGCTTTTTCGTCGCCCTCCACTTTGCCCTGTGGATAACCTCTCTAAGCTACACGTCCATCGCCAGTTCCCTCGTCCTGGTAACCTCACACCCCGTATTCGTAGCCCTGATATCCTATTTTCTGTGGCAGGAAAGGCTGGACAAAAAAGCGGTGCTCGGGATAGCGGCTGCCCTTGGCGGAGTGGCCCTGATTAACTACGGGGGCTTTGCCATCAGCTCAAGGGCCCTCTTGGGCGACCTGCTGGCCCTCGGGGCAGCCATCAGCATGGGCATCTACCTTATCATCGGCCGCCAGCTCAAAGACAGGATAAGCCTGATGCCATACCTGGCCACTATTTACACCGGTGCCGCCGTAATCCTGCTGGCGGCAACGCTGGCGTCCGGCTCCTCGCTGTCCGGTTACTCAGGCAACACCTATGTCATGTTCTTCCTGCTAGCACTCATTCCGCAATTGATTGGCCACTCGTCTCTGAATCTGGCGGTGCGTCTTATGCCGGTGACGCTTGTTTCGGTAGGTATCCTAGGTGAACCGGTGATTGCAATAATACTGGGGTATATAATCCTGGCAGAAGGCATAACCGTGCCCGAGATAATGGGCAGCCTGTTGACCCTGGGTGGTATATTCTTGGTGATGGTCTATAAACCGAAGCCGGAAATAGTAAAATAGCAAGGAGAAAATCGATGTCAGACACAAGAATCGAAGAGCTGGCAGACCTTCTGGTCAACTACTCGGTCAGAGCGGGCAAAGGAGACAGGGTGGTAATAGAGGGAAGTTCGCTTGCCCAGCCGCTGATAAAGGCGGTCTACGCCCAGGTGCTGAAGGCCGGAGGCCAGCCGCTGCTGATGGTCCAGCCCGAAGGAATAGAGGAGCTGTTTTACAGATACGCCTCAGACGAACAGCTACAGCACGTGCCCGAGCCGGTGAAGCTCATCACCGAAACTTATGACGTACGCATCGCCATCTGGGGCATAGAAAACACCAGGGCGCTGACCAGCGTAGACCCGGCCAAGACGGTGCTGCACTCCAGGGCACGCACCGAGCTAACCAAGACATCTTTACAGCGCGCCGCCAGAGGGGAACTGCGCTGGGTGCTGACCCTTTTCCCCACCAACGCCCCCGCCCAGGACGCCGAGATGAGCCTGGCCGAATACGAGGACTTTGTCTACGGGGCCTGCCTGCCGGACATAAACGACCCGGTAGGCTACTGGAGGCGCTTCTCGGACTGGCAGCAGAAGATTGTCGACTGGCTCAAGGGGAGAAGACAGGTCCATATCACCGGCCGTGACACCGACCTCAGCCTTGGCATCGCCGGCCGCACCTTCATTAACTGCGATGGGCACGAGAACATGCCCGACGGCGAGATATTCACCGGCCCGGTGGAGGACAGCATTGAAGGCAACGTCTATTTCTCGTACCCGGCCATCTATCGTGACCGGGAGGTGACCGGAGTCAGGCTCTGGTTTGAACACGGGAAAGTGGTCAGAGCCAGCGCCGAAAAGAACCAGGAGCTCCTGCTCAGGACGCTGGACACCGATGAAGGCTCAAGGCGCGTCGGGGAGTTTGCCATCGGCACGAACGAGGGCATCACCAGGTTCACCAAGCAGATACTTTTCGACGAGAAGATAAACGGCAGCTTCCACATCGCCCTGGGTGCCGGATTTCCTGAGACCGGCAGCAAAAATGAGTCGGCCATACACTGGGACATGGTCTGCGACCTGCGCCGGGGAGGAGAAATTCTGGTGGATGACCAGCTGTTATACCGGGATGGCAGATTCGTCCTGGAGCTGTAATTTTCAGAAGAGGGGTGAAGAGAATGTCCACGCTACTTCTAACCAGAAATCAGGTTAAAGAACTGCTGGATATAAAAGAGGTGATAGCCGCCGTCAAGGAAGCCTTCGTGGCACTGATGGCCGGCAAGGCGGTTATGCCGCCAAAGGCCTATCTTACGCTGGACAGGGGGGATTTCAGGGCGATGCCGGCCGTTTTACCTGGCGCTGCCGGCCTGAAATGGGTGAACGTACACCCGGAAAACAGAGCCCGGGGCCTGCCCACCGTTATGGCCGTTACGATATACAACGACCCGGAAACAGGCTATCCCCTGGCGGTCATGGACGCCACGGAAACAACCGCTTGCCGGACGGGAGCGGCAGCGGCCATCGCCGCCAGATACCTGGCGCGCCGCGATTCCAGAAGTCTGGGAATCATCGGCGCCGGCAGCCAGGCCTACACACAGATACAGGCCCACACGGCACTTTTTGACATTGACAGAATCAATGTTTTCGACCTGTCCCAGACCGCCGTGGAAACACTGATAAAGATTATGCCCGACCAGCCGATAAGAAGCAGCTCGCTGGAAGAGGCGGCGGCCTCGGACATCGTGTGTACCCTGACGCCGTCGCGGGCACCGTTCTTCAAAAAAGAATGGATTAGACCCGGTACACACATCAATGCCGTGGGAGCCGATGCCAAGGGAAAAGAAGAGCTGGAGCCCTCCATTCTGAAAGACGCGCTCGTTGTCGTGGATGATATAGAGCAGGCCAGAAACGCCGGTGAGATTAACGTACCAGTCAGCCAGGGGATATACTCAACAGAAGAGCTATATGCCACCCTGGGAGAGCTCGTCGCCGGTCAGAAACCGGGCCGGGCCGACGACAAAACAGTAACCGTTTTTGACTCAACCGGTATCGCCATAGAAGACCTGGCCGTGGCCAAGCTGGTCTACAAAAAGGCTAGGCAATCAGGAAAATACACCAGTGTAGATTTTATAAGGGGCTAAGTCATAAAGTTCAGGAAATCATCTGCACACCCGATGCCACAAACCAGATACCAAAGCCGACCAGCAAAATGCTGCACACTATGAGCAACAGTCCTTTTACCTTCTGCCCCCGGCTGGTGGAACCGGTTTTGTAAGCAACCATTGATGCCAGGGGATACCAGAACAGATTGAGTAGCTCGGCGGCAAACACAAAAGCCAACAGCCCGGCTGTGCCAAACTCACGGAATTTTATGATAAAACTGCTGCCGATAGTCAACCACCAGGGCAAAAACATAGGATTAAATACGGTGGTGAGTACGTCCAGGTAAAAGGCGTTGTAGCGCAGGTCTTTTTTACCCTGGACTACAACCGCCCGGAGCGGAAGATTCTTACTCCCAGCCAGACAAGCAAGATACCACCCAGGAGATTCAGGACAATCTGCGCCGGAAAGACCTGCAAGAACTGGCTCAAACCAAAGTAGATGAGCAGTGTTATCAGGATGTCTATGACTGTATGCCCCAGAGCTATCTGCAGGCCAGCCCAGGGGAACCGAACACCTTTGGCTATAGTCACGGCCAACATCGGCCCGGGGGCTACCGCTCCTGCGAAGGAAACAAGGGCCGCGCTTAATATGAGAGGGAGCACTCAAGCTCCTCAAGTTAAGGGATGCCAGCAGGCGACCAGGCGGGAGCCTATCTCGGCCTGCAGCAGGGGTTCGGTTTGCCCGCAGACTTCGGTGGCCCGGTCACACCTGGGATGAAACCTACAGCCAGAGGGCGGATTGGCCGGACTGGGCACTTCACCGGGCAGAACAATCCTGCCCCGCTTCCTCTTGGGGTCGGGTATGGGCGTTGACAAGACCAGAGCCCTGGAGTAGGGGTGCCGGGGAGAGCGGAATATCTCGGTGGGATTACCTATCTCCACTATCTTGCCCAGGTACATGACGGCGATAATGTCGCACACGTTCTCGGCGACGCTCAGGTTATGGGTTATATACAGGTATGTCAGCCCCTGAGTCCTCTTCAACTGCCTGAGCAGGTCAAGAATCTGTGCCTGCACCGAGACATCCAGGGCTGAGGTGGGTTCATCAAATACAACAAAACTGGGATTGGTTGCCAGTGCCCGGGCGATGGCCACCCGCTGTCTCTGGCCACCGCTGAACTGGTGAGGGTACCTGTTTAGCTGTTTTTCACCGAGCCCGACCTGGTTCAGTATTTCGGCTACCCGGTGCCTGAGCCGCTGCCCCCGCATCAGCCTGGATACTATCAGCGGTTCGGCAACGATATCCTTGATTTTCATTCGCGGGTTTAGTGAGGTATAAGGATCCTGGTGTACCAGCTGCATCTGCCTTCTGGCGGCTTTAACCCGGGCACTAGAGAACGAAGCCAGGTCATACTTCTGCCTCAATGTCGTTAGCCTACCGGAATGGGGCTGGGAGTTTTCCAGAGATTCTATCTCGTTGATAACCTCACCGGGCGCATTAAAGTATATATGCCCCGATGTCGGCCTCAGAAGGCGTATTATAGTCTTGCCCAGAGTTGTCTTACCACATCCGGATTCTCCCACCAGCCCCATCCACTGGCCGCTGCCAATCACCAGGCTGACGCCATCCACCGCTTTGACAGCACCGGCCGGCCTTCTCAGAATACCCTTCAATATCGGAAAGTATGTTTTGAGGTCCTTGGTTTCAACCAGTGCTTCCACCACTACCTCCCTGGCAGATATGACAGGCAACAAAATGGTCCGGCTCCATTTCACGCATACTGGGCAAATATTCGATACACACCTTACCAGCCACGTCGCACCGAGGGTAAAACCGGCACCCCGGCGGTAGATTCAGGGCATCAGGCACGGTGCCGCCGATGGCGTGAGGCTCTTCGCCGGGTTTGGGTACGGCCGCCAGCAAGGCTCTGGTATAAGGGTGCAGCGGATTGGCAAACAGGTCTTCCGCTCTGGCCACTTCGCAGAGGCTGCCGGCATACATCACACCAATCCGGTCGCATATCTCAGCGGCCACCGCCAGGTCGTGCGTGATATAGAGCACCGATGATTCCAGCTCCTCTTTTAACCGGCGCAGCAGTCCCAGTATCTGGGCCTGAATGGTCACGTCAAGGGAGGTGGTAGGTTCATCGGCTATGAGCAACCTAGTACAACAGGCCAGGGCCATGGCTATCATAGACCGCTGTTTCATGCCACCGCTTAACTGATGGGGATACTGCCGGGCCACCCTCTCCGGGTCTGGTATCTCCACTTCTTTCAGCAGGTCAACAGCCATCTTATCAGCCTCACCGCCCAACCGCCAGAGCAACCTTCCTAACACGGGAATACGGCCAACAACCCTAGGTAACAATGACCGCGGGTTCTGTATCATCCTCTGGTAAAGGCCTCTTTCGGCCAGCCGTGCCGGCCTAAACAGCGCACCGATGAGACCGCTCTTATCAAGCAACTCATTCACCGATTGGAGAGCCTTCCTGGTCAGCTCCTGACGGCGGTGAAGCAGCAAAACCTCCGCAATCTGGAAGCCTATGGTGTAGACCGGATTTAGTGCCGCACTCGGTTCCTGAAATATCATTGATATCTGGCCGCCCCGTATCTTCCTGAGCTCATTCTCGCTTACAGCCAGAAGGTCTATCGGTTCGGCGTTGCCGTCGGCATTAAAATATATGTTGCCGCACTCTATCTTACCCGGAGGGGGCACCAGCCGCAGTATGGATAGAGCCGTCAACGTCTTGCCGCACCCGGTCTCCCCAACCAGCCCAAAGGTCTCCTTTTTGTCTATATCAAGATTGACTCCCTCCAGGGCCTTTACCACGCCGTCATAGGTGTAAAACCTGACGGTTAAATCTCTTATTTTCAGCATTTCATCCATGATTACCTCTTGGCCAGCTTGGGGTCAAGAATATCCCGGAAGGCATCACCCAGCAAATTCCACCCCAGGACAAAGAAAAGGATAAACAAACCAGGAATGGTGACCGTGTACCAGTAGGCGAGGGGGTTGCCAGGGACGCCCACAATCCAGTTCCTGGCAAACTGGATTAGCTGCCCCCAATCAGCGTAACCTTCTGGCGCCCCCAGGCCCAAAAAGCTCAAGGCGGCGGCGGAGAGGACGACGGCTCCGATGTCCAGTGAAGCCATGACCAGTGCCGGATAGATGGAGTTAGGCAGCACATGCCTGGCGATTATCCTAAAGTTTGAGGCACCGATACCCCTGGCCGCCTCCACGTAGTCTTCCTCTCTGGTGGCCAGAATGTCCCCCCTTATCAGTCTGGCATAGACCGGCCAGGTGACGATAATAAGGGCAATCATGACACTGTTCAGACTGGGCCCCAGCGCCACAGTGATAGCCATAGCCAGAATCAGGGCGGGCAGGGCCAGGAAAACATCGGTTATCCGCATTATAATCTCGTCTACCAAGCCACCAAAATAGCCGGCAATGCTACCCAGCGCAATGCCGATGATGAGTGTCATTCCGATGACAATTAAACCAACCCGAAAGGCTGAGCGAGTGCCCCAGATAACACCGTAGAAAATATCGTACTGACCCTGAGTAGTGCCAAATATGTGTTCGGCACTCGGGGCCTGGGGCACCGGAGAAAACCCGTCTCTGGGGATTTGATAGGGATTAACATGCCCCTCCGGGGGCGGCGCTATAAGCGGGGCAAAGATGGCAATGACCACAAAAATGAATATAAGGGTTACCCCAATAATGGATAGTGGATTCCGGCGCATCTGATACAGCCAGAACCTTAGCTGCGTCATTGCACTCCACCTCCCAGTCTAACCCTGGGGTCTAGACGGGCATAGAACAGGTCAACCACCAGATTGGTGAGAACAAACAGAATCCCGCTAAACAAGGCGAAACCTAGTATGGAAGGCACATCCAGGCGGACGGCTGATTGCCATGTCCACCAGCCCAGTCCCTTGTAATTAAAAATTGTCTCGGTAATAACCACGCCGTTGACAATAGCGGCAAAAATATAGCCTGAGACGGTGAGGACCGGGATCAGAGCATTTCTCCTGGCGTGTCTATTGACGACTATGTTCTCGGCCAGTCCCTTGGCTCTGGCAGTGAGTATGTAACCCTTGCCCAGTGATTCAAGCATGCTGGAGCGCATCAGGCGCATAATAAAAGCGACATTAACCACGGTCAGAGTTATCACCGGCAGAACCAGATGCCTCAGGGCATCACCCAAAACCTGCCAGTTGCCGTTAAGAATGGCGTCAATGGTGTTGATACCGGTATAGCGGGTAAAGTCTGCCGAATTTACTATAATGCTTGAGGCCACGCTGAGCCGCTCGGGCGGCAACAAGCCTGAGAAAAAGCCATAAAAGATCATCAGAAGCATCAGCCCCAGCCAGAAGGTGGGCAGCGACCAGCCGATAATGGCCCCGAACCTGGTTGCGTGGTCAATCATCTTATCCTTGTTGGCGGCAGCCTTGGTGCCCAAAAAGATACCACCGAGGATGATGAGGGGGGTGGCATACAACGCTAACTCCAGAGTAGCCGGCAGGAAGTTCATCACTGCGCTGGTAACCGGCTGGGCCACAACCCTGGACCAACCCAGATTGCCGTGGATTACCTGGTTAATCCAGATGCCATACTGCACCCACACCGGCTTGTCCAACCCGTACCTTTCAATGACTGATTGTATATTGGCGAACTGATTGGGGTTGGTGATATATAGAGAAGCCCTCTCTATGGGGGAGAACATCTGTAGTATGCCAAATACCAGCAGGGTTACGCCAAACAACACCGGAATAACGAGCAAAAGTCTTCTAACTATGTAAGCCCGAAACTCCAAAGACAAGCTCCTTAAAGCAAGGAAAGGCCCCCTTTAGGGGCTGGGAGCCTTTCCCTGCTTCCTGTCTGAGTATCTTGATTTATTATATTTTACTATATTTAGTAAGACTTGCTCAAATTGTATATATAACCCATCTCACTGGGCAGAGCCGGATTGAATATGAACCCCTGTACCCAGTCACGCATGTAGCGTCTACCCAGCGGCTGAGCCAGCAGAATGCCCGGCGCATCATCGTAGTATATCTTGGCCAGCTCGTTATAGATTAACTGCCTCTGGGCCGGGTCTGTTGAGGCAATGCCCTGGGCAATGAGCGCATCAGCCTCAGGGTTACTGTAGTGCTGCCAGCCTGAGAAGGTGCCCTGGCTTTGCATGAAGGGTACGACAAAGTTGTGGGCATCGGTAAAGTCTGGCAGCCAGCCTATCTGGAACATGGGCAAAAGTCCGGTGTACATGCCCCGCAGCAGCGTTGGCCACTGCATCGCCTGTATATTGACAACGAACTTCGGGTTAATGTTTAACAGATTCTGCTGCAGGATTTCACAGGCGGTTCTGCGCGGCAGGTTGCCAGCGTTATAGCACAGCGTCAGGGTAAACCCATTCTCCCATACCTGTCCACCCCAGGCAGCCTGGAAGTGTTCCTTGGCCTTGTCTAAGTCCATAGAGTACTTCGGCAGGTCGGGATTGTAGTAAGAGAGCCCCTTAATCACCGGCGAATCGGCCTGTATACCCTCACCCAGTAACGCATCCTTGATGTAGGTATCCCAGTCAAAGGCGTAGGTAAAGCCCAGTCTGACATCAAGGTCAGAGAAGAAATCAAGGGGAACACCCTTACCGTCCAGCTTGCCACTGCCGACAAAGGTGC
This sequence comes from Dehalococcoidales bacterium, assembly GCA_034413595.1. Lineage (GTDB taxonomy): Bacteria > Chloroflexota > Dehalococcoidia > Dehalococcoidales > JAUWZL01 > JAUWZL01. The sequence goes on along the minus strand of DAOUMC010000030.1, from coordinate 130,763 downwards.
TGTCCGGGCTGATGTCGAACTGGAAGAAGAAGGCGTCTACGGTTATCTGGGGCAGGTCCTTGTAGACCTTCAGCCCTTGCACGCCTTCAAGCTCACTGATGTAAGACCTGGGGACGTAGACATAATCGGCGTCACCGGCTTCCAGCATCAGCTTTCTGTCCGTCCATTCATCAACAACCTTGATAATCACTCTCCCAAAGTTAGCTGGTGCCCGCCAGTAGTCATCGTTACGAACCGCGGAGAATTCCACCCCCGGCTCCCACCTTTCCAGCTTAAAGGGGCCGGTGCCATTGGCTATTGACTGCAGTGGCGAGCTGCCAGCAGCCGGGTTGTTGAGGGCGGCATAGGACGCTTCGGTACCGTCCCAGTCTCCGTTGGCAATGCACCACTGCTTGTCAACAATGCCTCCCCAGGAGCCACAGAGAATCTGCAGGAAGGGTTCGTAGGGTGCCGCCAGATTGAACTGCACCCACTGGCCATCCACCTGAACGGCATTAGTTATGTCGGACAGAGGCCGGCGCGGTTCCACGTCCCGTGAACTCATACCACCAAGGAGCGGCTCAAAGAGCATCCACTGCGGGCCGGCGCCATAGTCCTGGACCATGCCCCTCTCAAAGGTATACTCCACATCCTCAGGGGTCAGGACATCACCGTTGTGGAACTTCACCCCTTCACGAATCTTGAAACGGTAGGTCTTGCCGTCCGGGGAGACAGTCCACTCAGTTGCCAGCATCGGCACAAACTCGGTGGTGCTTTCGCCATCGTAGAAGATGAGCGTCTCATAGATTAGCTGCTGTGCCTCACCGCTGGCAGTATCGTAGGCATAGGCAGGGTCCAGAGAATCAATATCCCCGATAGTAGCCATAATGAAGGTATCCGGGTTTTTGATTTCCCCGCCTCCTCCGCCCCCTCCACCTGCACACGCTGGCAGTAAAAGGGACGTCATGATTAACGCCGCCACCAGCAACCAGGCCTTGTATGGTAACTTCGATTTCATGCACTACCTCCTTTTCTAGATAGTATTCTCTTGAGCACTATTTAAAGGCGTAAAATCTACTTTGTCAATACTTTTTGTTTATTTTTTAACAATATGGGTTAAGAAGCCGTTAATCCAGAACCAAAATATCAATCCAAGGCATAGATTACCGCTGGAGTTTTTGCTAAATCTTGCACCCTGGCCTTGATTCCGGTTCCTTCTCCGCCTGATAAAGTGAATGTCAGAGAAATAACCTCAAACGAAGCCGGCGGAGCCTTTGTGGAAGGCACTTTACCCACTACACTTTACCGCAAAGCGTAGTAAAGATATAATTCACTCGTTATACTACAATAAGTATTAAGGGAGTGGACAATGGCAAGAGTTCTGGCTGTTAACGGCAGCCCGAATGCAGACAAGGGGAAAACAGAAAAAATCCTGGCCCCTTTTCTGGATGGGATGAAGGATGCCGGTGCTTCCGTCTCTAAGTTCTACACCAAACAGCTTGTAATAAGACCCTGCACCGGGGAATTCATCTGCTGGAACAAAAGACCTGGGGAGTGCCATATCCAGGATGACATGCAGCTACTCTACCGTAGCCTGCACAAGACTGACATCCTTGTCCTGGCGACGCCGGTCTATATACCCCTTCCCGGCGAGATGCAGAACTTCCTAAACAGGCTGCTGCCTCTGATAGACCCCTACCTGAGCTTTAAGAAGGGGCGTACGCGAGCCGTTTTCCGTCCCGACGTAAGTATAAAGAAAATCGCCCTGGTGGCCACCAGCGGCTGGTGGGAGATGGGTAATTTCGGCACTGTGCTGAGAATCTCCAGGGAACTGGCGGCAGATGTCAACACTCGGTTCGCCGGAGCCTTACTCAGACCACACGCATACGAAATGGCGGAAAACCCGGAGAAGAGTAAGGAAATAATCGAGGCCTGCCATAAGGCCGGACTTGAACTGATAAAAGAGGGCAAAATCGCCAGGAGTACGCTGAGTGTTATCTCTCAGCCACTCATCTCAGAGGAAGAGTACAGGCGCTCCAATAATGATGACTGGGAGAGAATAAACCGCCAGCGGTAGGATATGACAAGCAGAATCAATCTGGTATACAGGGGCGTCTCGCTGGGCGTATCTTACGACCTGCGCCGGGGCGGTAAAGGCTCTATCGTGTTCATACACGGTCTGGGTGCCTGCAAGGACTGCTTCAGAGATGTCTGGGGTTTCCCGGGATACGGGCGGTACACCATACTCACCTTTGACCTGCCTGGATTCGGGGGCTCGGACAGGCCCCGTGAATTCAGTTACAGTATGGAAGACCAGGCCGCCGTTTCCAGGCTGCTTGTTCAAGAGCTGGGCCTGAAGCAGATTAATCTGGTCGGTCACAGCATGGGAGGAGCCATCGGACTGCTTCTGGCAGCGGAAATCAGGCCTGATGCGGCATCCTATATATGCCTTGAAGGGAATCTCATCAGTGAAGACTGCACCGGCAGCCGGGCCGCCGTCAGTTATTCGCTGGCAGACTTTGAAAGGGAAGGATTCCAGGCCCTAAAGTCGAACATCTCCGACAGCGCCGATGCTCTGTTTACCGGCTGTCTCTCCAGAAGTGACCCGCATGCTTTCTACAGAAGCTCAGAGTCGCTGGTAAAATGGTCTGACAGCGGCAAACTGCTGGAACTGTTCCTGGAACTGGAAGTAAAAAAGTCCTACATTTTCGGTGAACTGAACAAAAACGCGCCGGTGGTCAGGCGGCTGACCTCTGTCCCGAAGCTGATGATTCCAAGTGCCGGACACGCCATGATGACCGACAACCCCCGCAGGTTCTACAAGGACTTACTTGGCCTGCTGCAAGCCTAGCCCTGCCACTTGAGGGCAATAACTTTAAAAGTGCGGGGTGGAATATGCCTGCGAATGCCGTAGAGGTAACCCGGCTGGTCTACTCAGGACTGGAAAAGGAGGGATACCGGGGAAGAATCATCTCCCTCCGGCACATAGCTGATGTAAGAGCAGAGATAGAGTCCCGTTACGGAGTACTGGACGATGTTTTCTACCGGGAACGCCTTACCCATTTCAGGTATTATACCGCCGATGTCTCCGGTGCAAATTCCATAATCATCACCTCGGCACCGCAGCCCCGGCAAAGAGTGACCTTCAACTACCGGGGAGAGACATACCATTTTACGGTGCCGCCGACCTACTCCGGCAGGACCGACGAGACCATTGAAAATATACTATCTAACATTCTCAGACCGGGCGGCTTTAGCCTCCACCCTGCCGTGCTGCCGGAAAAGACACTGGCCGTCCACAGCGGGCTGGCTGAATACGGGAGGAACAACATTGCCTATATTAAAGGAATGGGAAGTTTCCACCGGCTCAAGGTCTTCCTCTCGGATATTCCCGCGGTCAAAGACACCTGGCTCAAGCTCAAATCTATGCAGCGGTGCGATAGATGCCTGGCCTGTGTCAATAAGTGTCCGACAAAGGCGATTGCGCCCGACCGTTTCTTGATTCAAGCCGAGAGGTGCCTCACCTTTCACAACGAGAGGCCGGGTGAGTTCCCCGACTGGGTCAACCCCTCCTGGCACAACTGCCTAATCGGGTGCATGGAGTGCCAGCTGGCCTGCCCGGTGAACAAGAAGTTCAACAACTGGTTTGAAGAAACGGAGAGTTTCACTGAACAAGAGACCGAAGCAATCTTGAAAGGGGTCTCCCGGCATCAGCTCCCGGAGACAGCCGCAGGAAAACTGGAAAGGCTCTACCTGCTGGACGACTTAAGCCTGATGCCAAGGAACCTGGGTGTCCTAATCAAAAAGTATCAGGAAGTGGCCGGTTAGTCAGATGGCGCAGTACCCCCGACACCTCTAAGGCTACCATAGCTCTTGATTAAGAGAATATTTCTAAGAAAGACGGAAGCCGGTGTTATTGTACCCATCAAGACCATACGCCTATCCGTTTGACATATTCTCGCATTACTATTAGCATCATACCTGAATGACAAAGCTATGGCACGGTTTACAACGGCTGTTTCATAGGCTCCAGAGAATAGTCCGAAGTCCGTTTTTCTGGATTGCCATACACGCAGTACTCTTACTACCCGTATTCATAAGTCTCGCCTGGTTATACTATACGTCGCCCTCTCCCGGGGCCGCAGAATACAAAATAGCCATGGAAATACTCGGGGGGCAGATACCCTACCACGATTTTGCCTTCGAATACCCGCCCCTGGCGCTTCTAATTCTGGTAATACCAGGGCTGTTTTTCCGCTCCCTGTCTTCGTACTTCATAGCCTTCGCCGTGGAGATTTTTCTCTTCGATGTAATAGCAATAGCCCTTATAGTCTATATCTCACGGCGTCTCAATATGTCCACGGTGCGTTCCCTTGTGTTCTACACCCTGTTTATGGCAGTGGTGGCCGGGCCGATTGTTATCCAGCGCTACGACCTGGTGCCAGCGGTGCTGGTGCTGGTGGCTCTGGTGGCTCTCATCAAAGAAAGAAACAATTGGGCCTGGGCCATGCTTGCCCTGGGCGTAGTGGCTAAACTCTTCCCGCTGGTTGTCGCTCCTCTTTTCTTCATATGGCACATCGCCAAGAGGCAATACGGGCAGTTAATAAAAGGCGTTGCCGTATTTTCGGCGGTCATTCTGGCGACGGTCATTCCCTGGGTTGTTATAGACGCTCAGGGTTTCTGGCACTCTATCAGCTATCACCTGGAGCGCGGCCTCCACGCCGAGAGCAGCTATGGCTCGTTCATACTGCTGGGGCAGCTCCTGGGTTTCACACACGTGCAGGGTGGGTTCTCCCCATACAACTCTTACGACCTTACCTCTCCGCTGGCGGACAGTCTTGCCGCAGCGTCCTTCTACATAATGGCGGCCCTGCTCCTGGCCTTATACCTGCTCTTTGCTTTCCAGCTGAAGAAGCGCCAGAACAAAATCACAAGCCTGGGTATGCCGGCGGCAGAGGCAGAGTCGTTGCTGTTGCGATATTCTGCCCTGGTAATCATAGCCTTCCTGGCGAGCAGTAAGGTCTTCTCCATCCAGTACTTGATATGGCTTTGCCCCCTGCTGCCCCTGCTGGATATTCGTCGCAGCAGTCTTATATTTATCCTGTTCCTTATAGCGGGTGCTTTCACCCTGTACATATACCCCTTTAACTACACTCCGTTTGCACGCTTTGAGAATCTGCCGGTCCTGATAATGGCCCGTCGCAACCTGTTAATAATTGTTATCGGTTTCCTGATTCTGTTTTCCGGGCGTGCCAGGGTGGCAGAGAAATCCTATCCTTAATCCATTTTCGTCGTTAAACAGAGTAAGAAACTTAGATGCTTTGTAATGAGCAGATAAGGAGACCAGGATGAGGAGCAGTCTGCTGGCCATAATTATGGCGTTACCGGTGTCGGTCTTTTCTCTTCAGGCCTGCTCGACTTCAACTGAGCCGGTACCCTTTTCCATGGAGGTGGTGCCAGAGCAGCTCAAGGGAAACGCCATCGCCGGTCAACAGGTCGTATTTCTGATTGTTATTAATGATGAGGGAAAGTCAAGCCAGGCGGTAACCATCTCAGCCGAAGCCACCGGTTCTTCAGTAAACATCAGCCCTGAAACCATAGTTGAGGGACAGGTCGCCGAGATAACTGTAATTCCTGGCCAGTCAAGCGCGGGCAACACAGTAACCGTTAACTTTAAGGGCAAACGAGATAAATTAGAGGCAATCAAGACAGTCACCTTTGAAGTGGTCCCCGGCGAAGACGACAGAGGGCCGGTAGCGGCTGAGATGCGGGACAGGTTTGTCCCCTGGCTTGCCAGCAACAGACCCGAGCTTGGAATCAGTCCCACAACAGCCTGGCAGGGAACAATGGTCAGCCCTCAGTGGCTGGTAGTCTCCCACTACCTGTTCTTCTCAGAGGAATGGGAGATGCACGTAGAGTGGCACAATATGATACCACCCTATGACTGGGTGCGCATTGACCTGAGACACCGGATGACCGAGACTAAGCCGTCTTACGCCTTTGAGGTCTCATCTGTCTCTGCTAACAGCGAACCTCACCAGATTGAGACTCCTTCGGTGGTATGGCGATAATCCGGTCTATGTATTATGATAAGCCAAAACACCCGGGAGGAAGAGAATGATTCAGACTAAGCGCGTGTACGAAGTGCCAGAGCCTGATGACGGCACTCGCCTTCTGGTTGACCGAATCTGGCCGCGTGGAATCAAGCGGGACTCACTAAAGCTGGACGGCTGGCTGAAGGATGTAGCGCCTAGCGACGCGCTGCGCCACTGGTTCGCCCACGACCCGGCTAAGTGGGATGAGTTCCGCCGCCGTTATTTTGCCGAGCTGGATGGCAGGCCACAGACCTGGAAAGGCATTCTGGAGACGACCCGGAAAGGCAGGGTGACTCTGCTTTATAGCGCCCGGGAAGCCGAACACAATAACGCAGTGGCACTGAAGGAGTACCTGGAGAGACAGTTGAAGTCATGATTTTGGATATTGTCTGATTCCGGCAAAAGCCTGGCCCAGCTTGATGTCTATTAGTCTCTTATTCTTCTAGCTGTGCCTTAACAACGTTGAATATTTGTACAGGGTATACTGCATCGCAAGGAATATTCCTCACCTTGAACTCTTTTTCGATTGTCTCCTTATCGGGTGCTTCCCAATCACAGAAGAACTTGTTGTCAGCAAAATCGCAATAGGTCACCTTCCAGGAAACACCCTCGGGCAACTTTTCTCCGGCCAAATCCTTCAAGGCTTGCTCGGTAAAAGGTGCGGTGTGTACTGCCATAAATCGTGGCATTGTTGCCTCCTTAAAGTAATCTGATTGAATATAGTACGCTTGATAGCGGTGTGTCAATAGCTCTCTTAAACTGGATTCAGGACGTGCTCGCTGCATATCCAGGGCATTGACCAAATTCGGTGGGCGAAGGTGCAAAAGAAAATGCCCAGAATCAGTGTCTATTCTGGTGAGCCGCAGAGGACTCGAACCTCTAACCGGCTGATTAAGAGTCAGCTGCTCTGCCAGTTGAGCTAGCGGCCCATGCCCACTCAGTTTAGCAAACACCGACAGGTTGCGCAAACAGCTTTTACTTCATGCTGCTCTCCAGTTCGCCCCGGCTGGTCATCACGGAAACCGTATCTAGAAAATCACGCAGTGAAGGGCTCTGGTCTCTTAATGCCCTTAATTCAGTTCCGATGGGGTCAATGGAGGTGGGACTATTGGCATAGGAGCCATAAAAAGCAAAAAATGCCTGATTTAACTTCCTTATAAAATAGCCCTTAGAGGCCAGGAACAAACGTTTCTGCTCCATGAATGCCTCAGCCTTATCAATTTCTCCCCGGGCAAGGTATTCATCAACCGCCTTCCTTATGTTTCTCATCTCCTGGTTAAAGTCAAATTCCGGTTCTCCCGTTCCAGGCTGGCCGCCTCCCTGCTCGTACTGGGAGTAGTATCTCTGGTACAAGATGTCACTAACTTCCTGGCTGACCATTCCGGCCAGCGTCTCATTGATAACGGCGATGTCATCATTGTGGGTGGCCCCCAACAGATACAGCACATAGTTAAAACCCAGCGGCTTGAAAAACAGGTACTGGTGCAGCCATTCCTCAATGGCGGTGCTAAGAGCAAACCTCAGCCCGGAATCATTGGTGACAAAAGCAGGATAGGTGGCGATACCCCCCAGAGTCACCACCAGCGACGATACCCCCAGCCCATCAACCGCCGCCTCAATATTCTCCATTTGTTCCTGAGTCATATCCTGAACCAGAATAACTTCTTTTATCCGCTCTATCCTGTTCCTGGGTGAGACCACCAGCAGGTGCGGTGGTTCCTGTAGAACAAATGTAACCGGTGGAAAATTAAGCCCCAGCTTCACGTAGCCGTCCAGGGGATTGAAGATACCCAGCCCGGCCAGGGTCTCTCTTACCTGGGCCTCGATTATCCTCTCGGCTTCTCTTTCCAGGGAACTTGTCTTCTCCTGTAGCGTGGTCAGCTCGGCTTCAAGCGGGGCAAGGTCACCCGTCTGCTGACCAGACTTTATAGCTCCAATCTGCTGCTCTAAGGCAGCCGTCTGCCCAACGGCGGAAAAATACTCCACCACCAGAGCCGAATTATCAGCAGCCCCGTCGCCGAAAACAAGGTCTTCTAGCTCATGGGGTACAGTCTGTAACTCCCAGCCGACAAGGTTGAAGCGATAAGGTGCCACTATCCTGCCCAGGCTAGCATCAAAACCCTGCGACCCGGCACAGCCCGGCAAACAGAACATCAACAGAAAGGCGGCGGTGATTAATCCTTTTCTATACATTCAAATCCCGCCAAATGTCTGGGACATCGCCGATGTCTAGCTCACACCAGCCGCGGTGGCCGCCAGCTCCCAGGCATACTCGTAGAGGTGCATCCCCTTGCTCAAGGCGATAAGCTCGCCATCGCCAACCCCGATCTCGGATGCCATATACTCTTTGAGGAGCTGTATCGCCGCCAAGTTTGAGGGAAAGCCAGCCCACAGGTCCCAGGAACGGAAATAGGCGATAAGGTGGAACTTGCCATACCTCACCCTGGTGTCAATCCCCCTGAGGCAAGGAGGGTCAGAAAGGAATATAGACTGGCTGTCGCCCACGGCCATAAAAGCCTGGTTGGTGTTGAAGCCATTCTCCCGGTACATTCTGATGACCTCACCAATCTGCTTTTCCAGGTACTGGCCGTAGGTGTACTGCTCCCCCTCAGCCCGGTGAGCGGTCATCAGATACGGCAGGTAGCTCTCTATGTATTCCATGGTGGTCGGTGCCGGCACTCCCGGGGGCACATCCGGGGTCAGCGGCCTCGTTCCGGGGTTACTCACCTGGACAACAACAAAATCAAGCTCCTTACGACGCTGACCGGCATAGCTGCCGCGCTCAATTTTGTACTCATATCCCTCGGCCAGCGTCTTTCTGAGGCAGAGGAACCATGCCTCGGACAGGTCTCTGGCTTCAATAAATGAAATCTTCACTGTGTCATAATTCCTGATAGACTCTACCGTTTCTTGCGGAACACGGAGAGGAACCTGTCCTGATACTCATCAAACAGATTCCAGCGCTCCAGCTCATCCTTCAAGACCCGGGGTTCGATTTCTCCGTGCACCAGCCTCCTGAACAGCTCCTCAATCCTCAGCCTGGCATCCATAGGGACGCCAACGGCGTCCACATCCAGAAGGCCCCTGGCTCCAAGCTGTATCAGGTTGTCCCGCATTGAGCTTCTGGTGATTTCATAGATAAACTTCATCAGGGACACGTCCCAGAGCTCGTCCTGCCCCCGGATAATGGTAACCAGCGGGTCGCCGAGCCGGTCTATCTCGCTGTTCAGTCTGGCCACCACCACGTCCAGGTTCTCGGAAACGATATTCAATCCCTTGGGTTCATTGCGATAGGTATAAAAAAGACCGGGGACATCAGGGCCCTGAGTTTTGATAAGCATTTCAAAGTATCTTCTGGCATCAAAGCTAAAGCCTTCAAGCCGGGAGAGATAAGAAGGTGTCACTATCCTGGGCCTATCGGCGATTACCCTGCCCTCCCGGACCACGGTCTCGGCGGCATCTCTGGCCACCTCAGAGTAAACCGGCCTGGTGACCAGGTAGTAGCCGATGTTGGTTGTGCCAAAGGTAGCCAGGGTCTGTTTGGGTAGCCTCAGTATATCGGTGTTCCTGGCAGCACGGCTAATCCTTTCTTCTTCGGTGTCCATAGCCCATCCCCACTATCAGTCTAACCTAGCCTATGTCTTTTAGCTCCTGCTTGTATTCTTTAAGGAGCTCGGTGTACTGCGAGTCCAGCTGGACCAGTCTCCGCTGCCATTCTTCCTGGAACTGGGGCAGACTATCAACCGCTATCTCCAGGCCCTCAGCCGAACCAACCTGCTGGGCAATGGCCTGCTTCATCCTGGTCTCCCATTCCGCCCTCAAGGACTGGTAAGCCTCTTTTCTCTGCTGCTCACCATATCCGGTATAAGTGTTAAAAACGTGCCTCATCTTATTATAGACCTTCATCACCGCTGCTTTATCGCTCTTAAAGCCTATAATGGCGTCCATTGCCCTCTTGTTTCTGCGCTTTTCCGGCTCATTCCTGGGCAGGTCAATGGCGGCCAGCAATACCGCCTCGGCACCACCTGTAACGTACCTCCTCGCCTTTTTCTCATAGCCGGCAAGCTGGGGGGCTAAATCCCGCCCTTCACCGAGACACTTTGCAGCCAGCTTTTCTCCCTCCGAGGCATACTTCCATCTCAGGCGCTCTTCTTCAGTCGCCTTGCTCAACCTGGCCACTTTCTCCAGGGCTATCTCACGGGCGCTCTTTATCTCGGACATCAAGACCTCCTTTACTATTATACTAGATTTACAACCAAGCCAAAAGTCAGGGAAACTTTAGGTTTAACCGGCTTGATGCTATAATCCCTGCGATATGTATTTCAGAAACGTCATTGAAGCATTGGGGCACACACCACTGGTGGAGCTGGCCCAGATTCACCCCAACAAAAGGGTACACATCCTGTCCAAGCTGGAGGGGCAGAACCTTGGCGGCAGCGCCAGTATCAAGGACCGCATAGCCAAGTACATGCTGGACAGGGCGGAGCAGAGTGGCAAGCTGTCCAAGGGTAAGACTATTATCGAAGCCACCAGCGGTAATACCGGCATCACCCTGGCCTGGCTGGGGCGGAAGAAGGGCTATAAGGTAACCATTGTTATGCCGGAAAACATGAGCCAGGAGAGGCAGCAGCTAATCAGAGTTTTTGGTGCCGAGCTAATTCTTACCGACGCAGCTCGGGGAGTAAACGGAGCCATTGACACCGCCTGCGAACTGGTAGCCAGGGACAGCAAATACTTCATACCCGACCAGTTCTCCAATCCAGCCAACCCGCTGGCCCACTATGAGACCACCGGCGCCGAAATCCTGGATGACTTCCCCTACGACCGGATTGATTTTCTAGTGGCCGGCATCGGCACCGGCGGCACCTTAACCGGCGTTGGCCGCCGCCTGAAGGAGAAGCACCCCGACCTCAAGATAATCGGGGTAGAACCACCTCCGGGCGATAGCATCCAGGGCTTGAGATGCCTTGAAGACTTCGTCCCTCCGGTCCTGGACCTCGCTCTTGTCACCCAGAGGGCGGTTGTTACCAGCCGCCAGGCGACAGAAGCCACCAGACAGCTACTGGAGAAGGAAGGGATTTTCGCCGGCCTGTCTTCGGGGGCGGTGGCTCACCAGGCGGTAAAAATCGCCGGCGAAATAGATGCGGGCAATATAGTGGTCATACTGCCCGATGGAGGCTGGAAATACCTCAGTATGAAGCTGTGGGCTTAATAATCAAATTGTCCCAAGCGGCTTACCATCACGCTGCATTGACGGTTTTCAGTCGGCCTTATTCTTCAGCAGCCAGTATTCAAGGCTGTCGGCCAGAGCCAGCCAGCTGGCTTCGATGATGTTGGTTGAGCTGCCCACCGTCCGCCACTGAGCAGTGCCATCACCGGACTCAATCAGAACACGCACCTGGGACTCGGTGCCGGTACTTTCTTCAAGAATGCGAACCTTGTAGTCAACCAGCTTGACCTGAGCCAGACTGGGGTAGAACTCAAGCAGCGCCTTCCGCAGCGCATTATCTAAGGCGTTGACCGGCCCGTTACCCTCGGCCGCCGTGTGCATCACTTCATTGCCCACCTTCACCTTTACCACCGCCTCGGACAGCATTCCTTCAGCGTTTTTGACCGCAGGTGGCCGCCGTCTCTTCTCAACGATAACCATAAAATCAACCAGCTCAAAGGGCGACTGATAACCGGGCTGGGTGCGGCGTACCAGCAGGTCAAAGGAGGCTTCGGCATTCTCATACTGGAAGCCGCGGCTCTCCAGCACTTTGACTTTGTCCAGTAACTCCTGAGCCTCCTTGCCCTTCACAGACAACTCAACGCCCAGCTCTTTGGCCCGGAGGGTGATATTGGCCCTGCCAGAAAGCTCGGAGACCAGCATCCTGGGCTTGTTGCCCACCACCGCCGGGTCTATGTGCTGGTAGCTACCGGACCACTTGCTCATACCAGAGACATGGAGACCCCCCTTGTGACTGAAGGCACTGGAGCCGACATATGGCAGAAAGGCGTCCGGGGCAAGGTTGGCCACTTCGCTGACATAGTAGGCTACCTCGGTCAGTTTAGCCATCTGTTCATCGGTAACACAGTCAATACCCATCTTGAGTTTCAGCGCCGGGATGATGGAACACAGGTTGGCGTTACCACAGCGCTCTCCGTAGCCGTTGATGGTGCCCTGGACCTGAAGGGCGCCGGCACTCACCGCCGCCAGAGAGTTGGCCACCGCCAGTTCACCGTCATTGTGGGCATGGATACCGAGCGAGACACCGGCTGCTCGCTTCGCCGCCTGGGTGGCAGCAATTACTTCACCGGGCAGAGCACCGCCATTGGTGTCACACAGCACCAGGCAGTCGGCACCGGCCCCGGCGGCTACCCTCAACACCTGCAAGGCATACTCCGGGTCGGCCTTGAAGCCGTCAAAGAAGTGCTCGGCATCAAAAAACACGGCCAGACCTTTCGCCTTGAGATAGCCTATGGAGTCGGTGACCATAGCCAGGTTTTCTTCACGGGTGGTCTCCAGCACCTGTGTAACCTGCAAAACCGAGCTTTTGCCGACAATGGTAACTGCTTCAACCCCGGAATCAATCAGGGCCTGTAGATTGGCGTCTGTTTCCACTCTGGTCTTGGCCCGCCGGGTGCTGCCGAAGGCGACCAGCCTGGCGTTAGCCAGATTTAGCCGCCTAGCCTTCTCAAAGAACTCAGCGTCTTTGGGGCTGGCACCGGGCCAGCCCCCTTCTATAAAGTGGATGCCAAGTTCATCCAGCTTCTGGGCGATACGGAGCTTGTCCATAACAGAGAAGGATATGCCTTCTCGCTGAGCACCATCCCTCAGCGTGGTGTCATAGAGCTGAATCGACGACAAAGCCTGGCCTCCTAAATCCTCTCGGCAATCAAATCACCCATCTTTCTGGTGCCTACCTTGGTCTTGCCTTCTCCCATTATATCATAGGTGCGGTAGCCGTCCTGGAGCACCTTCTCAACAGCGGCCTCAGCGGCATTGGCTCCTTCGGTTAAGCCCAGGGAGTAGCGCAGCATCATGGTCATACTTATAATGGTTGCGATAGGATTGGCCATATCCAGACCGGCGCGGCGCGGGGCGCTGCCGTGACTGGGTTCATACATGCCGAAGGTGCGCACTCCCTCCCGGGGCACTCCGGCCAGGCTGGCCGAAGCCAGCATCCCCAGCGAGCCCCCCAGCATCGACGCCTCATCGGTGAGGATGTCGCCGAAGGTGTTCTCGGTCACCAGAGTATCAAGATACTTCGGGTTCTGGATTATCCGCATGGCGCATGCGTCCACCAGCATGTGCTCCAGCTCAACATCGGGATAGTCCTTGGACATTTCGATGGCAACCTGCCGCCACAGCCGTGATGACTGCAGCACGTTGGCCTTGTCCACCGAGATGAGCTTCTTCTTGCGGCTGCGGGCTACCTCAAAGCCCACCCTGACAATGCGCTCTATCTCCTTCTCGGAATAGCTCATGGAGTCAATAGCCCGGCGTCCACGGGACGTCCGCCACTGTCTCTTGGGAAGTCCAAAGTAAAGCCCGCCGGTAAGCTCGCGGACAAAGATGAAATCTGCCCCCCTGATGACATCGGGTTTGAAATTGGTATTATCCACCAGCGACTGATAGACCTTTACCGGGCGCAGGTTGGCAAACAGCCCCAGCCCTTTTCTGAGTGCCAGAAGGCCGTCCTCGGGATGGACAGGGGCCTTGGGGTCATCAAATTTTGGGTGGCCGACGGCCCCCAGGAGCACGGCATCACTCTTCTGGCACATTCTCAAAGTAGCCTTAGAAAGGGCCGTCCCCTCCTTTTCAATAGCTACACCACCTACCAGCCCGTAGGTGTAGCCAAAGCTATGGCCATATTTTTTACCCACCACCTCCAGGACCTTCACCGCCTCGGTAATAATCTCGGGACCGATACCGTCACCAGGTAGAACAGCCAGGTTAAACTTCACTTAAGACCTCCTAGTTAGTTATTGACTCTCTATATTTACTCTGTACCGCGGTATATCGAGTATACCCCTCCCCCGAGATTCTTCGTCGTCCCGACGTCGGGGACTCCTCAGAATGACAGTTGGGGCAAGACCTGCCGGTCATTTTTATCAACCTCACCCCTAAAGATTCTCAGGGGTGTCTAAGAGGGGTGCCAACCCCTCTTATTTTCTCTTCCCCCTCTCCTTCTCAAAGGAGAGGGGGATAAAGGGATGGGTCACATTATACCCCCAACCTCTTCTTGGTATACTCAATAAGCCCGCCGGCCGAGACAAGCTGGGACATAAACTCAGGGTATGGCTCGGCGGTAAACTCCATGCCATTGGTCAGGTTTCTTATTTTGCCACTTTCCAGGTCAACCTCCAGTGCATCGCCATCCCTGGTGTTGTCCACCGCCTCGGCACACTCAAGCACCGGCAGCCCGATGTTTATGGCATTTCTGAAAAAGATGCGGGCAAAGCTCTTGGCAATTATACAGGAAACACCGGCCGCCTTGATAGCCAGCGGTGCGTGCTCCCTGGACGAGCCGCAGCCAAAGTTGGTGGTCGCCATGATGATATCGCCCGGCCTGACATTTTTAACAAAATCGGCGTCAATATCCTCCATGCAGTGTTTAGCCAGCGCCGCCGGCTCAGACACATTCAGATACCGCGCCGGAATAATGGCATCGGTATCCACATCGGCGCCGTATTTGTGGACTCTACCTTTAAACATTAGAACCTCCGTTAAGGTCTATGAGAGCAATATTTGTATCAGGCTTCTATATACTCGGTAAATGATGAGGGTTCAGGGACAGGCAGTCCATCCTCTTTAAGTCCTTCAATATGAAAGTTAATGGCCTCCCTGATATTCTTTTCCGCCTCTTTGCGGGTAGCTCCGGTGGCAATGCACCCCGGAATATCTGGAGAATAGACAGAATAATTGCCGTTAGCCTTCTCAAATATGACTAGATATTTCTGCATAGCTTCACCCCTTCAGCTTTGCCTGCTTAAAAATACTATTTAGTGTTCCTGGCGCTACTTCATGATTTAGATTGCCAGCGATAGTGACCCGCCCTGTCTTTGTCAGATGCTTATACTGGCGGTGGCTACCACAAGTGGCAACAAGATACCAGCCGTCCTCCTCAATCATCCTGATTATATCACGAACCTTCATTAAGGCTGTTGCCAACCCCTTTTAACCAAGCGCCGTATTTATGGGGTATGCTTTTTGTATTAGAATAACCTATCAAACACATCTTTCCGTGTGTTATATAGTCTGTCTGCAAGTTCATTTACATAGAACATGTCAGGATTATACCTTTGAGCCCGGACACGTATTCTAAAATTAGGGTTTTGGCGGTCTAAATCAAATAAAATTAGCCCTATACCAAACAAAATACATATTGACTCCAATCTATCCTGGTCTTCAGTAATCAAACTGCTTGGTTCTACCAAATATACCTTGGAGCTAAATAATCTATAAGCGATGGCTTGTCCAAAAGCAGTTATAGGCTCTGATGGATTTGTTTTGACTTCAGCCGATATGATTTCTTCGGGGAATTTTATCAGGTCTCTTTTTGAAGGTTTATATACTCCAATGACATCAGGAGTTCCCCATTTCTTGCTCAAGCAGCTTCCCCCAAGAGCAACTGCTTCAGTGCATTCGCCCAATTCATCTCTTAGCCAATTAGCGAATGGTTCATAAAAATCTTCTTCCCGCATAGTGGGCAGTGGCTTTTCAATCCCGCCAATTTCTTCCTCGGCAGTAAGTCTGTATTTGAAAAGCCCTCTAGTTGGCTTATAAACTTCTTTACTCCGCTTAACATGTATGTCCCAAACGGAGCTATAAAGAGTTTTCTCAGGGGTATCTGGAAAGTATCTTTTCAATTCATCCACTAATGGGAAATACCTTAACCCCTCTGGGTTATTTTTAAGCAATTCAACTGCTTTGTCTCTTATAAAATCTCCCTTCGTAGTCATTTCAACCTCCTCCTTTCATTACTTTACACCTCCACCAAACTCTCCTCCCAGTCCTTCACCCTCTTCGGTCTGCCGTCCCTGCCCGGCAAAATTATGTGCCCCTCTTTTCTCAGGTGGGCAGCCTGGGATATCACGCCGCCGGGGTATTTTGCGTTCAACACCCCGCCGGATTTTATCGTCCGCCAGTAGGGAGTGATGTCCTCCTTGCCTTCGGCTCTCATTTCTTCGGCTGCACCAGCCGCTATACTGACAAAAATGCCAGTGCCCATCGGTCAGCCAATGGTGGCGCCATGCCTCTTGGCGACCATCTCCCGTATCTGGTTGATGGTAATCAGCCTGCCCCGGGGCACGCTGCGCATAATCTCATCCACCTCAAGGGGTGCCGGCACGCAGATAGTGCCAATGCCCCAGAGTCGGGTCATCTTGGGCGGGATGGGCTCAACCAAGGGCAGACCCTTGCTCTCCCTCAGCTTCTCCTGCCAGGACTTCTTGGCTTTCATCTAATTCCTCCTGTAGACAGCTTCGTAGTTCCTGCCGATTAATGCCCTCTCCACCGAAGAGTAGATAGTGGTAAAACCATTTTTGCTGATAAAAGAGCTGAGTCTGTCAAGGTCAAGAGTTACCAGTCCGAGGCCGTATTTTGACGAGCTATCCATCTTCGTCAGCCAGCCCGAATAGATAATGTCGGCGTAAACAAAGTAACCTCCAATCTTTAGGACCCTCTTAATCTCTTTCAGCGCCTCCAGCCAGTTAGGAATATGGTGCAGGACGCCGAAGGACAGGACGACATCAAAACTGCCATCGTTAAAGGGCAGGCTGGTGGCATCAGCCTCAAGAAAGCGAATATTAGGTAAATCACCAGTATCTCTTCGGGCGAGAGCAATCTGCTCCGGGTCAACATCTACGCCGGTGACACTACCATCGTATTTTTGGGTAAGATACCTGGAGACCACCCCGTTACCGCAGCCGACCTCCAAAAAATCAGGCTTTCCGTTAATCTCTATATAGCCCAGCAGTCTCCGGGCTAAAGCCAGTACCCTTCTCCTGCTCCACCAGCTGTTTGCCAGAAGCTTCTCGGCTCTTGCCATCTTCATCTAGCGGATAACTTCCTCCGGGCTTATGATTCTGCCAGCCACGGCACTGGCCGCCGCCACCGCCGGGTTGGACAGATAGACCTGTGATTTGGGGCTGCCCATCCGGCCGACAAAATTGCGGTTGGTGGTTGATATGCAGCTCTCACCGGCCGCCAAGACGCCCATATGACCGCCAAGGCACGGCCCGCAGGTCGGGGGACTGACCACGGCCCCGGCCCGGACAAAGACCTCTATCAGCCCCTCAGCCAGGGCATCAAGGTAGACCTGCTGTGAGCCGGGGATGACGATGCACCTGACATCGGAATGGACTTTCCTGCCTTTCAATACCCGGGCGGCGACCCGCAAGTCATCCAGCCGGCCATTGGTACAGCAGCCAATGAGGGCCTGCTCCACTTCTATGTTACCCACCTGGCTGACCGCTCTGGTATTGGCCGGTGAAAAGGGCAGAGCCACCTGGGGCTCAATGGCCGAGGCATCGTACTCAATTACCTTTGAATACTCGGCATCCCTGTCCGATTCATAGACAGTGTAAGGCCGATTAGCCCGATTTTTTATGTAATCCAGGGTCTTGCCGTCCACCCTGAATATGCCTGCCTTGGCCCCGGCTTCAATAGCCATGTTGGCCATGGTGAACCGCCCGTCCATAGAAAGACTGTCCACGGCCTCACCGGTGAACTCCATGGCCGAGTAAAGGGCACCGTCAACGCCGACATCGCCTATGGTGTAGAGGATGAGGTCTTTACCGCTTACCCATTTGCCCGGGTTGCCGTGATAGGCAAACTTTATCGTCGGCGGCACCTTCATCCAGATGTCACCGGTGGCCATGGCGGCGGCGATGTCGGTGGAGCCCATGCCGGTGGCAAAGGCACCCAGAGCGCCGTAGGTGCAGGTGTGAGAATCGGCGCCGATGACCGCCTCTCCGGGCAGAACCAGACCCTGCTCCGGCAGCAGCACGTGCTCAATGCCCATCCGCCCGACCTCAAAGTAGATGACTTTCTGCCGGCGGGCAAACTCCCGCACCACCCTGACCTGCTCGGCAGAAGCGATGTCCTTGCAGGGGGTAAAATGGTCGGGAACCATGACCACCTTTTTGGGGTCAAAGACTTTTTCTACCCCGATGCGCCCGAACTCTCTTATGGCGATGGGGGCGGTAACGTCATTTGCCAGCACCAGGTCAACCCTGACGTTTACAAACTCGCCCGGGCTGACCCTCTTCTTATCACTGTGAGCCGCCAGTATATTCTCAACTAAAGTCGACATGGTCACTCCTTACTTCGCTCAACGGAATACAGAAAGGCTTCACTGAATGGGATGGGGCAGCAGAAGGATAACCAGCATAACAGCCGTGCCAACCGTCGCCACCAGATACAGGCCGGCGCCGGCGGACATCCCGATAGCGGCAGCCACCCAGATAGTGGCCGCTGTGGTCAGTCCGGCAACAATCTCCCCTCTCCGGTGCAGGATAGCTCCGGCACCAAGAAAACCGATGCCGGTTACTATGCCGGCGGCTACTCTGGCCGGGTCAGCGCCAATAAAACCAAAAATACCGGTGATAGTGAAGAGAGCGGCACCGACGCAGATTAACATGTGTGTCCTGAGTCCGGCTGGTTTGCCAACTCTCTCGCGCTGGTAACCGATAATGGCCCCCAGCACCGCCGCCAGCAGAAGACGTAGAACCATCTCCAATTCAGCAGGCATCTCAATACCCTTAAACAGCCTGTTCGGCTGTTCGCTTAGTAGCCAACAACCGATTAAGGGCGTTCATATAGGCTTTGGCGCTGGCAACGATGATATCGGTGTCAGCACCGCGACCGGTATAGGTAACACCCTCGCTCTCAATCCTTATCAGCACCTCGCCGATGGCGTCTATACCCTCGGTGACCGACTTCACCGTAAATTCGGTCAGGGTGTTATCTACGCCCACCAGCCGGTTGATGGCTCTGCACACCGCGTCCACCGGGCCGGTGCCCAGGGCGGCATCAGCCAGAACCCGACCATCCGGAGTGACGAGCTTGACGGCGGCGGTGGGAATACCCCGGTCGCCGCAGGTCACCTGAATTCGGTCAAGGTGATAGGCTTCGGTCACCGTTCTCAGCTCCTCAACCACCAGCGATTCGATATCCCGGTCGGTGACCTCCTTTTTCTTGTCAGCCAGCTCCTTGAAGGCCTGGAAGGCCCGGCTGAAGTCGTTCTCGCTCAGGCTGTAGCCCAGCTCCGCCAGCCGCTCCTTAAAGGCGTGCCGTCCGCTGAGCTTGCCCAGCACCAGGCTTGAGGCCGGCACGCCCACCGTCTTGGGGTCAATTATTTCATAGGTAATGGGCATCTTGATGACGCCGTCCTGATGAATCCCCGACTGGTGGCGAAAGGCATTACCGCCGACGATAGCCTTGTTGGGCTGGACCAGAAAGCCGGTGAGCTCACTCACCAGCCGGCTGGTACGATAAAGCTGCCTGGCGTTTATACCAGTCGTCAGGTCAAAAAAGTCGCCGCGAGTCTTGATAGCCATGACTATCTCTTCCAGAGAGGCGTTGCCGGCCCTCTCACCGATGCCGTTGATGGTGCACTCCACCTGTCGGGCACCACACCTAACCGCCTCCAGGCTGTTAGCCACCGCCAGACCCAGGTCGTTGTGGCAGTGGACACTGACCACCGCCTTTTTGATGTTGGCTACATTCTGGAAGATGCCTTCAATCAGCCGTCCAAACTCACCCGGGATGGCATAGCCGACGGTATCCGGGATGTTCACCGTAGTCGCCCCGGCGCCAATAACCGCTTCCAGGACCTGGTAGATAAACTCCGGGTTGGCCCGGCTGGCGTCCATGGGTGAAAACTCTATGTCGTCGGTGTATTGTTTGGCCCGGACGACCATGTTACGGGACATCTCCAGTATCTCTTCCCGGCTCTTTTTCAGCTGGTGCAGCATGTGTATATCCGAGGCCGAAAGGAAGACGTGAATTCTGGGATGACTGGCTTCTTTAACCGCCTCCCAGGCGCTGTCAATATCCCTGGGGTGAGCGCGGGCCAGGGCGCATATTATGGGGGTGCGGACTTCCTCAGCGATGAGCTTTACCGCCTCAAAATCCCCCTTCGAGCTGACCGGGAAACCGGCCTCAATAACATCCACGCCCAGCCTCTCCAGCTGCCGGGCTATCTCCAGCTTCTCCTGGATGTTTAACATGCCGCCGGCCGCCTGTTCGCCGTCCCTTAGTGTAGTATCAAAAATGATTACTCTGTCCATAGTTTTATCCTCCTCGGGAGAAATATTTTGACATCAAGCCTGCTTCCCCTCCCCAAAAAGGAGAGGGGCCGGTAAGGATAAGCCTGTTTTCTCCCAAAGAGCACCTTATGTAATATTGAATGTTCATATTATTTCACCGTCATTGCGAGCGAAGCGAAGCAGTCTCTTCTCTTGAGATTGCCACGTCCCGATGAATCGGGACTCGCAATGACATCCAACACTTTCACCTATCCCCCGTGCGGGGTGTCTAAGAGAGGCGTCAGCCCCCCTTTCTTATCTTCCCCCTCTCCTTTCAAGGAGAGGGGGATTAAGGGGGTGAGGTCAATGAGATTCTCACCCTCTACTTCTTCTTCAGCCAGGGCATCATCGCCCTTAGCTCCTTACCCACCTCCTCAATAAGCTCCTCGCTCTCCATACGCCTTAAGGCGTTGAACACCGGCCTGCCCACCTGGTTTTCCAGCAGCCACTCCTTGGCAAAGCTGCCATCCTGAATCTCGGACAGGATTTGGCACATCTCTTCCCTGACCATGTCATCAATAACGCGGGGGCCGCGGGTGTAATCGCCATACTCGGCGGTGTCACTTATTGAATAACGCATATAGCTCATGCCGCCCTGATACATCAGGTCGACTATCAGCTTGAGCTCGTGCATACACTCAAAGTAGGCTATCTCCGGCTGGTAGCCGGCATCGACCAGGGTGTCAAAGCCAGCCTTCACCAGAGAGGTGACACCGCCGCAGAGCACCGCCTGCTCACCGAAGAGGTCGGTCTCCGTCTCTTCGGCAAAGGTGGTCTCCAGCACTCCGGCCCGGCTGCAACCGATGCCTTTGGCATAAGCCAGGGCGATATCCTTGGCCCTGCCCGTAGCATCCTGGTGGACCGCCACCAGGGCCGGGGCGCCAACGCCCTCGGTGTAGACCTGTCTCAGCATATGTCCCGGGCACTTGGGGGCTATCATGGTCACATCAACATCTGGCGGTGGCAAAATCTGCCCGTAGTGGATGTTGAAGCCGTGGGCAAACATCAACATCTTGCCGGAAGACAGCCCGTCTGCAACCGCCTTGCAGTAGATATTGGCCTGGACAGTGTCCGGTGCCAGCATCACGATTATATCGGCCCTCTTTGCCACGCTGGCCGCATCTGACACCTCAAATCCATCCCCTCTGGCTTTCTCCCAGCCCGGGGTGCCGCTGACCTCGGCCACTATAACCGTCAGCCCGCTATCCCTGAGGTTCTGTGCCTGAGCGTGCCCCTGACTGCCGTAGCCGATAACGCCTATTACCTTGCCATCAAGCAGGCTAAGGTCGCAGTCATCATCATAGTATATTGTCGCCATAATCTATCCTCCTTAAATTTTTAATGTCAAGACTTCTTGCCTGACTACCCGGACTTCCTGCCCTCTCCGGACGCCTGTCCGGTACCACCCCGGGTCATGGCAATAGAGCCGGTTCTGGCTATCTCCTTGATGCCGAAGCCACGGAGCAGATTGTACAGGGACTCAATCTTGTCCTCATCTCCGGTGGCCTCAATGGTCACCGACTCGGGAGCGACGTCCACTATCTTCGCCCGGAATATGTCAACTATCTGCATGATTTCGCTCCGGTTGGCCGTGGTCGCCTTTACCTTTATCAGCGCCAGCTCCCGGCTAATGGTGCCCTCCCCGGTAACATCAAACACCTTGATGACATCAATAACCTTCTCCAGCTGTTTTCTGACCTGCTCCACCATGGGCGTCGTGCCATCAACAACTATGGTCACCCGCGATACATCGGCCAGTTCGCTGTGGCCCACGGCGATGCTTTCGATATTAAAGCCTCGCCGCCGGAAAAGGCTGGCCATTCGGTTAAGCACTCCGGGCTTATCATTAACTAGGGCAACTAGGGTGTGTTCCGCCGTGGCCATGGGCTCACCTCTTTCTTTGGTTCTTCTATAATTTCAGCCAGAGACGCCCCGGGCAATACCATGGGGTATACGTTCTCCCCTGGCTCTACCAGAAAGTTTATCAGGAAGGGGCCCGGCTCACTCATTGCCGCCTCAATCGCCGGGGCTACCTCCTGCCGACGCTTAACGGTCAGCCCCGGGATGCAATAGGCCTCCGCAATCTTGACGAAGTCCGGGCAGTTCAGAGGCGTGGCGAAATATCGCTTTCCGTAGAACAGCTCCTGCCACTGCCGCACCATACCCAGGTAGCCGTTGTTGATGACGGCCATCTTCACCGCTGCCTTTTCCTGAGCTATCGTCGCCAGTTCCTGTATCGTCATCTGGAAGCCGCCGTCGCCGGCGATGCACCAGACAACTTCATCCGGCCGCCCTATCTTGACCCCCAGGGCCGCCGGCAGCTCAAAGCCCATCGTCCCCAGGCCGCCGGACGATATCAGAGTGTTCGGCCTATCGTACCAGTAGTGCTGGGCGGCCCACATCTGGTTCTGACCGACTCCGGTAACGATTGTCGCCTCCCCTTTGGTGACCTCATAGATTGTCCTGATGACGAACTGGGGCAGAAGCCCTTCGCTATCCCTGATAGACACCGCCGGGTGCTCCCGGCGCCAGTTATCAAGCTGGCTGAGCCACTCGATATGCTCCGCCGGGCCGATGAGCTTATCCAGCGCCTCCAGAACGACCCTGGCATCGCCTACTATGGGCACCTCCACATGCATATTCTTGCCAATCTCCGCCGGGTCAATATCAATATGGATAATGCGAGCGTGAGGGGCAAAACCACTTACTTTGCCGGTAGCCCTGTCATCAAACCTCATGCCAACGGCGATAACCAGGTCGCAGGCATCAACCGCCATATTGGCATAAGCCATGCCGTGCATCCCCAGCCAGCCGTAAGACAGAACATGAGATTCAGGAAAACAGCTGATGCCTAGCAGAGTGGTGACCACCGGTATCTGCGCCGTCTCCGCCAGGCGCTTTAACTCATCGTAGGCCCCGGATATGATTATACCCCGGCCGGCGATGATAACCGGCTTCCTGGACTCGTTAATCAGCTTGGCCGCTTTCTTGACCTGCGCCGGATGGCCCTGGATTATTGGTTTGTAGCCGGGCAGTTCCACCCTATCCGGATAGCGAAACTCCGCCTGGTCTATTTGAACATCCCGGGGCAGGTCAATGAGCACCGGCCCCGGGCGTCCTGTCCTGGCCAGATAAAAGGCTTCCTTGATTGTCTCAGCCAGTGAACCGGCATCAAGGGCCAGATAGTTGTGTTTGGTAATAGGCAGGGTGATGCCGGTAATATCCACCTCCTGAAAGGCGTCCTTGCCGATAAAAGGCCTGGCCACCTGGCCGGTTATGGCCACCACGGGCACCGAGTCAAGACAGGCATCGGCAATACCGGTTACCAGATTGGTTGCCCCTGGGCCGGAGGTCGCCATACAGACACCGACCTTGCCCGTGGCCCGGGCGTAACCCTCGGCGGCGTGGGCGGCACCCTGCTCATGGCGTACCAGGACGTGATGTATCTGGGGATACTTTTGCAGAGTGTCATAAAGCGGCAAGATAGACCCGCCCAGTATGCCAAAAACGACCTCCACCCCCTCTCTGATTAAACTCTCACAGATGATTTGGGCACCTGTCATCTTCATAGAATCCTCCTAACTAAACACAGCCCCGGTGCTGGCCGGGCCCACCTTTTCCACGTAATGCTTAAGGTAGCCACTCTCTACTCTGGGCTTGAACTCAGCCAGGCGAGTCAGGCGCCGGGAAATCTCTTTATCGCTAAGCTCGACCTCAAGCTTATGAGCCGGAATGTCAACCCTGATTATATCCCCGTCCTCTACCGCGGCGATAGGCCCTTTGCTGGCCGCCTCAGGGCAGACATGGCCGATGGCGGCGCCACGGGTGGCCCCGGAAAAGCGCCCGTCGGTGATAAGGGCGACCTCCTTATCCATACCCATGCCACTGAGGAGAGAAGTGGGGGTGAGCATCTCCCTCATCCCCGGTCCACCCCTGGGCCCCTCGTAGCGAATCACCAGCACCTCGCCCGGTTCGATGCTGCCGGCCATAATTGCCCGGGTGGCCTGCTCTTCAGAGTCAAAGACCCGCGCCGGGCCAGAGTGGACCATCATCTCAGCCGCCACCGCCGACCTCTTGACCACCCCACCATCCGGCGCCAGATTGCCGAAGAGTATGGCGATACCACCCCGGTCGGAATAGGCATTGGCCCTGGAGCGGATGACGTCATTATCCAATACCCGGCTATCGGCCGTAATCCGGGCCAGCGATTTGCCAGATACCGTCCTCACCTCCAAGTTGAGGTTGTCTCCCAGCTCCTTCATCACCGCCGGAATGCCACCGGCCCTGTCTAGGTCCTCGATGTGGTAATCACCGGCCGGTCTCAGCCGACACAGGCAGGGCGTCCTTTCGCTGATGTCGTTTATCGCCGGTAGGGGGAAACTGACTCCGGCTTCGTTGGCGATTGCCATCAGGTGCAGAACCGAGTTGGTGCTGCCTCCCAGCGCCATGTCAACAGCAAAGGCGTTTTCCAGCGAAGCCTTGTTTATAATATCTCTTGGACGAGTATCATCCGCCACGAGTGCCATCACCGTCCGCCCGGCCTGGGTAGCCAGTTTGTACCGCCTGGGGTCAACCGCGGGAATAGTGCCGTTGCCGGGAAGCGCCATTCCCATGGCCTCGGTCAGGCAGTTCATGGTGTTGGCGGTGAACATACCGGCGCAGCTACCACAGCCGGGGCAGGCAACCTCCACCAGGCACTCCAGCTCGGCTTCGGACATCTGGCCCTTCAAGACCTGGCCTACGGCCTCAAAGACAGAGTTAAGGTCAACGCGCCTGGCTCCCTGGCTGGTGGAAAGGCTGCCGGCAAGCATGGGGCCGCCGCTGACAAAGACAGCCGGCAGGTTCAGCCTAACCGCCGCCATGAGCATCCCGGGGACTACTTTGTCGCAGTTGGGGATAAAGACCAGCCCGTCAAAGGCATGCGCCTGGGCCATTATCTCCACCGAGTCGGCTATCAGCTCCCGGCTGGGCAGGCTGTATTTCATACCCTCGTGATTCATGGCGATGCCGTCACACACGGCTATGGTATTGAACTCAAAGGGGACGCCGCCGCTAGCGGATACCCCGGTCTTGACCGCCCGGGCGATCTCCCGCAGGTGCATATGCCCCGGAACCACCTCAGTAAAGCTGTTGACAACGCCGATAAACGGTCTGCCCATCTGCTCGGGCGTTACTCCCAGGGCACGCAGCAGTGAGCGGTGTGGCGCCCGCTCTATCCCCTTTTTTATAGCTTCGCTCTTCATAGTTACCTTATCTATTACCCTCCATGGCCTTTATCTTGTCAATGCGTCGCTGGTGCCGGCCGCCCTCAAACTGGCCGGCAAGAAAAGTAGAGACAATCTCGGCGACCTGACTCTTATTCTCATCTCCCCCCAGGCAAAGTATGTTGGCGTCATTGTGCTGGCGGGCACGCAGGGCACAGAAGGTGTCATAGCACTGGGCTGCCCTTATGCCAGCGACCTTGTTGGCGGCGATACACATGCCGATGCCGGTGGAGCAAATCAGAACGCCGCGGTCAAAATCGCCCCGGGCAACCGCCTGGGCTAGCTCTCTGGCGACATCCGGGTAGTCAACCGGCTCCTCGGTTTCACAGCCAAAGTCCCGGTAGCTGTGCCCGGCATCAGCCAGGAGCTTTATAACGTGTTTCTTGAGCTTTAGCCCTCTATGGTCACTGCCAATAGCAATATTCATCGTTAGTCTCACTCCCTGGAAAATGTTAGATTACGTTACGACCTGCTCAAGCTCTTGGCGGGAGACGGCGCCCTCTCTTAGAATTCTGACGACCTCCCCGGTGACATCAACTACAGTGGACTCAACACCACCGGGACTCCTGCCGTCAACAACCAGGTCTATCTTATCGCCAAACTGTGAAAGGACTTCATCCGCCGTCAGGGTACTGGGCTGACCGGTGATATTGGCACTGGTGCCCACGACGGGCATGCCCACACCCCTAATCAGGGCGACAGGCACCGGGTGAGCCGGAATGCGGACGGCTACCTTCTCACCGCCGCCGGTTATTATGTCAGGGACTATCTTAGTTCTGGGCAGTACCAGTGTCAGGGCCCCGGGCAGGAACCTGCGGGCCAGAAGCCGGGCAAACGGCGACAGCTCAGCCACTTCAGCCATCTGGATTATATCAGCCACCAGCAGGGGTAATGCCATGTCATGTGGCCGCTGCTTAAGCTGATATATCCGCTCAATGGCTTTGACATCATTAAAGCAGGCGCCCAGTCCGTAGACGGTATCGGTGGGAAAGGCAACCAGCCCGCCCCGTTTTAGAACAGAGATGCCCTCGCTGACCTGCTCTTTTATGTCTAGAGATAGCCTAGATAACATCAACCAGTCCCCAGAAATTACTTGACGATAGTATAGCATAATGATAATCTGTGTGCTATAAAAATGGCTGATGACACGCCAAAACAGCCCCCGGAAGAGGGCTACCGCGTAACCACCAGCGGCGATATTGAGGTCGCCACCTACCTGGAAATCGCCAAGGAGATAGCCGGCGAGCAGCCGGTGGTCACCGGCGAAGCGGTGCCCTGGGCCAAACGGGAGGCTATCATCATCGTTGACTTCGGCTCACAGTACAGTCTGCTCATCGCCCGCAGAGTTCGTGAGTTGAAGGTCTACTGTGAGCTGGTAGCCCACGACACTCCCTGGGAGAAGATAGCCCCCTTAAACCCTAAAGGCTTTATCCTGTCCGGGGGGCCGGCCAGCGTCTATGAGCCCGGGGCGCCGTTGGCACCGGCCTACGTCTATGAGAGTCACCTGCCGGTGCTGGGCATCTGCTACGGAATGCAGGCCATCACCAAGCAGCTAGGCGGGCGTGTTGAGCCGGGAACAAAATACGAGTATGGTCACGCCATCCTGCACCTGAGTGATACGCACTCGCCGCTGTTTGCCGAGCTTCCCACCTCATCACCGGTGTGGATGAGCCACGCCGACAGGATTGAGGAGATGCCGCCCGGTTTTCGGGCCCTGGCCTACACCGAAAACTCACCGGTTGCCGTCATGGGAAGCGAGGACAGAATCTTCGGTCTCCAGTGCCACCCCGAGGTCGCCCACACCCAGTACGGCCAGACCATCCTCAAGAACTTTATCTACCGGATATGCGGCTGCCGGGGCAACTGGACTATGGGCAACTTCATTGAGGATAGTCTGGCCAGAATCCGGGAGCAGGTAGGAGAAGGCAAAGTCATAAGCGCCCTGTCAGGAGGGGTTGACTCATCAGTGGTAGCCACGCTCATCCACCGGGCCATCGGCGACCAGCTTACCTGTATCTTCGTCAACAACGGTCTACTGCGCCGCGAAGAAGCAGAGAGAACTCTGAACGTCTTCCGGCAGAACCTGGGGATGAACATCATCTATGTTGATGCCAGCGACCGCTTCCTTGGCCACCTGAAGGGTATCGTTGACCCGGAAGCAAAGCGCAAGACCATAGGCGAGGAATTTATCCGGGTATTCGAAGAAGAGGCCCAGAAGCTGGGCAAGGTTGACTTCCTTGCCCAGGGGACACTCTATCCCGATGTCATCGAGAGCACTTCTTCGGTATCCACCGCCTCAGCCAAGATAAAGACCCACCACAACGTCGGTGGCCTGCCCCAGAGGATGACGTTTAAGCTCCTGGAGCCCCTGCGCTACCTATTCAAGGATGAAGTCCGCCAGGTGGGGATGAAGCTGGGCTTGCCCGAGGAGATGGTCTGGCGGCAGCCCTTCCCCGGCCCCGGTCTGGCTATCCGCTGCATCGGTGAAATAACCAGAGAAAAGCTGGAAATCCTGAGGTCTGCCGACTGGATTGTCATGGACGAGATAAAGCGGGCCAAGCTCTACCGCGAGCTGTGGCAGAGCTTCGCCATACTCACCGATGTCAAGAGCGTCGGCGTTATGGGGGACTACCGGACTTATGGCTACCTCATCGCCGTTCGGGCAGTAACCAGCCAGGACGCCATGACCGCCGACTGGGCAAGACTGCCCTACGACCTGTTAGCCCGCATCTCCAACCGCATCGTCAACGAAGTGCCAATGGTCAACCGCGTGGTCTACGACATCACCTCCAAACCCCCATCAACCATTGAGTGGGAGTAGGAAGTAGGCACGACAGCAGTGAAGAGACAAAGGATTAGCCAGAGGGTAGTTTGAAGGGGCAACGCCCCTTCATTTTCTCTTCCTCCTCTCCTTTCAAGAAGAGGGAACGGTTAAAAAGCATCTTCAATCAATTCCCTGCGCGGGTTATGTTCTCTGGGCAGTCTCGGCATCTCTCGCCTTGATGTGTGACTGTTAAACCGGCTCAGATGCGAGCCTGAAGGTCTAGTTCCTTGGTTTCTCCGGGCGAAAGCACGAAGGTGCTGTCGCCAAAAGCGACCTTTACCGGATGTCCCACCCGGCCCTGCCGGTTGTGAAGGCTAATCTTTTTGGTATCAATACTTACCTCAAGCCAGCTCCTGCGGTAATTAATGCTAAAGCGTATTGACCTAAGCTCCGAGGGCAGGGCTGGATTAAACCAGAGCATGTCACCGCGATTTTCAACTCCCGAATAGCACCTCAAAATCAGGTCAACAGTGCCTGCCATTGCCCCGAGATGGATGCCTTCACGGGTGGTACCACCTTGTATGTCCTCGATATCACTTTCCAGTGCATCCTGGAACAAACGCCAGGATATCTCCCGCCTTGAACGCGCCAAAACCCAGGCATGGACGACGCGGCTGAGTGTTGAACCGTGCGAGGTTCTTTTCAGATAGTAATCAACGTTATCGGGAATGGTCTCATACTTAAGGGGATAGCCCAGCCTGTCAAAGAGCTCCCCGAGTTCGTCTGCCGATAGCAGGTAAAAAAGCATCAGGACATCGGCCTGCTTTGACAGCTTGTAGCGATTGGGGCTATCTCCTTCTGCTTCAAGTATGCGGTCAAGCCGCTGTATATTTCCGTATTTCTTGTGATAGCCTTCCCAGTCGAATTCCTTTAGTTCTCCGTATCCTTCGAACTGACTGATGATTCTGCCGTCATGGAAAACAACCCGCATTTTACGACTCATTTTATCCCACTCGTCCAGTTCGGGCTGCGTGAGGGCCAGGTCTTCGACGAGGAATTTGCGGCGGTTTTCAGGAAGCATGTTCAGCATCTCCAGGGCCCGCCAAAAAATCCAGGCTACCATCACATTGGTGTAGGCATTATTGTCAACCCCGGGCTCTGAAGCTTCTGGGTATCTGTCATGGAACTCATCGGGGCCCATAACCCGGCGTATCTCGTAGCGACCCAACGACTTATTGTATTTGGCCTTGCTGGCCCAGAAACGCGCTATTCCTATAATGAATTCGGCCCCGTAAAAAGACAGAAAGTCCTCGTCTCCAGTTACCTGATAATACTGCCAGATGTTGTAAGCGATGGCAATGTTAATGTGCCGTTCCAGTTGTGAGTTGTCCGCTATCCAGCGCCCGGACTGTGGGTTCAGGTGCAGGGTCTGCGCCTGTTCCTGACCGTTGCTACCACTCTGCCACGGGAACATCGCCCCTTGGTAATCCGCCTGCTCCGCTGCCCAGCGGGCGCGGGGCAAACGGTTATGCCGGTACATCAAAAGGCTCCGGGTGATGTCGGGCATGCGCAGGTTTATAAGGGGAAAAATGAAGAGCTCATCCCACATTATCAGTCCACGATAAGCCTCACCGTGGAGCCCACGGGGCGGCACGCCTACGTCAAGGCCAACGCTATTGGGAGACACGGTCTGCAAAAGATGAAAGATGTGGAGGTTAAGTATCTGCTCGGCTCGTCGGCTTTCGGTCTTGATGTCTATCCGCCATCGCTCCCAAAGATGGCTCCAAGCAAGGCTATGACTCTCAAGGAGCTTGGCAAATCCTCCGACATGCCGTAGAGCTGCCTGGGCCTCGATAAGGCTTTCGGAAATGGCCGGGTCTCTGGAATTGTAAAGCGCTACTATTTTCTCGATACGTAGGGGGCGCTTCGGCCGTAAGCTCACATTGAATTCATGGCTGATGTACCCTTTATCCTGTATGACTTTTCCCGGCACATCGATTGTGCCGCCTTCATAATACACGCTAGTTCGCGCCGCCTCGGAAATCCGTATATGTGACTGATTGGTCTGAACCTGCAACCATATCAACTGGTCTTCGGTAACACCGGCATCAACCTGGTCCAAATGGTGATTGTTCAGCTGCCGGTAGCGCTCCACAAGCGTGTTGTCCACTCTGCCGTCAAGTGCAGAACGTACATGGATAGTGCCCGACCAGTTCTCCGGTATGATGACTGCTTCTAGGCCGGCGATGTGCCGATACTGCATGTGGACAAAGCGCCGCTGGGTAAGCCTTGTCCGGCGCTTTTTGCTGTCTTCGAACAGCACCGCTCTTGATAGAATCCCGTGCATCATGTCAAGTTCCTGGCGGTATTCCAGTATCTCTACCGAGCCAAGGTCAAACCAGTCACCATCTTCAATACGGAAAGTGAGTGGCAGCCAGTTGGGAATGTTGACCATGCTCTCATTCTCAATACTATGACCGGATACATCGCTTCTTAAACTGTTATAGACTCCGGCCATATAAGTGCCGGGGTAATGAGTTTCACCCGCAATAGACTCGGGTGCCGCCCCTCTGCTTGCAAAGTAGCCGTTGCCCACCGTACAGAGCGCCTCGCGTAACTTTTCCGCTTCGGGTTCATAACCTTCGTAGGTCAAAGACCAGACATTGGCCGAAGACTCCTTCTCGGCAAGCTTTAGCAGTTCTTCGAGAAAAGCCGCCACTTCGCCAGTGTCCCTGAGGGTATAGCCAGCCGCAGTCGGCGGACTATCACTAGTTACCAGAATTCCGATACCCCTGCCGGCCACTGCCCGAAGGGCATCCTCATCAGTAGTATCATCACCAATATAAAGGGGCACCGTGCGGGAGCTATCGATATGCAATTTCCCCAGCAGATACAACAGCGCCTTACCCTTGTCCCATTCGGCCCTGGGACGAAGCTCAAATATCTTCTTTCCCGTTGTCTTGACAAGGTCTGAGTAGTGCCCTGCCACTTTATCCACTTCTTTTTCAAGGCCAGGAACCAGAGCTTCATCAGCCTGGCGGTAGTGAACAGCTATGGCAAAGGGTTTCCGTTCCAAGCGTACGCCCCTTAAGTCCTTCACTACATCTCGGAGCTCTTTTTCCGCCTTATTAAGTGCAGGCAGGAACTTCTGCCCGAACTTATCGTGAAATGACTCTCCGGGGCCGGCGATATTGAAACCGTGGCTGCCCGCATAGATAAGATTCTCCAGACCAACGAGGTTCTTGACATCATCTAGGGCACGGCCGCTCATGATAACCACTACCCAGTGTTCGGAAATCTTTTTGACCAGCCGCCTGGTTTTATCGGGGAGAAACGCCTTAGACGGGTCATTGACTATCGGTGTGAGCGTTCCATCGTAGTCCAAGAATATGGCCGGCCGCCCCTTACGGAGACGCTGGATGATTTCCCTTTTGGCTGCCAGGGCCGAGGTTGGATTATTTGCTTGCCGTGCATTCATTGTCCCCATATGCAACCTCCGATAAGTCCCTTACTACTATGTCTGCACCGTGGCCCTTCAGCTCCGTGTTATGCCCGGAGCGGTTTATTCCTATGACCAAGCCAAAACCTCCGGCTTTGCCAGCCTCAACACCGGAGAGAGCATCCTCGATAACAATGGCATGTTCTGGGTTTACCCTGAGACGCTTTGCCGCCTCAAGGAAAATATCTGGTTCCGGCTTTCCCCTGAGATGGTGTTCACCAGCGTCCACTCCATCAACCACCACACGAAAAAGGCCGGTTACACCAGCAGCTTCAAGCACGGCTTTCGCATTCCGGCTCGATGATATCACTGCCACGCTTTTATTCCTACACCTCAGGTCTTTTATGAACCTTCTGGTGGACTGATAAGACTCTACGCCATTCTTCTTGAGGTATTCCAGGAAATACCGGTTCTTTTGGTTGCCCAGGCCGCACACGGTCTCTTCCACCGGGGTATCATCAGGGTTGCCATACGGGAGTGATATCCGCCTGGACTCTAAAAAGCTACGAGCGCCTTCGTAGCGTGGTTTGCCATCCACGTACCTGTAATAGTCCTCCTCGGTAAAGGGCGTGAACTTTTCGTTCTGAGAACCGGCACGCTGACGCAGATAATCGTCAAACATTCGCTTCCAGGAAGCGAAGTGTGCCCGTGCCGACGTTGTGATGACGCCGTCCATGTCTAGGATAGCCGCCTCGTATTTTCCCAGGTCTATTCTTACCTTCCCTGTTTCTGCCAAGTTTTATCCTTTCTCCCCGGTCTCTGCAACCTTCTCATTACCTCTTGTCCTGACGTTTCTGCTCTATTGAATCACCCTTGTTTTTTACCGCTCCCTGGCTCCTGTGCTGACGGATTACAGAACCCGGGCGAATGAGGCTGCCATTGAAATCAAGCGGACCAACTTTGGGCAGAATCTTGCACTTGCGGCCCACAGCAATGTGGCTGGGCACTACCACATCCTTCCCGATTATAGTGATTTCGAGGTCATCAGGAAGAAGGCTTCTGCCAAAACCGATGTAGCAGAGTTTTCCTATCTGTACACCCTCATCGACGATGCAGCCGTCTACAACACTGTGATAGCCGACAGAGGTATTTGCCATGACCACAGAATTCTTTACAACAGCCTCATCCTCAACACGGACTCCTGGCGATAACACACTGTTCTCCACCCGACCCTTTATGACACAACCAGGGCTTATCAGGCTGTTGACTGCTCTGCCGTCTTTACTTTGCTGAGGCCTGGGTAAAGCGCTGTAGTCACTGAGAACGGGCCAGCTGCTGTCAAGACTGAAGCGGGGCGATGCCACAAGAAGCTCCATATTGGCTCGATAATAGGCTTCCACGGTGCCAATATCCTGCCAGTACCCGGTAAACTCATAGGCGAAGACCCTGTTATGCTCCACCATTCGAGGAAGAACAGAGTAACCAAAATCATGCAGTGAGCCCGGTATGCTGTCATCCTCAACCAACCGCTCGATAAGAATATCTTTGTCGAAAACATAGATACCCATTGAAGCCAGCGTACTCGTAGGATTTAAAGGTTTCTCCACAAACCCCCGGATTTTGCCCTGGCCATCGACACACGCCGTGCCAAAGCGATGGGCTTCTTCAATAGGTACACGAGCCACTCCTACTGTCACCTCGGCATTTACGCTCTCGTGGAAGGCCAGCATTTTGCGATAGTCCATACGGTAAATGTGGTCCCCGGCAAGTATCAAGACTCTGTCGCCCGGTCGACTCCTCAAATAGCCGAGATTCCTGCAGACCGCACCGGCCGTCCCTGTGTAAGAGCCAGCCGCTGGTGGTAAGACAGTGAAGTCTGTTGACTGTAAATTAGAAATCGCCCACTCTCGGAGATAGTCCACCATGTAATTACGCTGGTAGTCTACCAGCACCGCTACATCTTCAATCTGCGAGTGTCTACAATTGCTCAGACTGAAGTCGATTACGCGTAGCTTTCCCGCGAAAGGGAGAGCGGGTTTCGGCCTCAGGTGGCAAAGCAGTTCCATCCGCTTGCCACGACCACCGGCGAGAATTATAGCGGTGACCCTTCCCATTCGTTCCCTCTTTTAGGCATCCAACTCTTAGACACGAGGCCCGTGTCTTTGGCAATCAGGCATTTGACCGGCGGCCTCGGTGCCATACGCCCGCTCCCATTGTCCGAACACAGCACCAAGTACTTGCTCGGCCGCTGCGCAATTACACTTACTTCTAACCATACGATATGTTTTGTCCAATAGTCATAAAATCTGCCCGCAAAAAGTTACAAATTCATTACATTTGGATACTTAGTTCTTTTTACACACATCTTGTGCTGGCCATCAAAGCCCTTGAAGAACAGGCAAACCGGCTTCAGCAAAAGATGGCACTACTCCTGGCAGCAGGTTGAGTGTATAATAACCGAGGAGAAACTAATCAGAACACACGGGCAAACTCAGTCGGAAGAGAGTATAATTAAAGACCGGTTGACCGGTCTGGAGAAGTTTAGACGGGAGCCGGCTTTACCGGACATGACTGCATTCAAGAAGATGGCCGAATTTTGGCAGCAGCGGCAGCTAATGATTTACACGACGCTCCTGATGATGTTGATTTGCCGGCCAACATCCCTCTCAGATGGAAGGTGATGAATCCGGCGAATGTGACATCGTGTTTAGTCCCTGGAGAGGGTGAATAAGGGGGTGAGGTAGATAAGAGTCTTGGTTGTTGGTGGCGGTGCCAGAGAGCATGCCATCACCTGGAAACTAGCCCGGAGCCCGAAGGTCAAGGAAATCTTGGTCGCCCCGGGCAATGCCGGCACGGCTCAAATCGCCCAAAACCTGGCTATTAATCCGACCGACATAGAATCAATGGCTAAGGCAGCTCAAGAAAAGAGGGTCGACCTGACGGTCGTCGGGCCGGAAGCGCCTCTGGCTTCCGGCATCGTTGATAAGTTCCGGGAGAAAGGCATGACCATCTTCGGGCCGACCAGAAAAGCCGCCGAAATAGAATCAAGCAAGGTCTTCGCCAAAGAGCTGATGCAAAAATACCATATCCCCTGCGCCAAGAGCGTCGGCTTCTCTTCATACACCGAAGCCAGAGAATACGTAAAGAAGCAAAGACCACCCCTTGTGGTCAAGGCCGATGGGCTGGCGGCAGGCAAGGGAGTAACAGTGGCAGATACCATTGAGCAAGCCCTGGAAGCCCTGGCTAATATCATGGAAGCCAGGGCCTTTGGTGATGCCGGAAATAAGGTGCTTATCGAAGAGAAGCTGGAGGGGAAAGAGATGAGCGCCTTCGCCTTCACCGATGGCCGAAGCGTCGCCCCGATGCTGCCCGCTTGTGACTACAAGCCCGTCTCTGACGGCAACCG
This sequence comes from Dehalococcoidales bacterium, assembly GCA_034413595.1. Taxonomy (GTDB): domain Bacteria; phylum Chloroflexota; class Dehalococcoidia; order Dehalococcoidales; family JAUWZL01; genus JAUWZL01. The sequence continues at coordinate 95,518 of DAOUMC010000030.1, read as the reverse complement.
CGGGCCCAACACCGGCGGTATGGGTAGCTACAGCCCGCCTTACTTCTACAGCCCAACGCTGGCCAGGAGAACAAATGAGACAATAATGAAGCCATCCGTAAAGGCCATGTGCGGCGAGGGTAGACCATACAAAGGTGTCCTCTACGGCGGGCTGATGATTACCGGTAACGGGCCTAAGGTAATGGAGTTCAACGCCCGCCTCGGCGACCCGGAAACGCAGGTCATCCTGCCACTGCTCAAAACAGACCTGTTAGACATCATGCTCAGCATAGTCAACAACAACCTCGGCCGGATAGATATAGAGTGGAGCCAGGACGCCTGTGTCGGCGTGGTCATGGTATCAGGCGGCTACCCCGGCAGCTACAGGACTGGCTTCCCTGTTACCGGCCTGGACAACCTGGACGATGAAATCACGGTATTTCACGCCGGAACAAAACTGGACTCAAATGGAAAAATATTGACCAGCGGCGGGCGGGTGCTGACCATGGTCGCCACCGGCAGGACTATCGCCCAGGCCCGAGAAAAGGTATATAATAACATCCTGCGGGTCCGCTTTGAGGGCGGGCACTACCGCCGGGATATAGCATCTGTTGAGTAACAACAGGAGGCTTTAATGAAAGCCCGAGTAATATATGATTCGCTTTACGGCAACACAGAGCAAATAGCCAGAGCGGTGGCCGGCGCCCTTGGGCCTCCGGAGGACGTGGAGGTAATGAGAGTCAGCAACGCCAGTCCGGAACAGCTACCGGGCTCAGAGCTGGTTATCATCGGCTCTCCGACTCAGGGGTTCAACTCTACGAAACCAATTCAAAGCTTTCTTCAGGGTATTCCCAAGGGCGCTCTCAAAGATGTCAAGGTGGCGGTCTTTGATACCAGAATGTCCGGCAAAGAGGCAGGAACCATAGCCCGCATGGTTACGAAGTGGGGCGGCTATGCCGCCCCACGCATGGCAGACGCCATCCAGAAAAAGGGGGGCAATCTGATAGTGCCTCCTGAGGGTTTCACTGTTACAGGCAGAGAGGGCCCGCTCGGGGAAGGAGAACCGGAGCGGGCGGTCAACTGGGCCAAGAAAATCGCTGAAGCGCTAAAAGCATCCTGAACAATATCTCTAAGGAGTAAATGGCGCCAAAAGCCGCCGGAGTTATTCTATGAAGTACCTGACGGACAGCAGAGCAAGCTCGGCCACGAAGAGTATGGTGGACACTCTAAAAGTGTTGCGGGCGACCACCGCCGGCAGGAACATATCGGCGGTCACGGAGCCTTTTTCGGCGCCCAGTTTCTCAGCCAGAGCGGTCAGCGGGCAGCGCCATCTGTTCAGAATCAGAACGACTCCTTCGGTAAGAACGGCAATCAAGGCCACCAGCAAGAATAAGTTAAATGTTCCGGTGACGCCACAATAAAGGATGTAGACAAGGCAGGCTAACATAAACCAGAACACCAGGCTATGGAACAGCCTGAAGAGAAACAGTTTTCTCATCACAAGAATATGATAAAACATTGATGGTAAATATGGCAAGGAAGGTTGATATGCCAAAAGTAGCCGTAGTCATGGGCTCAAAGTCAGACGCCGAGGCCATCAAGCCAGCCCTGGAGACGCTGGACACGCTGGACATTGACTATGAAGTAAAGGTTATCTCTGCCCACCGCAGCCCGGAAAAGGCGAAGCAGTACGGACTGTCCGCCCGGGACAGCGGCATCGAGGTCATCATCGCCGCCGCCGGCGGCGCTGCCCACCTGCCCGGAGTCCTGGCTAGCTGGACTACTCTGCCGGTCATCGGGGTGCCCATAGCCAGCGGCGAACTGGGTGGCGTCGATGCCCTCTATTCCATGGCCCAGATGCCGGCCGGGGTGCCGGTGGCTACTGTCGCCATAGGCAGTGCCGGGGCCAAAAACGCCGCCTACCTGGCGGCTGAAATCCTGGGCTTGAAGTATGACGCTGTCAGACAAGCCTACGAGAAATACCGGAGGCAGCTCGCCCAAGAGTAGGGGGATAACAGATGATTGAGCGCTACACCAGACCCCAGATGAAAAGAATCTGGTCAGACGAGAACAAGTTTGCCAGATGGCTGGACGTCGAGATTGCCGTCTGCGATGCCTGGGCCGAGATGGGCAAAATTCCCCGAAAATCGGTGTCCAAGATAAAGATGGCGCGCTGCGACCTCAAGCGCATGCAGGAGATTCTGCAGGAGACCCACCATGACATGACCGCTTTCCTGGGTTCAATCGCCGAGAGCCTGGGCAAGGAGTCGCGCTTCGTCCACCTCGGCCTCACCTCTTCCGATGTCATGGACACGGCCCTCAGTCTGCAGATGGTTGAGGCCGCCAGACTGCTGAACCAGGATATCAAGGAGCTGATATCAGTGCTGGCGGAAAAAGCCCTGAAACACAAGTACACGGTTATGGTCGGCCGCACCCACGGCGTCCACGCCGAGCCGACCTCTTTTGGTTTGAAGCTGGCGCTGTGGATTGATGAGATGCAGAGAAACCGTCACCGGCTGGCCGAGGCCACCAAGATGGTGGCCGTGGGCAAGATTTCCGGCACCGTCGGCACCTATTCCACGGTACCCCCCGAAATAGAGGAAAAAGCCTGCGCCAAGCTGGCCATTACTCCGGCCCCGATATCAAACCAGGTACTCCAAAGAGACCGCCACGCCCAGTTCGTCACCACTCTGGGCATAATCGCCGGTTCCCTGGAGAAGTTCGCCACCGAAATCAGGGCGCTGCAGAAGACCGAGACCCGAGAGGTGGAGGAGCCCTTTGAGCCAGGGCAGACCGGCTCCTCGGCCATGCCCCACAAAAGAAATCCCGAGCTGTGTGAGCGAATCTGCGGACTGGCCCGCCTCATGCGGGGCTACGCCCTGACATCCATGGAAAACATCGCCCTGTGGCACGAGCGCGACATCAGCCACTCGTCAACCGAGCGTATCATCCTGCCCGACACCTGTATTCTGCTGGACTACTGCCTGGCCCTGTTCACCTCGGTGATAGCCGGCCTCCAGGTCTATCCCAAGAGAATGAAAAAGAACCTGGAACTGACCAAAGGGCTAATCTTCTCACAGCGGGTGATGCTGGCCTTAATAGACAAAGGGCTGAGCCGCCAGGAAGCCTATCACCTGGTGCAGCAGAAAGCAATGAAGGTGTGGCAGGGTAACAGGAGTTTCCTCGGCCTGCTCAAAGCCGACCCCGAGATTACCAGACTCCTACCCTCTTCAGAGCTTGATGCCCTCTTTGATTACCAGTTCTACCTGCGCTATGTGGATGACATCTTCCAGCGTCTCGGCCTGACCGAGGCACAGTGGAAAAAGAAACCGATATCCGGAACGATAGAGCTAGCCCCGGGGGCATTGTAGACTGATGAATGACAGGCCATCGGTCCTGCTGACTGCCGAACTGCCGCTACCTCTTTTCATCCGGGGCAAAGTGCGCGACACCTATCGACTGGACAGCCATCTTATCATTATAGCCAGCGACCGCATCTCCGCCTTTGATGTGGTGCTCCCCAGCGGTATACCCAACAAGGGGCGGGTGCTGAACCAGCTCTCCGCTTTCTGGTTTGAAAAGACAAAGTCTATCCTGCCCAACCACCTAATCAAAGTGATTGACGATACCCACTACCTGGACTCCTACCTCCCCGGGAAAGGCCGCTTTGCCTACCCGACCTACCTCAAAGGCCGGTCTATGGTGGTCAAAAAAGCCCGGCGCATCCCGGTCGAGTGTGTCGTCCGTGGCTATATCTCCGGCTCGGCCTGGGCTGAATACCAGGAACACGGCACCGTCGCCGATATTCACCTGCCTGAGGGCCTGCTGGAAGGTCAGGAGCTGCCCCAGCCCCTCTTCACCCCGACCACCAAGGCAGAAGAGGGACACGACCTGCCTATATCAATGGAGGAGGTGAGCAAAATGGTGGGCGCACCTGTGGCCGAGGAGATTAAGAACAAGAGTCTGGCGATATACAGCTATGCCCGGGAGTATGCCAAGGCCCGGGGCTTTCTTATCGCCGACACCAAGCTGGAATTCGGGCTGGACGAAGGCAAGCTCATCCTCATTGATGAGCTGCTGACCCCGGACTCCAGCCGCTTCTGGGACATAGAGCTTTATCAGGTCGGGAAGCGGCAGGACAGCTTTGATAAGCAGCCGGTGCGCGACTGGCTAACAAAATCAGGCTGGAACAAGGAACCCCCGGCCCCGACGCTGCCCCCGGAGATAATCGAGCAGACCTCAAGGAGATACCAGCAGGTCTACGAGAGGCTGACGGGGAAGAAATTAGCATAGGCTACGGACATTCTATGCCAAAAGTCCCTGCCTCTCCATTGCAACTTTACAGCACGCCCTTGGTGCTGGGCAGCTCTCCCGAAATGCGCGGCTCAATCCTGGTGGCGGCGTCCAGAGCCCTGCCCAGTGCCTTGAACAGGGCTTCCGCCTTGTGGTGGTCGTTTCTGCCGTAAAGTACCCGGGCGTGGAGATTGAGCTTAGCTTCAGCGGCAAAGGCTTCAAGAAAATGACTGATAAGATCGGTGGCAAATCCGGCCATGTCATTATCGCTGAAGGGCAGCTCCAGCACCGTATACCCCCGCCCGCTTATATCCACCGCCACCATAACCAGGGCATCATCCATCGGTACGGTGGCATCGGCCATGCGGACAATGCCTCGCTTATCGCCCAGGGCCTGTACCACAGCCTTACCCAGACAGATACCAACATCCTCGACCAGGTGGTGCTGGTCGTCTCCGGTGGCTGATAGCTTTATGTCAAATACTGCGTGCCTGGCCAGCTGTGCCAGCAGGTGGTCAAACATCCGAATTCCGGTGAGAATCTCCCAGCTGCCACTACCGTCCAGGCTAAGTTCCAGATTGATGTTGGTCTCAGTAGTCTCCCGCTTGATGCTAGCTATTCTGTTAGCCATCTTACTTCCGCCCTTGGTTCACTGGATAGCTCCACTCCAAGGCTAGAGTAGTTTAGCACATTTGACGCCGTTTTTTAACCCACCCATAATCCCTCTCCTTCCAGGGAGAGGGGGAAGAGAACAATGAAGGGTTAGCACCCCGACCCAGCATCTCTATGGGAGATGTTAATCTTATAACTCCTCCCCCAGCTCGTTCAGGGTTTCTACAAGGATATCGTTCTCCTCCGGCCTGCCGACGCTAATCCTGACGCAGTCCTTCAAGAGCGGCTGGTCAAAGTAGCGCACCAGAATGCCCCGCTCCATCAGGTTCTTTTGAACCTCTTTCGCCCTGCCCTTCAGCACCGAGCACAGGATGAAGTTGGCCTGCGACGGACACGGCTTGAGCCACTCTATGCCCTTGAGCCGGCTAAAAAGCCTCTCCCGCTCGGCGATGATAGTCCTTATGTTCTTCATCAGATGGTCTACGTCCTTGAGCGACTCCCGCACCGCCACCAGGGCGGCTACGTTGACACAGTAAGGCTCCTTGATTCTGAGCAGGTAGTCGGCTATCCTGGCCGGAAAGAGGCCGTAGCCGACTCTAAGCCCGGCCAGCCCGGCCCACTTGCTGAATGTCCTGAGCACCATCAGGTTCGGAACCTTGCCGACCAGAGGGGCAACGGTCTCGCCGGTAAACTCGTAGTAGGCTTCGTCAACCAGCACCGGCAGACCGGTGTCCAGTATCTCCAGAATGTCCCCCCTGGGGGTGATTGTGCCGGTGGGGTTATTGGGCGTGGCCAGCAGTATCAGCTTTGTTTTCGGCGATATGGCCCGCTTAACCGCGGCCACATCAACACGAAAGTCTTTATCTCTGGGAACTTCAGCCTCGGTGCCGTTCTCAAGAGCGATAAAGAAGCGGAACATGGCAAAGGTAGGGACGCAGTTTATCACCTCTTCACCCGGGGAGACGAAAAGGCGAACAATCAGGTCTATAAGCTGGTCACTGCCGGCCCCGGCCACGATGTGCTCCATCGCCACGCCGGTGTATTTCTGAAGCTGCCTCCTGAGCTCTCGCTGCCCCGAATCCGGGTAGATGTTTATGTCGGCATAAGAAGCCAGAGCCTTGTTCACCCTGGGCGAACAGCCGTAAGGGTTTTCATTGGCGTCCAGCTTGATGATTTCCTCCAACATCACCTCAACCTTACCCTCCAGAGTTTCAGGCGAGGTGCTGGCGGCATAGCCACCAAAATCTATAAGGTCAGGGCGTATGAATCGTTCTATCCCCGTATTCTCAGGCATCCTTTTCCACCTTTATGAGCCTCTTTTCCACCACCCGGGCGTGCGCCTCAAGGCCCTCAGCCCGGGCGATGGTTATGGCGGCTGGTCCCAGCTCCCTCAAGCTGGCATCATCCGTTTTGACCACATTGATGTATCTGATAAAGTCGGTTATGTTAAGGGCTGAGTTGAACCTGGCGGTTCCCCCTGTCGGCAGAGCGTGGCTCGGCCCGGCGACATAGTCCCCCAGGGCCACCGTCGGCTGGCTGCCGATAAAGACACAGCCGGCACTTGTTATCTTCTCGATATAAGAGTCTGCACTCTTTATGTCCAATACCAGGTGCTCGGGAGCATAAAGGTTAGACAGCTCCAGAGCTTCTTCAATGCTGGCAACTATGACTATTACGCCACCATTAGCCAGTGAATCACTGATTATTGACCTCCGCTCCAGGGTTATCAGTTGATTGGCAACTTCTTTGTTGACTTCACCAGCCAGTCTCAGTGAGGTGGTTATCAGGATAGCCGAGGCCAGTGGGTCGTGCTCTGCCTGGGCCAGCATCTCGGCGGCACAGAACACCGGGTCGGCGCTTCCGTCAGCGATAATGACCACCTCGCTGGGCCCCTGAAGCCCGTCAATATCAACCGCTCCAAAGACCAGCTTCTTAGCCAGCATGACAAAGATGTTCCCCGGGCCGCATACCTTGTCCACACCGGGCAGCGTCCCGGTGCCGTAGGCAAGCGCAGCTATTGCCTGAGCACCGCCAAGAGAGAAGATTCGGTCAACTCCGGCCAGGCCAGCCGCCGCCAGCATCACCGGCGGCACCAGCCCATCAGCGCCCGGCGGCGTGGCCAGAATGACCTCCCTGACACCGGCCACCCGGGCCGGTATGGCCGTCATCAGCACCGTCGATGGATAGCGGGCGGTGCCCCCGGGGGCATAAAGGCCGACCCTCTCCAGGGGGCGCACCTGGACACCCATCTTGGCTACCCCGCTCAAAAAACCGTCCCTTTGCGCCTCATGGAAGGAGCGGATTCGCCCGGCAGCCAGCTCAAGTGCCGAGGTAAGCCCGGGGTCTACCTGCTTCCAGGCCTTGTCTACCTCGTCCCTGGTCACTTCCAGCGACTTAAGCTCCACCCGGTCAAACTTCAGTGTATAGTCAAGGAGAGCGGCGTCACCCCGGACTCGCACTTCTTCAATAATCCGCTTGACTGCCAGCTCCGGGTCTTCAGTGCCAGACATCTCCCTGAGCCTCTTCTTCAGCACCGATGAAATAGGATAAACACCGGATGGGGCCCGCCGTGATATCAGTGCCTTCGCCTCTTTGAGGCCGGAAACAATCCTCAACTCAGACCTCCAACGGCACTCCCGAGCGCGGTGATAATACCTTCCATTCGCTTCCTTTTTAGCCCGCTGGATACAGTGGCCGTATTGCCAATCAGGCAGGCAGTCGACTCAAAAAGGGTGTCTATTATCCTAAGTTTGTGCCGGGCGATGGTGCCCCCGGTCTCGGTATTCTCAATCAAAAGGTCGGCATCCTCAGGTAGAAAGGCCTCGCTTGCCCCCCAGGTAGGAATAATCCGGTAGCGGCTGAGGCGATGCTCTCTGGCATACCTATCAGCGATATTAACATACTCCGAGGCTATCCGGCAGGGAGCCTCGCTCTGCCGGTAAGCCCGCCTCAAGCCGCCAACATCCTCAGCCTGAACCTCCTGGCTGACAACCGCTACCAGCCGCACCCTGCCGTATTTCAGGTCTAGAATATCCCTTACCGGGCTGGATGGGAACTGATACTTATGGTCGATAAGCCAGTCCCTACCGGTGATAGCCAGGTCAAAATTGCCGTTGGCGACCTGTAAAGGCATGTCCTGGGGCCTGATGACCTTGATGCTAATCCCAGCAAGACTGCTTTCTGGCCGACGATTGCCGGTGGCCGACGGGTAATCTCTGACCTGAATACCAGCCTTATCCAGTATACGGCAGACATGGGCCTGCTGGTGGCCATCGGGTAAAGCCAGCCTGATTACACCTCCGTTCACTCCTTTAGTGATTCTTTGCTTCGTCATTTCCGGCAATTCGGCAATGTCGGCCGGCACAGGGCGCCGGGCAGCCGAAGGCAACCTGCAAGTGATGGAAGCCAGCATCTCGGCCATATCCTTCGACCTGAGACTATTCTTACTGGCTATTGCCACAGCGCTGAAACTGGCTGCTTTGCCTAACGGCACCAGTCCACGGCTCACCAGTTCTCCCTCTGACCTGGCCGGTAGTAGCACCAAGTCAGCGCTCTCCGGGGGATAAGCCTCGGCCGCCCCCCAGAGCGGGTATACGGCAAACCGCTTCAGCCTCTGATGCAGGGCAAAGGCCTCGGCCAGGTTGGGATACTCACTGGCAATACGTATGACATCCTCCCTAGCGGCTAGCCCCTGACCACCAGTAGAGCCGGACTCAGCCGCCACATACAGAGTACCATCGCCATACCCCAGGTCGGCTACCTTCACCAGGGCACTGCTGGGATACTTGGCCAGAAGTTCGTCCACCCAGTCCAGACCACAAATGCCCAGGTCATAGTTACCCACCGCCACCTGAATCGGTATATCCTTTTCCTGGAAGACCTTTACCAGCATATGCGGGAACCTCGGCGATTTAAGGCGGTAAGAGCGTGCCCCTTCACTATAATCAGCAAGCCCCCAACCAGCTCTCACCAGCAGTTCAGCCGTCCGTGCCAGAAGACGCCCCTTAGGCAAAGCTATTTTTAACCGTCTGTCCACCTAACCTCTTACGCCTGAAATCCCGGCCTTAATCTATCCTGGACGTTTTTCCCCAGTACAGCCAGAACTTCGTCGGCGGTTCCAATCTCAAGTCTCTGTTTATTAACCCGGTCGGTCAGGGCATACCTTGGGCTTTTGTCTCTGACCTCAAGAACAAAGTCACAGCCGGCCGCCCCCAGCCTGTCAATCTCCAGTTCAACAGCAAAGCCGGTCTGACGCAGCCGGCGGGCTATGTCAAGCCCTTCTTTTGCTCTATCCCGGCCAAAGCGAATCAGGATTCTCCTGACCCCCAGCTCGGCTAAAGCCTTCGGCGCTATCATTGTCAGCAACTTGTCCAAGTAAAGGGCAAAACCGGCGGCCGGGGTATCCCGCCCTCCCATCATTGGAATAAGGGCGTCATACCGGCCACCACCACCCACCACCTTCTGACCAGCGTAGAGATGAAAAATGACGCCGGTGTAGTATTCGAAGCCCTTGCCCGAAGCCAGGTCAATCTGGCAGTCACAGCCAATGGCTTCTATCTGGTCAACAACACTTATAAAACTGTCAAGGGAGGGGCTAAACTGCGGCAGCTTCCGGGAAAATATAGCCCTTATGTTCTTCAGGAAGCCTGAGGACTTACCTCTCAACCCCAGAATAAGGCCCAGGGCTTCTACCAGCTCCGGTTTGTCAGGTTTTATCCCGGCCAGTGCTTCCATATCACCATCAAGAATCTGGTCAAAGACCCTGGACTGCTCCTGGTCACTTAGCTCCAGGCTTGACAGCACTTCCTTTATCAGCCCGGCGTGAGACAACCTTATTTTCACCTCGTCCAAGCCTAGAGCCTGCAACACCTCAGCCGCCAGAGCCACCAGCTCAACATCGGCCAGAGCTGAACCGGCCCCGATAAGCTCGGCGCCGCACTGCCACCTCTCCCGTGACTCTTTACCCGTCTCATCAAACATGAAGACATTGGTCACGTAAAAAAGCCGCGCCAGTCCCTTTTTTATACCGTCAACATAAAGCCTGGCCACCGGAATGGTGCCGTCGGGTTTCAGTACCACCCGCTCTCCACTCCAGCCGTCCCAGTCAAGGAAGGAATAGACCCTGCCCAGCTTGCCCAGGGTAAGGGTGCCCACAGAAGTGAAAAGATAAAGATATTCCAGCGTCGGTGTCCTGACCTCCTGATAGCCCCACTTGAGGCAGCGCTCCCTGAAGACATCTTCCACCCGGCGAAAGCGATACATCTCCTCCGGCGAAAGGTCGCGGAAGCCCTTGCACTTCTCAATTTTCATGGTCTCCAATTTTACACCAGTTAACCCGGCCGTTCAACCTGAAGGTGAAAGGGTTCTGGTAGGGCAAATGCTGATAACTGGTTTTGACATGATATCCTGGAAGCAGGCTAGAGGTGGTTAGCATAAACGGGCAGAAGAATATAGAAATTTATCGGCGGAATGGACGTTAGGGAATAGATAGCCTATTCGTTTCTTGCGGATTGAGAGATTATCTTCAGTCCTCCCAACCGCCAGTAAAGCCCTTGATAACAGAGATAACACCGGTGAGAAGAACGCCGAGTAGGAAGGCAGTAGCCTCAGAACTTATACCATGGGTCAAGGTGAGAACAATAACCGTGCTGAACCCAATAATAAAGAGGGTCATCGTCATTATGAGGGAACGTTTGCTGGTTCTTTCTTTATGATTGAGAAGGGCTTTCGCAATATCGGGAAAACGGCGGATTGCCTGTCTGACTTCAGGCAAGTTCATAAATTTGTCCCAGTCAAATTTGGTTTCCTTGTCTGGCAGAGGCTTGTGTTCAGGTGGATTTTCCATTCCCACAATATACATCTGTCGAAGAGCCAGGTCAAAACAAACGCTGCAAAACAACCAAAATGATTTGCAACAGGATTGTAATCGGGTTATACTCTATGCGGTATGCGCAGAGTCTGGCGCTTTCTACCGCTGCTGGTTTTGCTGGCCGCGCTCCCGACTGTCGTCCACGCCCAGCCGGCTGGCCGCATTGTTGACGTCCTCCACGCCAAGGGAACCATCAACCCTGTCCTGGTTGACTACATTGATCGCGGTATCACCCAGGCCGAGCAGGAAAAAGTCACCGCCTGTATTATCGTGCTGGACACACCCGGAGGGCTCCTTGACTCCACGGAGAAGATAGTGCAGACGATCTTGAATGCCGACGTCCCGGTTATCGTTTACGTCTCCCCCAGAGGCGCCTGGGCAGCTTCGGCGGGGGTATTCATTACTCTATCGGCTCACATAGCCGCTATGGCACCGAGCACCACCATTGGCGCCGCTCACCCGGTAAGCGCCGGGGGAGAGGAGATGTCGCAAGAGGAGCTGGAAAAGATAACCAACTTCTCGGCTAAGTGGCTGGAGACCATCGCCATTGAACGGGGACGTAATATTGAAGAAGCCAGGCTGGCCGTAACTGAGAGCAAATCCTTCACCGATGTTGAGGCACTGGATTCCAACCTCATTGACCTGCGGGCTAATTCCATAGCAGACCTCGTCTCGCAGATTGATGGCTGGCAGGTGGCTATGCCTTTTGGCACCAAAGTCACTCTGCAGACCAGCGGGGCTATGGTTCAGGATGTTGATATGACCGCGGTAGAAGGCTTCCTGCTCGCCATAGCCGACCCCAACATCGCCTACATACTGCTAAGCCTGGCTATACTCGGCATAACGGTTGAAATCTTCAATCCCGGGCTCATCTTCCCGGGTATTGTCGGTGCCGTATCAGGGCTCTTAGCCTTCTACTCTCTGGGAGTACTGCCGGTGAACCTGGCCGGCATACTGCTCATAGTCCTTGCCTTCGGCCTCTTTATCACCGAGGCCTTCACCCCGACCTTCGGGCTGCTCACCGCCGGAGGCATCACCTCTCTGGTCATCGGCTCACTAATCCTGTTTAAAGGAGGGCCTTTATTTCAGGTGAATCCGATATTAATTATTGTTGTTGCTCTTATCTTTGTTGGCTTCCTCGCCTTTGTCGCCAACCGCGTTGTCGTCGCCCACCGGCGCCAGGCTACCACCGGCAGAGAGGAACTGGCGGGCAAGATAGCCACTGTCCGCACCGCCCTGCAACCGGAAGGGACGGTGTTTTATGAAGGCGAACTCTGGGCAGCGGTGCTGGATAAAGGACAGGCAAAACCCGGAGAGGAGGTAGTAATAACCAGAGTTGACGGCTTAAAGCTCTATGTTACCAAAAAATAAAAGGGAGGTGACTGATGGAATTCATCTATATCGCCGTAATAGTAGTCGTCGTGCTTACGCTCATTTCTATGTCGGTAAAGATTGTCGCCGAATATGAGCGAGGAGTCATTTTCCGCCTGGGACGGCTGGTCGGCGCCAAGGGGCCAGGCCTGTTCCTGATTATCCCCTTTGTTGACCGGATGGTCAAGGTTGACCTGAGGGTGGTAACCATGGACGTGCCATCGCAGGAGGTAATCACCAAGGACAACGTCACCGTCAGGGTAAATGCCGTGGTCTACTTCAGGGTGGTCAACCCCGAAGACTCGGTGGTCAAGGTGCTGGACCACATCCGGGCCACGTCGCAGATATCACAGACAACGCTGCGCAATGTCCTGGGGCAATCGGAGCTGGATGAGCTTCTGTCACAGCGGGAGAAGCTCAATCAGATGCTGCAGAAGATAATTGATGAGCACACCGACCCCTGGGGGGTAAAGGTCAGCACCGTAGAAATCAAGGAGGTTGAACTGCCGGAGACCATGAGGCGGTCAATGGCTGCCCAGGCCGAAGCCGAGAGGGAGAGGCGGGCCAAAATCATCCACGCCGACGGCGAGTTCCAGGCGTCGGAGAAGCTGGCCCAGGCCGGGGGTGTCATTGCCCGCGAGCCGACCACGTTACAGCTCCGCTACCTCCAGACGCTGGTTGAGATAGCCTCGGAGAAAAACAGCACCATTGTCTTCCCCTTACCGATAGACCTCTTAAGCATGTTTATGAAAAAAGGCACTGGCTCAGAAGACAAGACTACCCAGTAGACTTGTCTCTGGCTTGAAGAGAATAAGGTAAACACCCTATCCCATGTATCCCTTTCCCCTCTCGGGAGAAGGGGAGGTAATTAGTCAGGAAGGGGGCTTCGCCCCCTTCCTTCAACCATCTCCCATTTCCCCATAAGGGAAGCGATAAAACAGATGAGAGCAAGACTGCTTCTGTCTAGTCCCGTAGAGTTACATCACCGGCATAGACCGGGATGCGGCTGCCATCCGGACGGCGCAGTATCAGACTGCCGTCCCTGGCCACGGACTCGGCAACGCCTTCATAAACAGACACTCCTGACCTGGCGCGAACCCTTCTGCCCAGAGTTACCAGACTGTGGCGCCACTCCTGATAAACGGCTTCACCAGGCAGGGACAGGTACAGCCGTTCAAACTCAGAAAGCAGCTTTCTTAACATCTCCAAACGAGAAACGTCTCTGCCCAGTTCATCGGAGAGGCTGGTGGCCGCTGGCGGAATCTCGGCAAAATCAGCCGTCCTAATGTTGGCATTGATACCGAGGCCGATAACGGCATAAATACCATCACCTTCTCTGGCACCGCTTTCGATGAGGACGCCGCAGACCTTCCTGCCCCCGATTAAGACATCATTGGGCCACTTTATCTGCGCCTGGAGCCCGGTGACCGCCCTGACGGCGTGAACCACCGCCAGCGAGGCCACCATGATAAGGGAAGAAAGATTGCCAGCGTCGGGATAGAGAATAATAGACAAATAGATACCGCCTGAGGGCGACAGCCAAGTACGCTCCAGCCTCCCCCGGCCACCAGTCTGCTCGCCAGCGATAATCACCGTGCCCTCTGGCGCCCCCTTCGCGGCCTCTACTCTGGCTTCCTCCATTGTTGAAGCCAGCTTTGGTCGGTAGACGACCCTCTGGCCGATAAACCGGGTCTTGAGGCTACCAGCAATAGCTGCCGGCGACAGACTATCCGCTTCCACACCCAATAATATAGCACAACTATGCTCGGGCCGCCGGAAAGGGACTCAATAATTTTTGCAACCTATCCCCAACCATCAGGGCTACTTGAACTGCACCCACAGCTCTTCATCCGGTACCACACTATCAGTCCCGACAGGCAGTTCCACAATAAAGGTAGCCCCTTTACCTGGTTCACTCTGGGCATATATCCTGCCACCATGCTCAGTTACCACCCGGTGGCAGATACTCAAACCCAAGCCTGTACCCTCACCCGCATCCTTGGTAGTGAAGAAGGTAGCGAACAGGCGTTCCAGATTTTCTTCAGAGATACCGGGGCCATCGTCGGCAAAAACAGCCCTGATAGAGCTGCCGACCCTTTGCGTGGTAATGGTCAAGGTGCCTCTGCCATGTGACCGCTCCATAAAGTACTCGGCATTGACAATGATGTTGAGGAACGCCTGCTGTAGCTGGAATTCATCGGCCATAACCTGCAGCAGGTCAGGGGCAAAGCAGGTATCGACCTTGATGTTGTTCAACTTCTGCTCGTGAGCACGCAGGGCCAGAACTGTGGCTATAACACCGTTTATACTGACCGAACACCTTGAAGGCTTGTGCCTCCGGGCGAAGGTTCTGAGATTCCTTATCACATCGGTGGCGCGCTGGGCTTCGTGGCATATAATGGCTATCTCTTCCCTGGCTTCATCAGAGACCTCTTCTTCAAGCAGCAGTTCGGCGAAACGAATAATGCTGGCCAGAGGAGCTTCCAGCTCGTGGGCTACTTCCGATACCAGCTCACCGATAGAAGCCAGCCTATCGGCAATCATGAGCCTTTCTTGCATCTGCTTCTGCTCGGTTAAGTCTCGGCCAATAATGACGGAGCCGACTCCCAACCCCTCAAGTTCAGCCAAATGTTGACGCAGGGCGGTTAGCTCCCCGAGCAGCTGGTCTTTGGTCTTACAGATGTCTTCCACCACCATTCACCACGGCAGGTCACATTGACACTTAGCATATTTATTGCTTTTTTGTTGCTTTTTTGTCAACAAAGAAGGGAACAGCAATATACTTATAATTTAACCCAAATTGGCTGGCTTGCAATCCCCCAATGGTACTCTTTGATGGCTACTTTAGTAACCGGACAATAGTAAGGTGAGGAGCAGTATTAATGACAGGTGTCACCTCAGGGCCCCGCGTCAATTGACAAATCTAGCCGTTAATACTAGTATTGTCTATTACGGCTTCCCGCCACAAGGCAACTCAATCAAGACATAAGATGGTGAGGTGAGGACGATGGTCTCAAAGAAAATAGTGCTGCACTTTCCCAGCCGCCTAGTGGACCAGCCCATAGTCTACCGGCTGATTAAGGACTACGACCTGAAATTCAATATCCTGAAGGCATCGGTCGTCCCTGACGAAGAGGGACTGATGGTGCTGGAACTCAGCGGTCAGCAGTCCAATTATGATAAGGGGATTGAGTACCTGAGCCAGAGAGGGGTAAGAATACAGTCTCTGAGCCAGAATGTTCTGCGCAACGAAGAAAGGTGCACCCACTGTGGCGCCTGTATAACCATTTGCCCGGCCGCTGCCTTCAAACTCGACCCCTCCACCAGACGGGTTACCTTCCTCGGTGACAGATGCATCGCCTGTGCCCTGTGCATCAAGGCATGCCCGCCGAGGGCCATGGAACTGCACTTTTAGGCCATGTACCAGCCAAGAACCTACCGCCGATGGCTCCAGGACCAGGACCTGGTCTGCTTCAGAGTCGTAGCCAAGGAGACCGACCTGTACATCCGGGCTGTATCCAACCTCAAAAACATCGCCTACGGACTGGTGCAGAAGCACCGGGGTGTGCTTGAGGACTATATTGAACAGCACCCCGGGTTCGCCACCTCGCTTAAACCGGTAGCGGTGGCAAGGAAGGCGCCAGACATTGTCAGGGAAATGGCAGCGGCCACAAGGCAGGTTGGTGTCGGGCCTATGGCTTCGGTGGCCGGGGCTATTGCCCAGTTTGTCGGCCAGGAGTTGCTTGCCTATTCGCCGGAGGTAATCATAGAAAACGGCGGTGATATATATATGAAGAGCCTAAAGGACAGGACGGTCGGCATCTACACCGGCGGGTCACCTCTAAGCGGCAAGCTCGGTCTAAAAATCAAGGCGGATGAGACACCGCTTGGGGTCTGCACCTCATCGGGGACGGTGGGGCATTCTATGAGCCTGGGCAAAGCCGATGCCGTGGTGGTAACCTCAAACTCAGCTATCCTGGCTGATGCCGCCGCTACGGCTATCGGCAATACAGTCTCTTCACCGGATGACTTTCCGGCGGGTATGAAACTCGCCCGGAGCATTGAAGGACTGCTGGGTGTAGTCATCATCAAAGACGACAAGTTAGGCGTCTGGGGTAAGATAACCCTGTGCTCTCTGGCTTGAATAGAAAATCCCCTTAATTCCCCTTTACTGAAGGGCAAACGCTGGTATCTGATGTCAGATTCAACCAAAGCCAAGAGGCTTTTTGTTCTGGACTGGCGCAAACCATTGACACAAGCAACAGCCGATACCTATAATTGCCTTGACCGTTCACTGGCTTACTCTTATGACAGAACGTATTGTAGTCAGCAGTGACCACGCCGGCTTTGAGCTCAAGGAGAGCCTCAAGGGTTTCCTGGAAAAGCTGGGCTACCAGGTGGATGACATCGGCACCACCAGCACCGAGCCGGTGGACTACCCGCTCTATACCTCTAAAGCGGCGGCAAAGGTGGCCTCCAGTGAATGCCAAAAGGGGATTGTCTTCTGTGGCACCGGGCAGGGAGATGCCATGGTAGCCAACAAGGTTCCCGGCGTCAGGGCCGCTCTGTGCTGGGACACCTTCACTGCCGAGCTCAGCCGCCGCCACAACGACGCCAACATACTGGTTCTGGGAGGCTGGATACTGGGCGAGCGTCTGGCCCAGGAGATAGTCCGTGTCTGGCTGGCAACTCCCTTCGACGGCGGCCGCCACCAGCGCCGCCTGGACCAGATAAAGGACATAGAGGACCAGTACTGCCGGCGCAAGGTGTAAGGTGGCGAGAAATAAGCCAAGCCAGGTAGTACCCGCCATCCTCACTGGTGACCCTCAGGCCCTGGAGAGCATGATTCGTCAGTCGGAGAGCTTCACCAGCTGGGTTCAGTTTGACATCATGGACGGCAAGTTCGTGCCCTCACGGAGCATAACCGCCAGGCAACTGGCAAGTATCCCCATGAGGCTAGGCTGGGAGGCCCACCTGATGGTCAAAAACCCGGAGAAATATCTGACAGGCTTCAAGCGGGCGGGAGCACAGAAGGTCGTCTTCCACCACGAAGCCACCGGCTCACCGCTAAAAGTCATATCGCTGGCCAGAGCGCTCGGCCTTGAGGTCGGACTGGCCATCAACCCTGACACCCCGCTATCAGCCATTCTGCCACTGGTTGACAAGGTGGACAGCATTCTCTTTCTGTCGGTCTACCCCGGTTTCTACGGCAAGGAGTTCATACCCGGCGTGCTGGACAAGATTAGGGAGTTCGGCAGTCTGTGTCCCGACACCGAGTCCGGCATAGACGGCGGCATCAAGGAGGACAACATCACCACGGTCGCCCAGACAGGTGTTGACTTCATCTACGTCGGCAGCGCCATCTTCCGCCAGCAAGACCCCGGCGGAAGCTACCGCTGTTTGTCCGCTCTGGCAAAGAGAGCTTCCTCACCTGCCTAGCAGACGGACGGCTTCGTCAGCCATCCGCCGGGCGGTCAGACCAAGGTGCTCGTAGATTGTCTTATACGGGGCCGAGGCGCCGAAGCGGTCTATGCCGATGGCAACCCCTTCGCAGCCAGTATATCTCTCCCAGCCCAGGGTGGCCCCCGCCTCAATAGATACCCGCACCTTAAGCTCTGGTGGCAGAACGCTCTCACGGTATTCTTCCGGCTGGGCATCGAAAAGCTCCCAGCAGGGTAGAGAAACGACGCTGGCCGAGATGCCCTTCTCCTTGAGTAATCTCCCCGCCTCCAGGGCGATGTGCACCTCGGAGCCGGTGCCGATGAGGATAACCTCCGGGGAGGGTGTTGCCTGCCACAGAATATAGCCACCGCGCTGAACCCCACTGGCCGGAGCCAGCTGCTTCCGGTCTAAAACCGGCAGCTTCTGGCGGGTGAGAACCAGGGCGGTCGGCCCGTGACAGCACCTCAGGGCGACTTTCCAGGCCTCGGCCGTCTCGGTGGCGTCAGCCGGGCGTATGGTCAGCAGGTTGGGTACCGCCCTGAGACCGGCCAGGTGTTCTATCGGCTGGTGGGTCGGCCCGTCCTCACCCAGACCGACCGAGTCGTGGGTAAAGATATAGATAACCCTGAGCTTCATCATCGCCGCCAGGCGCACCGGCGGACGCATGTAGTCATAGAAAATCAGGAAGGTCGCCGTATAGGGGATGATACCCTTGTGAACCGCCATGCCGCTGACGATGGCCCCCATGGCGTGCTCCCGGACGCCAAAGTGCAGGTTGTGTCCCAGGTAGTCACCAGGGCCGAAGTGCCCGCTGTCTTTAAGAATCGTCTTGGTAGAAGGCGCCAGGTCACCGGCACCGCCGACCAGGGCATGAACCCTGGGGGCGATGGTGTTCATCACCATTCCCGAGGCCTCTCTGGTAGCCAGGGGCCTGTCCTGGGAGAGGAAAAGGCTGTCCAGGTCACTGTCCCAGCCGTCGGGAAGCTCCCCCGACAGGTCAATCTCCAGTTGTTTAGCTTCATTAGGATAGGCGCGGCGATAGGCTTCCAGCCTGGCCTGCCACTCCGCCTGCTGCTTACTGCCCCGCTCCTTCGCCCGCCGGAAATTGGCCATCACCTCCGGCGGTACGGTAAACGGCTCTTTGTAGGGCCAGCCCAGCTTCTCTTTGGCCAGATGGACTTCTTCCTCGCCCAGCGGCTCCCCGTGGGCCAGGCCGGTGCCCGCCTTGGCCGGGCTGCCGTAGCCGATGATAGTCCTGCCGATGATAAGACTGGGGTGCTCTTTTTCCGCCTGGGCCATTCTTATGGCCGAGTCCACCGAGGCTATGTCCATGCCATCGATGGGCCCGATGACCTGCCAGCCATAGGCCCTGAACCTCTGGCCGACGTCCTCGGTGAAGGTGATGCTGGTGTCACCTTCAATGGAGATGCCGTTATCATCGTAAAGATAGATAAGCTTGTCCAGCTTGAGCGTCCCCGCCAGCGACGCCGCCTCGGAGGAGACGCCCTCCATCATGTCGCCATCGGAGCAGATGGCGTAGGTGTAGTGGTCGAAGATTTCATATCCCGGCTGGTTATAGTGCGCCGCCAGCCAGCGCTCGGCGATGGCCATACCCACCCCGTTGGCGAACCCCTGGCCCAGAGGCCCGGTGGTCACCTCAACGCCGGGGGCGAGTCCGCAATCTGGGGCAAGCCCGCACTCAGGGTGGCCTGGCGTCTTGCTGCCCCACTGGCGGAACCGCTTGATTTCATCAAGCGGCAGGTCATACCCCGTCAGGTAAAGAAGAGAGTAGAGCATGGCCGAGGCGTGGCCGGCGGAGAGGACAAAACGGTCTCTATCGGGCCAGGCAGGGTCATCCGGGTTGTGCTTGAGAAAGCGGTGCCACAGCACATAGGCCATCACCGCCGCCCCCATGGGCATCCCCGGGTGGCCGGACTTGGCTTTCTCCACCGCATCCACCGCCAGAAAGCGCAGGGTGTTGATACTGAGCTCATCAAGCGTCATCGGGCTAAGAGATTCTATACCACTGAATGTCTTTTTTCAATCATCCGGTTTTTTAGTCAAGAATGCCCTTGATGATTTGACTGAGATGGCATAGAATAGATGCGTTATGAACCTGGACTACCTGACAACCTTTCTGGAACTGATCAGGCTGGGCAGTTTCTCTACGGTGGCCAAGAAGTTGTCCATCAGCCAGCCGGCGGTATCCTTCCAGATACAAAGACTGGAGCAGGACCTGGGTATCCGCCTCATAAATAGAAGCCAGAAAAGAATCACACTGACCGACGCCGGCAAAAGGCTGCTTGAATTCGCCCGGACCGTAGACAAGGAGAGAAACGCTCTGCTGGCCGACCTTGACCAGCTTCGACAGGAGGTCACCGGGGAGCTCGTCATCGCTGCCAGCACCATTCCCAGTGAATTTCTGCTCCCACCCATTCTGGGTGAGTTCATGACCCTTCACCCGGCCACCAGTGCTCAGATAATAACCCGTAATTCGCTTGATGTTATCGCCGGCGTGCGGGACGGCAGCTATGAAGTCGGCTTCTGTGGCATCGCCCCACCGAAGGAACAGGGGCTGGAATCATTCAGAATAGCCCAGGATGAGATTGTCCTCATTGTATTCCCGGAGCACCCTTTCGCCAAACGGAAGGAGATATCCTTCGCCGAGCTGGTGGCAGAGCCGCTGATAAACCGCGAAGCAACCTCAGGCACGCGAAAGAGCCTGGAAGAAATGCTCACCAAGGCCGGCCTCAACCCCGGCCAGTTACGGCCGCACCTGATACTGGGCAGCACCCAGGCCGTTGTCTCGGCGGTGGAGGCCAAGGCCGGAATTGCCTTTGTCTCCAGCCTGGCCATCAACAAGAGCCTGAAGCTAGGTCTGGTGCACCAGCTTAGCGTGGACAAGATGAAGCTGAAACGTGACTTCCACTGCATCTACTACAGGGAAAGAGTGGTCTCACGCCTGCTCCAGGAGTTTCTGGCTTTCACTCAGTTAAAAGCCCAGAACGCCTCCCAGAACGCATAGCCAGGCCCCCGGCTGGCCGAACTGGAACCCTAGATAGAGAGCCCCACTTTTGTCTGCCTGCATTTCTGTTGTTTTCCGGTGTGTCCGTTGCTGCCAAGCGAAGCAATCCGCTGAGATGCCACGCCTGATAAAATCGGGGCTTGTTACGGCGGTTGAAGTCCGGAGATAGACAAAAGTATACCACCATACCTTTGGGTCTCTTGACAATCACGGCCAAAGGTGTTAAATTGAAATGGTCTTTAGCAATCCTCGGCTTAGATTGCTAAAGGAGGTCAGGATGTTATCTCCAAGAATGGCAGCGGTGCTCAATTCCATAACCCGACAGTATATCACCCGGGCGGTGCCGGTGGCATCAGCCAGCGTGGTTGACGACTGTGGGTTGGAGGTGAGTTCAGCCACCGTCCGGAACGACATGGCACGACTGGAGGAAGCGGGCTACATCATCCGGCCACACCACGCCGCAGGCAGCATCCCTTCGGACAAGGGCTACCGGTATTATGTGAACACACTGGGAGGCATAGAGCTGCCCGTGGTGGAACAGCGCCTGATAAGTCATCTCTTCCATCAGGTGGAACAGGAGTTGGAGCAGTGGCTGAGCCTGGCGGTGACGCTTATAGCACAGAGGGTTCAGAACGTGGCGGTGGTCACCAGACCCAGGCTGCCGGCCTGCCAGTTCAAGCACCTGGAGCTGGTTGCTCTTCAAGATTATCTGGCGCTGGTTATCCTAATCCTGCGCGGGGCCAAGGTGAGGCAGAAGCTGATGAGCTCCGACCGGGCTATGTCTCAACCCGAGCTAACCGCCATGGCCAACGAACTCAATGAAGCCTACTCCGGTCTATCCGCTTACGAGATTATGGCCACCGGCAAGGAGCTTGCGGCTACCGAAAAGCGCCTGACCGACTGCCTGCTGGGAATGATGAAGGCCGAGGATAAGCGGGAATATGAAGAACCCTATCTTGACGGCCTGCACTTCTTGCTAAACCAGCCAGAGTTCAACACCGGTCAGCGTATGATGAGCCTGCTGGACTTGGTTGAGCAAAGAAAACTGGCCGAGGTCTTGATACCCGAGGAGCTGGACTACGGGGTTCAGGTAATCATAGGCAAGGAGAACCGGGCCGAGATTATCCAGGACTACAGCGTGGTCATCAGCCGCTACGGCCTGCCGGATGAAGCCCTGGGCACCATAAGTGTTGTCGGCCCCACCCGGATGCCATACGCCCGGGCTATCTCGGCCATCAACTATATAGCTGGCATGATAAGCGCCCTGGTGGCCGAGCTGTACGGCAAGGAACCACCTGTTTTGGGAAGGCAAACCAGTGAGAATTAGCCATCAAGAGGGCGGCGATGATAGAAGTGAAACAGAGGCAGAAGAGAATGTAGCCGAGGTAGAGAATGCTGAGACACTAAGGCAGGTTCTGGCTGAAGAGAGGGCTAAAGCACAAGACTATCTGGACAACTGTAAGAGAGCTCAGGCTGACTTTATCAACTTCAAGCGGCGCAATGAGCGGGAAAGAGAGGAGACCAAGAAACTTGCCAACTCAGCACTCATCTTGAACCTGCTGCCCATTCTTGATGACCTGGAACGGGCCTTTGCCTCTGTCCCGCATAGACCGGACAAACACGGCTGGGTGGACGGTATCCGGCTGATAGAACGCAAGTTTCGTAACATTCTGGAGGCACAGGGGCTTACTCAGATAAAGGCACAGGGGGAGGCTTTTGACCCTAATCTGCACGAAGCCGCCATGCACGTCAAGGGCAAGGAAGGCATAGTGGTCAAGGAATTACAGAAAGGCTACAAGCTAAATGATAAACTCCTGCGGCCGGCAAAGGTAGCTGTTGGTAACGGCCAGGAAGAGGACGAGCCGGCAGAGGACTTCTGGGACTAAACCGCAAAACATTACACATAATCTACACAACCCAAACATTTGAGGAGGAAGAAAAGCTCATGGCAAAAGCAGTAGGCATTGACCTAGGCACAACATTCAGTGAAATAGCGGTCATGGAAGGTGGTGAACCCAAGGTCATCCCTTCCGCCGAAGGCGGCAATCTCATCCCTTCAGTAGTGGCTATAAGCAAGAACGGCGAGCGCCTGGTCGGGCAGTTGGCCCGGCGACAGGCTATTGTCAACCCGGATAACACCATCTATAGCATCAAGCGTTTCATGGGGCGTAAGTGGGGGGAGCCACCGGGACGTGAGCTACCGGTGGAAGAGGACGCCCGCCGCAAGACCTACAAGGTAACCAAGGCCCCTAATAACGATGTCCGGGTGGTCATGGGCGGCAAGGAATACAGCCCGCCGGAAATCTCGGCCATGATTCTTCAAAAGCTAAAGCAGGATGCCGAGGCTTACCTTGGTCAGAAGGTCACCGACGCCGTAATCACCGTGCCCGCCTACTTCAATGATGCCCAGCGGCAGGCAACCAAGGATGCCGGCAAGATAGCCGGGCTCAATGTCCTGCGGATAATAAACGAACCAACAGCGGCTTCTCTGGCTTATGGACTGGATAAGAAAAAGGAGGAGACCATCGCCGTTTATGACCTCGGTGGTGGCACTTTTGATATATCAATCCTGGAAATCGGTGAAGGCACGTTCCAGGTGAAGTCAACCGCCGGTGATACCCATCTTGGCGGTGACGACTTTGACCAGAAGATTATGGACTGGTTGTGCGACGAGTTCAAGAAAGACCAGGGGATAGACCTCAGGCAGGACAGGACGGCTTTACAGCGGATAAAGGAAGCCGCAGAAAAGGCCAAGATAGAGCTGTCCACCGTGCAGCAGACCGAGGTAAACCTTCCCTTCATCACCGCCGATGCCAGCGGCCCCAAGCACCTCAACATCCCCCTCACCCGGGCCAAGCTGGAGCAGCTGGTGATGGAACTGGTGGACAAAACCCTGGGCCCCTGTAAGCAGGCTCTTTCCGATGCCAACAAGACCTCGGCCCAGATTGATGAGGTGATTCTGGTCGGCGGGCAGACCAGGATGCCGCTGGTCCAGCAGAAGGTAAAGCAGTTCTTCGGCAAGGAGCCCAACAAGGGAGTCAACCCGGATGAGGTGGTCGCCGTCGGAGCGGCTATTCAGGCCGGAGTGCTCAAGGGAGAGGTCAAGGAGGTTCTCCTGCTGGATGTTACCCCGCTCACCCTGGGCATTGAGACCCTGGGGGCAGTGGCGACGCCACTCATCCCGCGCAACACCACCATTCCCACGGCCAAGAGTCAGATTTTCAGTACCGCCGCTGATAACCAGCCCAGCGTTGAGATTCACGTCCTGCAGGGAGAAAGACCGATGGCGGCGGACAACCGGACACTGGGCCGGTTTATGCTTGATGGCATACTGCCTGCCCCACGCGGCATACCACAGATTGAGGTCACCTTTGACATCGATGCCAACGGAATCTTAAACGTCAAGGCACGCGATAAGGGCACTGGCAAGGAGCAGAAGATAACCATCACTGCCTCCAGCGGACTCTCCAGAGAAGAAGTGGAAAAGATGCAGCGGCAGGCTGAGGCACACGCCGCCGAAGACGCCAAAAAACGCGAAGAGATAGAAACACGAAACACAGCCGACAACATGGTCTATACCGCGGAGAAAACGCTCAGGGAGCAAAAGGATAAGGTACCGGCCGACCTGAACCAGGAACTGGAGGGTAAGATAGCTGCTGTGAAGCAGGCACTACAGGGCAGTGATGTTGAAGCCCTCCGCCGGGCGATGCAGGAGCTTTCTGAGTCTATGCAGAAGTTAGGCTCTGCTGTTTACGGGCAGGAGCCACCGACAGGCGAGGAAGCACCGCCCCCTGGCGAAACACCACCCCCCAAGGAAGACGAAGGCACGGTGGAGGGCGAGTTTAGAGAGGTGTAGAAAAAAACCATGAGTTATAGATGCCAGGTCTGTGGAAAAATAACAACCACTGCTCGTAGTATGTGTGGACATATGATAAACACACATACTAGTTTTCAAGTGCATTGGCAATGGATAGAGTCACATGGTATAAGGTTCCCTGAGATGGTGTCAGAAAGAAATTACAGGCCTCTTATGGAAGTGGTCGAAAAGGAATGCAAGATTACTTGAAACCCAATAGCGCTAGTTCGCGGAGGCTAAATATTCAAAGTGTCATTCTGAGGAGTCCCGATACATCGGGGCGACGAAGAATCTCGGTGGGGTTGCTACCCGCAGATAGCCTCCACTGCCCCGAGACCCTTCGCCTCCGCTCAGGGTGACAAGAGGAGTTTCAGAGGGGCTTTGCCCCTCTGAAAACCATTCCCCTTCCCTTTACCAGAGGGAAAGGAAAAAGGGTTAGGATTTTTAAAATATGGCAGTAAAGCGGGATTATTACGAAGTCCTGGGGGTAAGCCGAGACGCCTCCCCGGAAGAGATAAAGAAGGCTTTCCGCAAGCTGGCCTTCCAGTATCACCCCGACCACAACTCGGGAGACGGGGCGGCGGACAAGTTCAAGGAAATCAACGAGGCCTACGAGGTACTGGCCGACCCGGCAAAACGCAGGAACTACGACCGTTTCGGGCATGCCGGCACTGAGGGAATATTCGGCCGCGGCTTTGAGGGCTTCGGCTTCAGCGGTGTCGGCAGCATCTTTGAGGACTTCTACGACTTTTTCAGCGAGATGGCCACCTCAACCCGGCAGGGTCCGAGGCGGGGCACTGACCTGCACTACAAGCTGACCATTACGTTTGAGGAAGCGGCTCTCGGCTGCCAAAAAGAGATTAAGATATCCTGCATTGAGAAGTGCTCCCTGTGCCAGGGCACCGGCGCCCGGCCGGGCAGCCAGCCCGGTGTCTGCCCCGGCTGCAACGGCAGCGGGCGGGTGCGCCGGATTCAACAGGGCCTATTCGGTCGCTTCAGCAATGTTACTGCCTGTTCTCAGTGTCAGGGCGAGGGCAAAATTATCACCGAGCCCTGTCCCCAGTGTAAAGGTTCGGGCACAGAAAGGCTGAAGCGTAGCCTCGAGCTGGAGATACCGGCCGGTATTGATGACGGCATTGAACTGCGTCTCAGTGGTAAGGGCGACATCGGCCAGAGAGGCGGACCCACGGGCAATCTTTACATCAGCGTCAGTGTCCTGGAACACCCAATCTTCCAGAGAGAAGGGGCCAACATCATCTACGAGCTGCCGATTAACTTCGCCCAGGCGGCACTGGGCACCGATATAATGGTGCCCACACTCTATGGCGAGGTCAAACTCAAGGTTCCGGCGGGCAGCCAACCGGGCACAGTCCTTCGGCTTAAGGGCAAAGGTGTCGCCCATTTTCAGCGGTCCGGACATGGTGACCAGCTAGTCAGGCTGGTGGTGGTTACTCCGCGAAAGCTGACCAAACAGCAGCAGCAGCTTTTCCAGGAGCTGGCTAAGAGCTTTGGTCAGGACGGGAAGAAGAAATAATCCCTGATTCTGCGCCGGTCTTTCGGCTTACCCCACTTCTAGCGCCTGAAAAAGGAAAAAAGCTTCCACTTGCGACCGGCCAGTTCATGCCTGCCCCTGGTCCCCAGTATCTCGGTCATCACCTGGCGAGCACCAGCACCATTGAATAGAACCTGATAAATCTTTTCCGTGATTGGCATCTCTAGCTTGAGCTTCTGGGCCATATCCCAGGCAACAGACGTGGTATTCACCCCTTCGGCTATGCCGGTCATTGTCCTGACAATTTCTTCCGGAGAGCGGCCTTTGACCAGCTCAACGCCGACATAGTGATTGCGGCTCAAGGGGCTGGCACAGGTGGCTATAAGGTCGCCAAGGCCGGCCAACCCGGACAGGGTCAGAGGGCTGGCACCAAGGGCAACTCCAAGGGCCGCCATCTCGGTAAGACCCCGGGTGATAAAGGCGGCTTTGGCATTATCCCCATAGCCCAAGCCATCAACCATGCCGGCACCAAGAGCAATCACGTTCTTCAGCGCACCACCCAGCTCCACCCCGATGACATCGTTATTGGTATAAATAGAAAAATTGGGTGCCGCCAGCAGCCTCTGGGCCTTTCTGGCCACAGCTTCTTCCTCGGCCGCCACCACTGCCGATGCCGGCAGCCCTCTAACAACCTCACTCGCCAGATTGGGGCCAGAAAGGACACAGATATTGGCGCGGAAGCGTGGGTTTATCTCTTCAGCTATCACCTGCGACATGCGCTTGTTTGAGACTACCTCCAACCCCTTGGCCACGCTTACTATCAGCATTGACGCTCTCAGGTAGTCTTTAGCCAGCTTTATATTCTTCCGCATGGACTGAGAGGGTACAGCCAGAATAAGAGCGCTGGCGCGACTTAGTGCCCCCTTAAGTGAACTGGTGACCGTTAGTTGTGGTGGGAAGGCAACCCCCGGAAGCAGGTCAGGGTCTGGCCCCTTGCTTCTCAGCCTCTCTGCCTCCTCCTCGGTTCGTGCCCATAGCCTGACTTCTAGCCCCTTATGTGCCAAAACCAAGCCTAAGGCTATTCCCCAAGCGGTGGTACCGACTATAGCAATCTTGGGCATATCTCAGCCTTTTATGGGGTGACCAAAAGAAACGGTATTGGCTAAGCCATCCCAATTGAGGTGGGGTGTTCAGCTTTCTGGTCTAGCTTACGCTCCTTACCCGAGAGCAGCCTCTTGACATTGTCCCGATGCACAAATGTAATGAGCAAGGTGCCTATAAGTACATAACCCAGGTACTCAACGGGGAAGCCATATACGATAGTGAGCGGCACCAACACAGCGTAAGCACCTACTACCCCGATAATTGAACCCAGCGAAGCAAAGCCGGAGAGGCCGGCGCTTATAATCAGGGCCTCACCGCCGAAAAGGCCGGCCACCGGGCACAAGGCTATCAGGCCGCCAAAGAAGGTAGCCACACCCCTGCCCCCCTTAAACTTAACGAATACCGGCCAGATATGCCCGGCCATAGCCGCCAGTGCGGCAATAACCTGGGCGAAAATCAACCCCAGCCCGGAACTACCGACTATCATATATTGGTGGCCGATTATAACCCCGGCAAAGACCACTGCCAGCGCCCCTTTTACAATGTCCAGGATAGCCACCGCAAGGAATGCTTTCTTGCCCAGTGTTCGCAGTACATTAGTGCCCCCGGTCTTGCCGCTGCCATATTGCCTGATGTCTATGTTGGCTTTCCGCCGGCTTATTATCAAACCGAAGGGGATAGAACCCAGAATGTAACCGACAAGGGCAACCAAAACAAACTTGGCAATTAGCACGGCTCACCTCTGGTCCTGAAGACTAGACGAAGTGGGGTACCGGCAAAGCCGAACGACCGACGCAGCTTGTTCTCCAGGTAGCGCTGATATGAGAAATGAACCAGTTTGGAGTCATTGACAAAGAAGACAAAGGTCGGCGGGTTTACCTCCGCCTGAGTGGCGTACAGAAACTTCAGCTGCCTGCGGCCACTCCTGGGCGGGTTATGTCGTGCCACCACCTGTTGAACCAGGCTGTTAAGCTCGGCGGTGCCTATTCTTTTGAGTCTCTCTTGATAAACCTGACATGCCTGAGTCAAAACCCTATCCACACCCCAGCCAAGTCTGGCCGAGATAAACAACAGTGGCGCATAGGCCACAAACTTAAGTCTTTCCCTGACAAAACGGCCGCACTCGGCTTTAGTCAAACCCATCGCCAGGTCCCATTTATTAACCAGCAACACCACTCCTTTAACTGCCTGCTGGATATAGCCAGCGATATGCCTATCCTGAGCCGTAACCAGCTCAGTAGCATCAAGCATAAGCAGAGCGACATCGGCCCGGTCAATAGCCCTCAGGGCACGAAACACACTGTAGCGCCCTATCCCAGCCCCCCACTGCCCTCGCCGACCGATGCCAGCAGTATCAATTAGTAGCACACTTTGCCCCCCAAAGTCAAGTGGTGTGTCTATAGCATCCCGGGTGGTCCCCGGGATATCACTCACAACGGCCCTCCCCTCCCCCAGAACAGCATTCAGTAGCATTGATTTACCCACATTAGGCCGGCCGACGATAGCCAGCTTCATAATCTCAGGCTCAGCGACAGGCGGTGGTGTCGGCGGTAGCAATAAGATTACTCTATCCAGCAGCTCGGAAATGCCCCGCCCGTGATGGGCGCTGACCGCCAGCGGCTCACCAAGCCCCAGAGCAAAAAACTCGATCACCTCCGCCTCCAGGCGCTCATTATCCGCCTTATTGGCCACCAGCAGGACGGGTTTCCCCGAATGGCGAAGTAAATCGGTAATCTCCAGGTCGGTGGCAGTCACTCCATCCTTAGCATCGACCAGAAACACAAGAATGTCAGCCCCGTCTATGGCTATCTTTACCTGCTCATTGACCGCCCGAGCCATGCTTGAGCCGGGTCTCGGCTCAAGACCTCCGGTGTCCACCACATTAAATTCGGTTCCCTGCCAGGAAACACTGGCTAATATGCGGTCACGGGTAGTTCCCGGCTGGTCGGCGACAATAGCTATCCGCCTGCCCGCCAGCCGGTTAAGCAGGGTGGACTTGCCCACGTTCTGTCTGCCGATGATAGCCACGATTGGCTTTGTCACTCCAAACTCCGCTTCGGACTGTTTATTGCAGGCGGTCTCCAGCAACACCTTTAAATTCCCTACCACCTTCTTTTTGCCAATTCAAATTTTGCTTCTTAGCTATTGCCACCAAGCGGTATCTCAATGGCACCCATTATCTCAGCCAGCAGAGCCTTGGTAAGGTGCAGCCGGTTCTCGGCCTGGTCAAAGACAACCGATGCCGGGCTATCCAGGATACCCTGGGCCACCTCTTCACCACGGTGGGCGGGCAAGGGGTGCATCAGAATGGCGTCCTCTTTAGCCAGAGACATAAGCTTACCATCCACCCGATAGCCAGCGAATGCCCGGCGCCTTTTCTCGGCCTCGGCCTCCTGCCCCATGCTCGTCCAGACATCGGTATAGACTACATCGGCACCATTTACCGCCAGAGAAGGCTCATCAGTACACAGTAACTCGGCATCACTCTCCGCGGCATAGCCCTGTGCCAGGTGCAGTATCCTGTCATCAACCTGGTAGCCTTCGGGGGAGGCAATCCTGAAATTCACCCCGCTGAGCGAAGCCGCCAGCAGCAGGCTATGGGCGACGTTGTTGCCGTCACCGACAAAAGCCAGGGTCAGACCCTTTAGCTCCCCCTTCTTCTCGCATATGGTGAACAGGTCAGCCAGGGCCTGGCACGGGTGCTCCAGGTCAGAGAGGGCATTAATCACCGGCACATCGGCATAGCCGGCCAACACTTCCAGGGTCTGGTGGGAGAAGGTCCGGGCGGCAATAACGTCCACGTAGCGGCTCAGCACCCGGGCTGCGTCCGGAACTGACTCACGCTGCCCGAGACCGACCTCAGCCGGGGATAGATAGACACACTGCCCGCCGAGCTGCCTCATGGCAATCTCAAAGCTGACCCGCGTCCTTAATGAAGGCTTCTCAAAGAGGATAGCCAGCGACTTCCCGCTAAGCGAGGACAGCCAGCCACTGGCTTTCATCTCCAGTGTAGCAGACATCAGCAGGCCGATGTCTTCACCGCTTAAGTCAGATATTGAGAGTAAGTCCTTCCCTTTCAACCGGGCTCCAAACAGAATATTGTGTATAAAGTATAGCACGAAAGCCGGCCAAGTGGTAGTTTTTGTGCTTCTGCTTGCATCTGGTTGGTGCTAGAATGATACCGAAGTTAGACTCGACAAACCCGAAAGAACCTTATAATCAGGCTCTTGACACTGTAAAGCCAACTACTTAATATAAAAATGGAAGCCGAGGAAAGAAATGACAACCAAAGAAAAATTCACCGTGTCAGGCAGCGAGTTGGTGGGCAAAGTCAAACAGCTCATCCATGAGGGTAATGTCAGAAAGGTGCGGCTGATTCACAAAGACAGGACTCTGCTGGAAATCCCGCTATCGGTCGGGGCACCGGCGGCGGCAGTTGGCATTATGGTCGCTCCGGTGCTGGCAGCGGTAGGTGCTGTCGCCGCAATGATAACGGAGTGCACCATAGAGGTCGAGCGGGTAGAAACAAAAGATTGAGGCCGTGAAAGCACGCTGAAGCGGCTCAGCCTCAGTATAATGAAACTGGTCAGGTAGCTAACACCTGACCAGTTTTCTTTCTTGTCTAATTTATCTAAGTGACCCGCCGCCATAAGACAAAGACAGCAGTCACCACCAGGCTAATGGCCGCCATAATAAGAGCCACAATGGCTAACGTAACTCCCCCGGTCGGCCCCGACGGCCCCTCAGGCCCCGCCGGTCCCTGAGGGCCGGCTGGTCCCTGAAGCTCGACTTCAGTCCTGAGGCTGGCGGCCTCGTCCTTGATAGTCTGCAAAGAGCTCTGCATGGAGGCATAACCATACCAGAACATATAGTCCGGATTGGCATGGAAAGCCCCCATGAATGTCCGGTTGCGATATTCCAGGAACATGGTGAACAGCTCCTGCTCCACGCTAGTCGGGGCGCTACGGAACTGGAGCAGGTCAGGGGCAAAGTCCCAGCCCTCGGGCACATCCAGTACCTCGTCGTCGTAAAGGCCCTTAACCGTCAGGATGGCTTCGGCCATCAGGGAATCGGCTTCGCGCAGAATATTATCCGATGCTGTCATTTGCTCGGTAACAAAGTCTTCACTGTGACAACCCTGGCAGATAGACTCCATCTTCGCCCGTTCGGCATCAAACTCCTCCGTGGACAGGCGGGCCACCTTGGCCGTATCGACAACATCAAGCCGTGGGGTGGGGTTGCCCTGCGCATCCAGCACGCCAAGAGCCTGGAGGATAACCACCCGGTCGGCCCACCACCCCTCATCTTCCTCGGGCACCCTGAGGCCCAAAAAACCCCAGGGAGTGATTACGGCGTGGCTGCCATCGGGCATGTGGCAGGTCTGGCACTTCGGCGCCCGCCCGGTATCACCCTCAATCAGCCAGATAGAGCCCATCTTGGAGGTGGACCACATCTCCCACTGGGGATGGTCAAAGCCCATGTGGCAGGTCTGGCAGGCATGCGGGTCTAAAGCCTCAGCCCGGGAGAAAACATGGCGGGTGTGGCAGGAGTCACAGCTGGCCGTGCCGTAGGTAAACTCGGGTGACGCCAGCTCCTCGGGTGATTTTTCGCCAATCTTGTGGCAGCCAGAGCACCCCTTGAAGCCGGCCGGGCCCTGGACCGCTAGTGGCAGGTGAGTCCAGCCCGGCATTGCCTCCATGGCCGCCCAGGCCAGACTGTGCTTGCCATCCCGGAATTGACTCACCCTCTGGGCATGGCACAGACCACAGGTATCCGGCGTCGGCAGCTTGGCCTTATCCACATCCGTATCAGTCATGTGCTCCGAGCCGTGGCAGGTGGAGCAATCATTGACAGCCGCCATCTTTGACTGCAGCCACTGGTCTACGATGTCCGGCGTCGCATCCGCGTGACAGGTGATGCACTCACTCTGAGTCTGGGCCTCGGCTTTAGAGTCGTTCACAACAAACAGGAAGAACAGGGTCAGCAGCGTAGCCCCGAGGGTCACAAAAGCCAACCTGATAATCAACTTTCGGCCCATGCTTCACCTCCCTGCCCTGATAAAATACCTTTCCTCAAGAATATTCTAACACAGCCTGTCAACAAAACCACATTATCCCTTTGTCTGCTATAATTAAGATATGAAGAAGCCGCTTCTGTTGCTTATTGATGGCAACGCTCTCCTCCACCGGGCTTACCACGTCCTGCCGCCGCTGACGATAAGAAAGACCGGTGAAATGGTGGGCGCCGTCTATGGCTTTGCCAGCATGCTCCTCAAGGCGATAACCGAGCTCAAACCGACCCACTACGCTATCGCCTTCGATAAGAAGGGGCCCACATTCCGTCACCAGCTCTACGACCAGTATAAGGCGCAGCGTCCGGAAACACCACACGAGCTTGTGGGACAGCTGGGGCGGGTGAGGCAGCTAGTGGAGGCCTTTGACTTGCCCGTCTTTGAGCTTGAGAGCTACGAAGCCGATGACGTCCTGGGCAGCCTGAGCCGCCAGGCCAGCGAAGAGGGCATTGACACCGTCATCGTCACCGGCGACGCCGATGCCATGCAGCTGGTATCCCCGCGTGTCAAGGTCTACTATCCCAAGCCCAGGGGCACCTTCTCAGATGCCATGCTTTATGACATGGAGGCGGTGAGCCAGAAGTACGGCGTCTCCCCGGAGCACATCGCCGACCTGAAAGCTTTAGTCGGTGACCTCTCGGACAACATCCCTGGTGTCACCGGCATTGGTGACAAGACGGCGACCAAACTCATCAACCAGTTCGGCACTATTGAGCAGATTTACGAGCACATAGATGAGGCCACTCCAGAAAGACTGCAAAAGCTCCTGCGCAATAACGAGGCCATCGCCCGAAAAAGCAAGGAGCTGGCCACCATCGTCACCGAGGCGCCGGTTAAACTCGACCTAGAGGAATCAAGACTCTCCCATTTCAACCGACAGAAGGTGGTCGAGCTTTTTCGTGAACTTGAGTTTGCCAGCCTGCTCCCCAGGCTGTCCGAGCTGATAGAGGCGGCGCCGGAGATTAGCATCCCCAGAAAAAGCCAGCCACCGGTGAAGCTGGAATACAGCGTAATCTGCACTGCCGACGCCCTTGATGAACTGGTCAACCGCCTTAAGAAGGCCGGAAGCTTTGCCTTTGACCTGGAGACAACCAGCCTTGACCCGATGTCAGCCCAACTGGTAGGCCTGTCCTTCTCGCCTGTGCCCGGCGAGGCCTACTACATTCCGGTAGGTCATGTCTGCCTGGAACCGGTGGAACAGCTGCCTCTGGAACATGTGATAAGCAGGCTCAAACCCTTTCTGGAAGATGCCACACTGGCTAAGTCGGCCCACAACGGCAAGTATGACATGGTGGTGCTGGCGGAAAACGGCATCAGTGTTGAGAACCTGTCTTTTGACACCATGGTCGCCGCCTACCTTCTGGGTGAGAAGTCAATGGGCCTGAAAGCCCTCGTCTTTGGCAGACTGGGCATCGAAATGACACCCATCACCGAGCTTATCGGCTCCGGGGCCAAACAGCTGTGTATCTCCCAGTGTGAAATCAGCCGAACCGGTGACTACGCCTGTGCCGACGCCGATATGACCGGCCGGCTGACGGAACTGCTCGCCCCTGAGCTCCACGAGCAGGAGCTGTGGCGGCTATTTTCTGAGGTTGAGATGCCTCTGGTGCCGGTACTGGTGCGTATGGAGAGAAACGGGGTCGCCCTTAACACCGACCTGCTGAGGGACATGTCACACCGCCTCGGCGAGCGGCTGCTCAAGATTGAGGCCGGGATTTATAACAACGCCGGGCACCGCTTCAACATAAACTCCCCCCAGCAGCTGGGCCCGGTCCTGTTCGAGGAACTGAAACTGCCCCCGGCCAAGAAGAGAAAGACCGGCTACTCCACCGAGGCCTCGGTGCTGGAAGAGCTGCGCGGCGTCCACCCGATTATTGAGCAAATCCTGGAGTACCGCCAGCTTAGCAAGCTCAAGTCAACCTATATTGACGCCCTGCCCGGCCTGGTCAACCCCAAGACCAGCAGAGTGCACACCAGCTTCAACCAGACACGGACGGCCACCGGCAGGCTGTCGTCCAGTGACCCCAACCTGCAGAACATCCCCATTCGCGGTGAGCTGGGCATAGAGATAAGGCAGGCGTTTGTGGCTGCAGCAGGCTCCTACCTCCTGTCCGGGGACTACTCCCAGATTGACCTGCGGGTCCTGGCCCACCTGTCCCAGGACCCGGGCCTGCTGGAAATCTTCCGGCAGGATGGAGACATTCATACCGCCACCGCTGTCCGACTGCTGGGTGTCGCCGCCAACAGGGTTACTTCAGACATGCGCCGACTGGCCAAGACGGTCAACTTCGGCGTCATCTACGGTATGAGCGGCTACGGGCTGGAGCAGGCGACGGAGCTGTCGCGGGAGGAGGCGGAGCAGTTCATCACCTCCTATTTTGAGAAATACCCCGATGTGAAGAAGTACCTTGAAGACACCAAGAGACAGGCGAGGGAGGTGGGCTACGTCCAGACAATACTGGGCAGGAGACGGGCGATACCTGAAATCCACTCCTCAAACCGCATCCTCAGGGAAGCCGCCGAGCGCATGGCCATCAACATGCCGGTGCAGGGGACATCGGCGGACATCATCAAGGTGGCCATGGTCAGACTTGACCGGGAGATGGCACAGCGAAAGCTCAAGAGCAAGCTACTGCTCCAGGTACACGACGAGCTCATCTTTGAGGTGCCCGAGGACGAGCTGGGGGAGATGAAGAAGCTGGTGTCCCGGGTGATGTCCGCGGCTCTGGAGCTCAGCGTGCCGGTAAAGGTGGAAATCAAGACCGGCAAGAACTGGGGAGAGATGGAGTAGGTCTGGAAATCCATCCCCTAACCCCCTTCCTTTTGTAAAGGAAGGGGGAATATAAGTTAAAGCGGTGCTTGAGAGTCCACCTGAGCATCTAAAGAGAGGCGACAACCCTGACTTCTCCCTTTCATAAATGGAGACCGAGAGGGATTTTAGGCGATAAGAGCACAGGAATACAATGCCCGAACTACCTGAAGTTGAAACCATAAAGAATGAGCTAACACCCTTTGTTGTTGGTCACAAAATCAGCAGCGTTACTCTGCTCTGGGAAAGGATGCTGCGCCAGCCCTCGCTTAAGAAGTTCTACTCCCGCATCGCGGGAAAAAAGATAGTCAGTCTTGCCCGGCGGGGGAAATACCTTATCTTCAATCTTGAAAGCGGTGAGCAACTCCTAGTCCATCTCAAGATGAGCGGCTCACTTCTGTTAGCCAGAGACTCATCGCCACCTCCGAAATACACCCGGGCTGTAATCAACCTGGACAACGACACCAGGATTTTCTTCCGCGACCCCCGCAAGTTCGGTACTCTGCAACTGATAAAGGGCAGGGATGGCATATTGGACAAACTCGGCCCTGAGCCCCTTAGGCCCGAATTCACTCCCGAGTTGCTCTCCGAGCTTCTAGGCAAACGAAAGGCGCCCATAAAAGCAGCCCTCATTGACCAGAGTCTTATCGCCGGCATCGGCAACATGTACGCCGATGAAGCCCTTTTCCTGGCCAGAATCCACCCGCTGAGACCGGCCAACAGCCTATCTTCCGATGAAATTCAGCACCTACACCTGGCAATCCAGGAGGCATTACGAAAAGCCATTGGCAGTAAGGGCGCCAGTGTGGCCAACTATCTCCGCCCGGGTGGCGAGGCCGGTGCTGCCCAGTCCGGGTTCCAGGTTGCCCACCAGGGCGGCAAGCCCTGCCCGGTATGCGGCACAATAATCCAGAGAATCCCCGTCCGCCAGCGGGGAAGTTACTTCTGCCCCAGGTGCCAGCCGGAAACTTGGCACTAAAGCAAAATGCTGGTATAATTAATCCCTAGCTTGCAAGGGAGACGATAACCAGATGACTGAAAAGAAGAAGATAGACCTGAAGACCTTCATTGAGAATGTCAATAAGAAGGACAAGAAGCGCAACGGCTTGAAAATCGACTTTTCCTTTACCAACCGCAAGAGGTAAGACCCGGCTATCTGGCCCGAAACGGATGCCCCTCACGCTCAAAGTTGGGCAGATAGACCTCGTGAGAACCCATCCCCTGTCCCCAGCCCCGGTCCAGACCCAGCTCAACCATCAGCTCAAAAGCCTCTTCGTATTCAGAGAGCGATATGCGCCGGGAAAGCAAGGGGAATTCATGGGCATGGTGCATCGGGTGGTACTGGGACATCAGGCTGACGCTGACTTCGGGCGAGACCTCTTTCGCCAGCCAGGTAAGCGACTCTCTGCTACCGGCCAGGCCGCTGGGAAGTATGAGATGGCGGACAATCAGCCCGTGCCGGGCAATCCCGAGCCCGTCCACCATGAGCTCACCGACCTGCCGGTACATTTCCTTGATGGCGCTCCTTGAGCGCCTGACATAGTCCGGCGCCTGCGACAGCCTGACAGCCCAATCGTCAGAGGCGTACTTTATGTCAGGTAGATAGATGTCTATTACTCCGTCAAGCTCGCTTAATGTCTTCAGGGAATCATAGCCGTTGGTGTTATAGACCAGCGGTATCTTGAGCCCCATGGCCACGGCATCAAGCAACGCCCGCACAATCTGGGGCACAAAGTGCGACGGCGACACCAGGTTGATGTTGTGGCAGCCAAGCTCATCCTGAAGGTAGAGCATGTGCTTAGCCAGCGTGTGACAGTCAACTTCGTTGGACTTCTGCCTCTTCCAGCTCTGGCTTATCTGGTGGTTCTGGCAGTAGAGGCACCTCAGATTGCAGTTGCCGAAGAATATCGTCCCCGAGCCCCGGCTGCCGGAGAGGACAGGCTCTTCCCCGTGGTGGTCACAGTAGGAGGCGACTATGGGCAGATGCCCGGAATGGCAGAGGCCCGGCTCGCTACCAAACCGATTGACACCGCACTCCCGGGGGCAGATGTCACACGAAGCCAGCCGTGCCCAGAGCCTCTCGGTACGCTTCTCAAGCTCGCCGGAGTGGTAGAGGGAAAGATATTTTGATTCAAAGTTGTTCATTCTGATTTTCCTGGAGTAATTCTGGTCAACTCTACTTTATTGGGCTGTCTAAGAGGGGCTTTGAATCAAGCTACCTTCCCTTTCAACAGCACCCACATCTTGTCCACGCTTCCGGGAAGCACCACTTCGCGGATTACCCTGAAACCGAAGTGCTGGTACATCGGGACATACTCTTCAACCGTCTCCAGGTAGCAGGGCAGGTCTTCCGCCTCCAGCCTGGCCAGCATGGGTTTCAAAAGCCGGCTGGCAAAGCCCTTACCCTGGAACTCGGGGTTAACCCCCAGCAGTGCCAGATACCAGTGTGGGAAGGGAGCGAGGCGCTTATGCAACCTGGAACTGAAAACCTCTTCCCACTTCAAATGGCACAGCAATCTCCAGCTCACCTTGAACAACAGTCTCAGTCCGCCGCAGCCTATCAGAGCCCACAGCCGCATATTCGATGCCGCAGAAGGAATCCACACGGCGATACCTTCCAAACCCGGTGATGCGTATACCTCTCCGCGCCTGACCCCATAACAGAGTTCTACCCGGAATATACGCGACAACATTCTGGCTCTTTTGTGTTCGTCGGGAACAAGCTGAACAACGTCCGGGTCATCAACAAACGCCCGGGTAAGCACTTCACTGGCCGGTACGACCTGCCCTTCCCTTATCCGCACAAGACTGCCTAAATCTGATTCCATAGC
Source organism: Dehalococcoidales bacterium (assembly GCA_034413595.1). Taxonomy (GTDB): domain Bacteria; phylum Chloroflexota; class Dehalococcoidia; order Dehalococcoidales; family JAUWZL01; genus JAUWZL01. The sequence goes on along the minus strand of DAOUMC010000030.1, from coordinate 57,764 downwards.
TCTATTTCAGCCTGTCAATGGCCCCCTTTATTCTCTTAAGGCAGCGCTCACTGCCCAGAGCGGCCATCGTCTGGAACAGCGGCGGTGCCACCAGCCGCCCGGTAACGGCCACCCTCAGTGTGCCGAATAGCTGCCCGGTCTTAAGCCCCAGCTCTTCAGCTAGAGGTCTCAGGACAGCCTCCAGGGACACCTCATCAAAGACGGGCAGCTCCTCCAGCCTTTCCAGCGAGATTTTCAGGGCCTTCATGGTTGACTCTCTGTCCATCTTCTTGGCTATTAGTAACTCAGGCTGGTATTCCAGCTTTTCGGTGAAGAAAAAGTCGGTAAGCTCAGGCAGCTCGGCCAGAGTCCTGGCTCTCTCTTGAACAAGAGACATCACCCGCCCGACATAGTCATCAGGCAGCGGCCACTCGACCTCTGAAGGCAAGCCTTTTTCCAGAAAGGGGATAGCCCGCCGGGTAAAGTCCTCAAGGCCCAGGCTGCGGATATACACCCCGTTCATCCAGTCCAGCTTCTCCCGGTTGAAGATGGCAGCCGTCTTGCTCACCCGCTCCAGGGAGAAACCGTTTACGAGCTGCTTTTGGGACAGAACCTCGGTCCTGTCATCCAGAGACCAGCCCAGCAGAGCCAGGAAGTTCACCATGGCCTCAGGCAGATAGCCCTGCTCCTTGAATTCGGTGATTGACACCGCCCCGTGCCGCTTGCTCAGCTTGGAGCGGTCTCTGCCCAAGAGGATGGGCAGGTGGGCGAACTGCGGCGGCTCAAAGCCGAGAGCCTTATACAGCAGCAGGTGGCGGGGAGTGCTGGAAAGCCACTCCTCAGCCCGGAGGACGTGGCTAATCTCCATCAGGTGGTCATCAACCACGCTGGCCAGGTGATAGGTGGGATAGCCGTCCGACTTGAGCAGGACAAAGTCATCTATGGTGGCGTTGTCAAAGGTGACCCCGCCGCGGATTAAATCGGTAAAAGTGGTCTGCTCGACCAGCGGAGTGCGGAAGCGGACCACCCTTTTCAGGCCGGACACCTGTTTTAGCAGGCTCTGGGTGGCCGAAAGCTCGCGGCAGTGGCGGTCATAGCCCGGAGGCAGCTTGCACCTGACCTGCTCCTGCCGCATCTTCTCCAGACGCTCCGGGGTGCAGTAGCAGTAGTAGGCATCTCCCTGTTCCACCAGCCGCTTGGCCGCCTGCTGGTAAAGCTTCAGGCGCTGCGACTGAAAATAAGGGCCGAATTTACCCCCCACCTCAGGCCCCTCGTCCCAGTCCAGTCCCAGCCACCTAAGGGCCTCAAGGACGGCCTCCGCCGACCCCTCAACTCTGCGGGCGACATCGGTATCCTCGATGCGGATGATAAAGCTACCGCCGTTATGGCGGGCAAACAGCCAGTTGAAAAGGGCCGTCCTTATATTGCCCACGTGGGGAAAGCCGGTGGGACTGGGAGCATAGCGAACACGGACTGGAATGGTCATTTTTTCTCCGCAAGCAGAGGCATGGGAAGTTGCTGCTTGTATTCCTTTATTCTTTTTTCCGCTAAGTGCACATATTCTTTTTCAGTATCATAACCAATATAATGCCTGCCAGCCTTGACTGCCGCGATACAAGCTGAACCACTGCCACAAAAGGGGTCTAGAACAACCTCATCTTTAAAGGTGTATAACTGAATTAACCTGTAAGGAAGCTCAACGGGGAAGGGAGCAGGGTGACCTATCTTGCGTGCTGATTCGGCAGAAAATGTCCAAACACTCTTTGTAAATTCCAAAAACTGCTCACTTTTTATCGTGCTGGTTTTCCCTGGCAGACGCTTCCTATTGAATGCTTCCTTAGAGAAAACCAAGATGTATTCGTGAATATCCCTGAGTGTTGGATTAGCCGGTGATAACCAAGTCCCCCATGCTGTAGAGGGGCTGGAACTGGATGCTTTATTCCAGATAATCTCCCCCCTCATTAGAAAACTCACCCCTAGCATATCTTCAACAATAAAAGCATGGAGAGGAACATAGGGCTTTCTACCTAGGTTGGCTATATTGACGCAGACTCTGCCTCCAGGCACAAGAACTCTGTAGACTTCTTGCCACACTCGCTTCAAGAATTGTCTATATTCTTTAAGCGACAGGTTCTCGTCATACTCCTTACCCACATTATAGGGCGGTGAGGTAACCATCAGGTGAATACTGGCATCTGGCAATTCATCCATCTTTTCACTGCTTTTACAAAAAACTCTATCCAAAAACTGTGATGGGATGGTGTTTTCTACATATTCAACCTGTTTTGGCATTGGCAAATCCTCATAAAGCTTACTGGCATAGAACCGGGTTGAATCGTGGTTTATTCTTCCCGGTGAACCGAAGGCGCTTGTCTTTGTGCCTCTTCTTCTCTGGATTGATTTTTCATTGGTAGCCATCACTACTCACTCTCTTATCAACGTTAAGAATTTCTCCGCCTTTTCTTCATAAGTTCTTTCCCTATTAGCTATTTCAATAAATTTACCCAATTCACCTTTTGTTCTCATACTTGAGAAAAATTCCCTCTCTTCGCTAAATAGCTCGTCTAGCTTGCCTAAAAGCTCCTCGTAAGTATCAAAACGATAAAACCCCAATCCTTCAGTAGTTTTGATATTCTCCCCATCATCATCTAGCGGACAGGGATTAATAGACCAGAACCCCTGGATAATGCCGCTTCTCTGCAAATAATCCGCCTTATGATAATAGTATTTAGTAATCGGCGTATTCCCCAAGACTATTATTGGAATTTTGGAAGCCCTAAGGCCTGAGACTCTTATGTTTATGCTTTTTCCCGCAGCTTTCAACATAGTGTCAGATCTCAAAAGGCCTGGGTTGCCTTGGTGTGTTCTATAGTCTCCGAGGCAAACTAGCCTTTCGCCATTGGACTCAATTATCAATTCCCAGTTCCACACGACAGACATCTTGACTTCTATAATTAGGAAGATGTCTTCCGGCTTTTGATTGATATTTTCAGTCTTACAAATAGCCACGTCAGCGGGTGACATATCACTTAAACCTATCTCACTGCATACTGCGCCTTTTACAGCATGCCACCCTCGGCTACTGGCAAATTCACTCAACAAATCAGCAGTCCATTTCTCAGTATAATTCCCTATTAGGGTATTTCTGGCTTGCAGCGTGCTTTTAGCACCACCGTAACTCTTAGGCCAATATGCATAATACCTATTATCTGCACCTAAATAAAATAACTGTGCCGGCGTAGCGAACTTCCTAGCCTCAGTAAAGAACTTAGTTTCTTGTTCCTTGCTCCATAATTCTTTCATGTCACACTCCTTCTTCAACAACTGGCGGTGGGTTTGGGGCTGGTTATGGTGACCGGCGCCTGGGGTATCTTGACCACACAGGTATCGGCCATCTTGTCATGCAGCCCCTGTTTTCGGCTGTCAAAGGCAATCCAGATAAAGCCGATAAATAAAGTGGCCGCTGAGACAAAGTAGCCCAGGTATCTGAGGAGGGCGTCGCCTATGGTCAATTTAGAGCCATCGGTGTGCATCACTTTCATCCCCAGAGCTATCTTGCCCGGCGTTTGACCCCGCCACACCCAGAAGCCGACGAAGTAGGCTATCCCCACCAGCAGCGACAGCAGGTTGCCGAAGACCAGGTAAGGAAGGGCAAACCACATATTGCTACCAAAAATGTTATCAACATTCCAGAAGGCGGCAAAGCCAAACCACTGAAAAGGAGCAAACATTGAGCACAAAACGGATAAGGCAATAAAGTCGATGAGATAGGCGCCCAGCCTCCTCCAGAAGCCGGCGAACTCAAGGGCGATGCCTTCTGATTTCTGCTGCAACACTCCTCCGGCACGGTAAGGTTATCATATTCTACCACCCAAGCCAGCAACATTCTAGGCTATTTTCTTATGAACCTCACCCCCAATTCCTTTATGTCACCCTGAGCGTAGCGAAGGGTCTCGGGGCGGTGGTTTTACCTGTGCACGCCAGCCCCACCGAGATTCTTCGCCGCCCTGAGTTAACCGAAGGGCTCCTCAGAATGACAATTAAGGAAAGGGGATAGGGGTTCATGGAATCTAGGCTATATTTTTTAATGCCTGGTCTAAGTCTGGCGGCATCTCAGAGGTGAACTCCACGTATTCTCCGGTGGACGGCAGCCTGAAGTGAAGGCGGTGGGCATGGACAAACTGGCGGGACAAGAAGGGTGACTTTGCTCCGTAGGTGGCATCGCCGACCACGGGATAGCCGATGGCCGATAGGTGGACCCGTATCTGGTGGGTACGGCCGGTCTCCGGTCTGACCTCAAGCAGTGAATAACCATTTATATGCCTGATAACACGGTACTCGGTACGGGCCTCCCGCCCCTTGGCCACCACCGCCATTCTCTTTCTGCGGGCCGGGTCACGCCCGATGGGGGCCTCAATAATGCCGGTTTCGGGAGAGAGCCTCCCCCTGACCAGCACCAGGTAGGTCTTGCCCACGGCCCGAGTCTTGAACTGACCTGCCAGGTTATTAAGGGCTGTCCGGTTCTTAGCCACCAGCATCAAACCCGAGGTATCCTTGTCAAGGCGATGGACGATGCCTGGCCGCGCCAGGTCAGTATCAACCGGCAGGGCAGGGAAATGGGCCAGGATAGCATTAACCAGCGTGTGAGCCGGGTGTCCCGGGGCCGGGTGGGTGGTCATCCCGGCGGGCTTGTCCACGACCAGCAGGTCTTCGTCTTCATAGAGAATCTTCAGAGGAATATCCTCGGCTTTCAGGGGGCTGGGCTCGGGCGGTGGTATGACAACGGCCACCCTGTCGCCGGCAGCAAGTCTCAAACCCGATTTCGCCGACCGGCCATTGACGGTTACGTGTCCATCGGCGATGAGCTTCTGGGCAAATGCCCGGGAAAGTCCGGGGCATTTTTCGCTGACAAAGCGGTCAAGCCGCACCCCGCTCTTATCAGCCACCAGGCTAAACTTTTTGTTCATCCGGGCGTCTATCATTTATGGCAAGCTGGAGGACCAGATAAGCGAGAAGAACAGCGCCAACCACCGTCGCCGAGTCGGCGACATTAAAAGGCGGCCAGACACCAACGGCGATAAAATCGGTGACATAACCATAACCGATGCGGTCAATCAGGTTACCCACGGCACCGCTAAAAATAAGCCCCAGGGATAGTTTGCCAAGCCGACTGTTTAAGACGTAGAACCTGGCAGGTATGAAAAAGGTTAGGAAAAGTATGAGGCTGGCACCAATTATGGAGATTACAATCAGCGGAAGGGTGTGCCCCTGGAACAGGCCGAAGGAGGCGCCACTATTGCGGATATTTGTCAGGCGAAAAAACCCGGTCTCTGGCAGCGATTCCCCGATGGTAAGATTAGTCTTTATCCACAGCTTGCTGAGCTGGTCAGCAGGTAACACAACTAGAACAGTAAGAAACAGGACCGCCGCCCGCCGCCAGAACATATACAGCAGGCTATTTAGCCTTTGCATCTCTTGCCTGCTTGGCCTTGCAGGTCATGCATAGTCTAGCCTGAGGCAGCGCTTCCAGCCGGGCGGGAGGTATGGGTTGGCCACAGACTTCACACAAACCATAGGTTCCTTCGTCAAACTTCTTCAGAGCGTTCTCCACCTCAGCCAGCTGGTCTAATATGCGTTTCTCCAGAGCCATCCGGTTCTCAAGCTCGGCGGTCTCAGTAGCCTCTTCCTCTCTCTTGCCGAAGGGGCTGCCCTCTCGCCTTTCATCCCCTGTCGGGCGGCTGGCTTTTAGCTGTTCCAGTTGTTCCAACAAGCGCTTGCGGTCATTTTCCAAACGAAGGCGGACAATCTTAAGATTAGCAGCTGTCACTTCTTTTCCCTCCGTCCACTTAACTACCTAACATCCTCTTAAAACTATATCAAAAGCTAGTTTGGTTTTGCTTGAGAGATAGCGAAGGGTGTTGACAAATTAGTCCAGTGGCACCGGCGTCACTCGGGCAACCAGCACACCATCTACCAGGCACTGCCTGTGAGCACTGCCTCGCCCACGAAGGAGCCCAGAGATAAACGACGGCACAAGACTGGTCACATACTAAGTGTAGCCTATTTATGCCATTTAATCAATACCCCTTTAGATTAAAATATTTAATTTGCCCGTGCTGGCCTGGGTTCTGTTGTGTCCCGGGTACTTAAGGCATATAATTAGCTTTATCCGGAGGTAGAGGAAGGACAACGGTGAACCTGTCTGTTCAGCTGGCACCAAAGAATGAACGGGGGCTGCTCCTGGCCAACCCGGTTATGACCGCTTCGGGCACCTTCGGCTATGGCACCGAGTACAGTCACCTCTTTGATATTCAGAGGCTGGGGGCTATCGTCTGCAAGGGGACTACCCCTGAGCCCAAAAACGGTAATGCTCAGCCCAGACTGGTTGAGACCGCCTGTGGTCTGCTCAACTCCATCGGGCTACAGAACATCGGCCTTAAGGCACTTGTTAAGGAGAAGGCGCCCGTATGGGCTAACTGGCGGGTGCCGGTCATCGTTAATATCGCCGGCGAGACCGTGGACGACTATGCCAGAATGGCCCGGGCTCTGGACAAAGTGGCCGGTATCAGTGCCCTTGAAGTCAACATAAGCTGCCCTAATATAAAGTCCGGCGGTGCCGAGTTTGGGGCCGACGCCAGGTCAGCCGCCGGGGTAACCTCTGCCGTCAGGCAGGCTACCGGCCTTCCAGTGATGGTCAAGTTGACCCCTAACACCGGCGACATAGCCGAGATAGCCATGGCCGTAGCTGATGCCGGCGCCGATACCGTATCATTGATAAATACCATAAAAGGCATGGCGATAGACACAAATAGACGGCGGCCTCTGCTGGGCAGCATAACCGGAGGTCTGTCCGGGCCGGCCATCAAACCGATAGCCCTCAGCATGGTGTACGAGGTAGCCCGGGCTATAGACCTGCCCGTTGTTGGCTGCGGCGGCATCACCAGCGCTTCGGACGCCCTGGAGTTCATTATGGCCGGGGCCAGTGCCGTCCAGGTGGGTACCGCCGGTCTTGTCAACCCAAGCGCCCCCATCGAAATTCTGGAGGGGGTAGAGAAGTATATGACTCAGGAGGGGATTGAGGACATAACCAGCCTTATAGGTATCGCCCGCACCAAAGAATCAGATGAGAGCATGTAAAAAATGTTTAAAAGCGTAATAGTAATCTTCCCGTTGATTGCCGCCTGCCTTTCTATTTTAACCTTCAATGGATGCGGCCAAACTACCACAATAGGCCAAGAGGCGCTAATTACAAAGTTATCGACTTCCTTCTCTGAGATTGATGAGTTTGTACAGCAACAGATGAAGGACGGGGACATACCCGGCGTGGCAGTGGCCGTGGTCCAGGGCAACGAGGTCCTGTACCTAAAAGGTTATGGCGTTACCAGCCTGAAGACACCTTCCCCGGTAACTCCTGAGACCGTTTTTGAGCTGGCGTCAATAAGCAAGTCTTTTACCGCTCTGGGTGTGCTGCTTCTGAATGATAAAGGCTTGATCGACCTGGATACTCCCGTCCAGCAATACCTGCCCGAATTCAAGCTGCCAGACCCGCAGGCGTCGCTAATCACGGTACGTCAGTTGCTTGACCAGAGCAGCGGACTGCCGGGGAGCTTTGCCGAGCCCCTGCTCTACTATCAGGGCAGCGACGCCATGGAGAAAATGCTGACTGCCATAGACCACGTCCATTTAGACCGGGAGCCGGGGTCTTCTTTTGAGTACGCCAACATGAACTATACCATTCTGGGGGCGCTGATTGAGAAGGTAACCGGAATGTCCTTTGAGGACTACATGCAGCAAAACGTGTTTACCCCGCTGGACTTGGGCCACACCACCCTCTACCCCGATGTAGCAGCCAGCCTCGGACAGGCAGACGGACATCAGCCCATGTTCGGTCACATTGTCACCCGAAGTATGCCCTACTACAGGAGCATGTCGCCGGCGGGCTGGGTGATGTCCAGCGCCAGGGATATGGCCCAGTGGCTCCTTGTCCAGCTTAATAGTGGGCACGCCGACAAAGGACAGGTCTTCCCGGCAAATGACATTAAGGAGATGCAGACTCCGGCGATTCAGTTTAACCAGAATGAAGAAGAGATGAGCTATGGCATGGGCCTGTTCCTCAGGAACGAGCAGGGTGTGCCCATCATATGGCACGGAGGTGATACCCCTAGCTTCCTGACAGACATGCTTATCATTCCCGGCCACGACTTCGGGGTGGTGGTGCTCACCAACAGCCAGGCAAGCACCATCGGGCATACTATCGCTCCGGGGATTGCTAACCTGCTCCTGGGGCTTAAGCTTGAGCCGACTCCTGTACCCTGGTGGGCTCACTGGAAGACCATAGACACCATGGCCACCTACGCTCTGGGGTTTACCTCAATCCTGCTTCTGGGCTTGATAGCTTACGCCCTGCGAACCTGGTGGCAGTTCCGGACTAAGAAGAGGCATTTTCTGGGTTCTTCGCTGGCCGGCCGGAGGCCACCAGCCTGGCAGTTTAGCCTCTATGTGTTCCCCCTGGCGCTGTTCCTCATGTCGGTTCTGGCCGGATATCTGGTGGTGCAGATACTCTATGGCTACAATATCTACGAGGTACTGATTATATTCCAGTTTGCCGCTCCGCCTGGTCTCTACATCTCGGGAGCCATGCTCCTGCCTACCCTCTTTCTGTGGGCTTTCTTACCCGCCTTTGTCACCCTGTTCACCCGGACAAGCAGAGCGGAGGCTTAATCTGCCACCAGCCTCTGCCCGGCCAGATACGCCTGCTTTAAGGCATCGGGGTGTCTGTTTATGGCCCCCTTCTCATCTATCCCGGAGAACACCAACTGGCCGAAGTAGCCTATGTCCAGGGTGGAGAAAAGGGACTTTACCGTGGCTATCGCCGGCGGAAATGAAGCATCCTCACGCCCACCAACGGAGACAAAAAGCCCTTTCCTCTCCCGCCGGTCACCCAATGGCGGCATATTTAGCTTATATTTTCTAACCCATAGCGCCTGACAGCGGTCAAACATCGCCTTCGTCTGGGCGGTTACCCCCGTAAAGAATAGTGGAGACGCCAGCACTATCCGGTCTGCCCCTTTAAGCTCCCGATAAACAGTCTGCATATCGTCATTAAACTGGCAATCACCGGTCCTGAGGCAGACATCACAGTGCTGGCAGGGGGCAATATCAAGGGCACAAAGGATAATGGTTTTGACCTCGGCCTTCTTACTTCGGGCACCCCGAAGCACCTCGGCCAGCAGCAGGTCGGTGTTGCCACCACGCCTGGGGCTGCCGGCAATGCCCAGCACCCTCACTATTGACCCTCAACGCAGTTCAGGATGGCCCTCTCCCTGCCCGCCATCCGGCGGGCTGACTCGGGTTCATCATGGTCATAGCCCAGCAGGTGGAGGACACCGTGGACTATCAGAACGGCAACCTCCTTCTCCACTGAATGCCGGTGTTCCTCGGCCTGCCTGACTGCCTGTGGGTAGCTGATGAGCACCTCGCCCAGGCGCTTTATGCCGTCCGGCGGAGTGGCGAAGAGCAACTCCTTCTCGGGGGACTCCCCAAGCATGGCAAAGGCAAGAACATCAGTGGGCTCGTCTCTGCCCAGATAAACCTTGTTCAGCTTCCAGACCTTTTCCTGGCTGGCGATAACCAGACCGACCTCGGCACCTGTCTCAATCCCCTGAGCGGTCAGGACCAGCCGGACTACATTCTGTAGCCAGTCAGCATCAAGGCAGCCCTCAAGCCCTTCATCGAACAGGATATCAATCTCCATGCCTCCCCATCATAACACACCGCCAGGATACCCTCAAATAAGTCGCAAGAGGCCAGATGAATGCAACACCTTTTATAAACTTGCCCCTTGGATTGTTTAACCTTCCCCTTTCCTTCATTTGGCAGAGGGTGTTAATGGGGGAGGATGAATTACCTCCAAAATAGTCTTTGAGCCAGAAGTGCTAGTATGATATATTAAGGATGAAAAAGCCAGCAGTCGAACAAAGGAGGGATCGCATAGTGGTCTAGTGCGGGCGCCTGCTAAGCGCTTACCCTGGAAAACCGGGGTCGTGGGTTCAAATCCCACTCCCTCCGCCATGAAAGCAATATGCGAGTATATATTTACCCGGTTCCGAAGGTCTTCAAGTCATGCCAAAATATCATATCTGGACAATAGGCTGCCAGATGAACAAGGCAGAATCCGAGCGGCTGGAAAGCCTTTTCCAAAAGATGGGCTATCAGCCGACCACAGCCGCCGCTGAGGCTGACTTTGTTGTTCTCAACAGTTGCGTCGTGCGCAAGAGCGCTGAGAACCGTGTTACCAACAAGCTGGACTCTCTGAAGGCGACAAAAAAAGCACGCCCTCAGCTCAGACTGGCGGTGACCGGCTGCCTGGTCAACTCTAATACTGAACAACTCAAAAGGAACTTCCCCCAGGTTGACTATTTCTTCAAGCCTGGAGACTGGCCGGAGGGGCTGGAGGGAGACAAGGTAGCATGTATATTGCCAAAGCATCCCAAGGTCAGCACCTATATCCCCATCATCCAGGGCTGCGATAACTTCTGCTCCTACTGCATCGTCCCCTACCGCCGCGGCCGGGAGAGGAGCCGGCCGGTTGGTGAAATCGTTGATGAAGCCAGGGAACTGGCGCGGCAGGGGGCAAAGGAAATAGTTCTGCTGGGGCAAAACGTTGACTCTTACGGACATGACCTGCCAGAAAGACCCGACCTTGCCCGCCTCCTCCATGAGCTAAATGACACAGATGGTCTGGCCAGAATACGCTTCCTGACCAACCACCCTAAGGACATGAGCCACGAGCTTATTGACGCCGTAGCCGGACTTGACAAGGTGTGTGAGCAGATAAACCTGCCCGTCCAGTCGGGGGACGACGAGATTCTGGAGAAAATGAAGCGGGGCTATACCATAGAGTACTACCGCCGGCTCGTTGACCGGATACACAGCCGTGTGCCGGGGATTGCCCTGAGCACCGATGTCATCGTCGGCTTTCCCGGAGAGAGCCGGGAGCAGTTTCAAGCCACGGCCAGCCTGCTTGGCGAGCTGAGGTTTGACGCCGTTCATGTTGCCGCTTATTCCCCCAGGCCAGGGACCATCGCCGCAAAAGAATACAAAGACAATGTCCCGGCCGATGAGAAGAGAAAAAGGCTGGCTATCGTTGAGCAGCTTCAGGAGAAAATCGCCACTGAGATAAACGGCCAGCTCCTTGGCAGGACGCTTGAAGTCCTTGTAGAGGGTAAAAAGAAGGGCAGGTGGCAGGGTAGAAGCCGGAGTGGTAAACTGGTATTCTTTGACCAGGACGGCGACCTGACCGGGCGGCTGGTAAAGGTCAGGATTAAGAAGACAAGCCCCTGGGCACTCCAGGGGAGGGTTGAATAAGCCAGCACGACTAATTTTAAGGAGGAGAAATGAAAAGGATTGTACTCCCGGTTCTGGGACTGGCGTCAATTATCAGTCTGGTAGCTCTGGGTGGCTGTACCACCACCACGGGGACGACAGATACCACCAGCACCATCTACCTGGTTGTCTTTCTGGTGTTGCTCTTCGCTATCTTCTATTTTCTCATCATTAGGCCGCAACGCAAAAGGCAGCAGGAGCAACATCAGCTTCTGTCGGACTTAAGGCCGGGGGATAGAGTGGTCACCATAGGTGGCATCTACGGCCAGATTGAGAGCCTGGCTGAAGACAGTGTTGTCCTTAAGATAGAATCAGGAGCCACCATCAGAGTAGCCCGACGTGGCATCGCCTTTAAACAGGGAGAGGGTGCTAAAAGCTTCTAACTCCCGCAGAGTGGCCCGGAGGTAACCCATCAAGAGCTATGACTACATAATAGTCGGCAGTGGTATTGCCGGGCTGTACTGCGCCCTGCTGGCCAAGGAACAGGCGAGCGTGCTCCTGATAACCAAGGGCAGCATCCAAGACTGCAACACCAGATACGCCCAGGGGGGTATCGCCGCCGCCATCGGTGACAACGATTCACCGGAGTTACACTTCAAAGATACCATAGCCGCCGGAGACGGTCTGTGCAACGAAGAGGCGGTTCGTATTCTGGTCAGTGAAGCCCCAGGCCGCATCACTGACCTGGTCAATCTCGGCGTCCCTTTTGACACCGTTAACGGGGAGATTGACCTCACACTGGAGGCAGCCCACAGCGTTCCCCGTATCCTTCACGCCGGGGGTGATGCCACCGGTGAACACATAGAAATAACGCTGAGCGAAAGAATCCGCCGGGCTGAAATCCGGGTGCTTGAAGACCATCTGGTCACCGAAATCGTGCTGGACAACGGCCGGGCTACCGGTGTTAAGGCTCTTAACTGCCGCACCGGCTCCACCCGGGAGTTTAGCTGCCGATTCCTGATACTGGCTACCGGCGGCGCCGGACAGCTGTTCAGGTTCAGCACCAACCCTGAGGTGGCTACCGGCGATGGCATCGCCCTGGCTTTCAGGGCCGGGGCCGAGATAGTCGATATGGAATTCTTCCAGTTCCATCCCACGGCGCTGCACCTGCCCGGGGTGACCCCTTTCCTCGTATCAGAAGCGGTGAGGGGAGAGGGTGGTATACTCCGAAATTCGGATGGCCTTCGCTTTATGACCGGCTACTCACCGCAGGCCGAGCTGGCACCCCGCGACGTGGTCGCGCGGAGCATCCTCCATGAAATGGAAAGGACGGGGCAGGACAATGTCTTTCTGGACGTGACTCATCTGCCACCTCACATCACCGCGGCGCGCTTCCCTCACATATACCGCTTCTGTCTGGAGCATGGCCTGGACATGACCCGACAGTGGATTCCGGTATCACCCGCCGCCCACTACATGATTGGTGGCATCAGGGTCAATAGCTGGGGGGAAACCAGCATCGCCGGGCTTTTTGCCGCCGGTGAAGCCGCCGTCACCGGAGTCCACGGGGCCAATCGATTGGCCTCAAACTCGCTCCTTGAAGTCCTGGTCTTTGACAAAAGAATCATTGAAAAGACCAGCCATATGGATGAACCAAAGCCCAGGGAAACCACGGCTGATGCCGAGGTAGGCTACCGGCTCAGGACGGATTGGCCGGCTCTGGGTATTTCCCAACTTAGTCTGCCGGCGCTGCAGAAGCTCCTCTGGGATAATGCGGGTATCACCAGAGACAGCGAAGGGCTGGCTCAGGCCGCGGCTACACTGGCCGCCTGGCAGAAGTCCCTGCCTCCACCCAAAGACCGCCGGTCGCACGAACTGGCAAACCTGGTCTTGACCGGGCGCCTGCTGGTCGAGTCCGCCCTCTTGAGGGAGGAAAGCCGTGGGGCTCACTTCCGCTCCGATTTCCCCAGCAGTTCTCCCGAATGGCAAAAGCACATCGTATTGACTCAAGATAAGCAAGGAGAAAAGCCTTGAATCAAACATCTGACGACGAGCAAATCAGCAAGATAATAGAGCTGGCTCTGGCGGAAGACACCGGCCGGGGTGATACAACCAGCCGGCTGCTGATACCGCCCCATCAAGAAGGCAGGGCGCTCATAGTGGCCAAAGAAGAGGGGGTGCTGGCTGGTGGTGACATAGTCCGGCTGGTATTCCTAAAAGCAGACCCCTTGCTTAAAGTAGAATTACCTATCCCCGATGGTAGGAAGGTAAAAGCCGGGGATGTTGTCGCCGCCATTACCGGAAACATGGCCGGCATCCTCAGGGCGGAGAGAACAGCCCTCAATTTCCTCTGCCACTTGAGCGGCGTTGCTTCTGAGACAGCCAGATATGTCGCCCGGGTAAAGGACACCAAGGCTGTTATTACCGATACCAGAAAGACCTTACCCGGCCTCAGGCTGCTTGATAAGTATGCCGTGCGGGTCGGCGGCGGGCAGAACCACCGCCTACATCTGGGTGACGGCGTCCTGATTAAGGACAACCACATCGCCGCTCTCCGCCAGCTGGGCATGAGCCTTAAGGACATCGTCGCCAGGGCCAAAAAAGGTGTTCCTCCGGGGACAAAGATTGAGATAGAGGTGACTACTGCTGCCGAGGCTGTGGAGGCGGCCCGGGCCGGGGTTGATGTCGTCATGCTGGATAACATGAGCCCCGGTGATACAAGGCAGGTAGTGGAGCTGGTCAAAAACAAGGTCAGGCTCGAGGCCTCTGGTGGTATCAACCTGGATAATGTCCGCGATGTGGCTATGGCCGGTGTTGATTATATCTCCGTTGGTGCCATAACCCATTCAGCCCGGGCTCTGGACTTCAGCCTCGAACTGGGATAGGCTTTCCCTCAGGGCCTGAGATGGTAAAGGGTGGTCGCAATGGTAAAATTGACCTTCTATGGTGGTATCAACGAAATCGGCGGCAACAAGATACTCCTTGAGGACGGCGAGCGGAGGCTGCTACTGGACTTCGGCTTCCCTTTCAAGAGATACAAGCTGTTCTATGAAGAGTATCTCAAGCCCCGAAGCGGTGCCGGCCTGCTCGACCCTCTGGCACTGGGCCTGCTGCCACCCTTGGAAGGGCTCTACCGGGATGACCTGGTAACACCGGGGCTGTGGCCCAAATTTCATAGCCACCCGCTCTACCGAAAGTTAGGCCGGGTAGATGGAGTGCTGCTGTCCCACGCTCACCTTGACCACTCCGGGTATATCTCATTCCTGAAAGAGGACATACCGGTATACGCCACGACGGTGACCGCCTTCCTCGCCAAAGCTATGCAGGACTCAGGCAAGGCCGGCTTTGACCAGCAGGTGTGCTACTACAGCCCGACCTCATACCAGTGCCCGTCCGGCTGGCAGCAGACAGCCTGCCTCAGTGATGACAGAACAAATAAGCAGCGTCAGTTCTGCCTGGCCGATGCCAGACCGGAAGAGCTGAGCCAACCGGCGGTCCAGTTCTGGCAATGGGGTTTCTGGGAAAAAACAGCCAGACAAAAGGAGCTGGTCTCGTGCCCCCTGACTTCTCACAGCAGCTGCGGCTTTGACCTGCGCTGCTTCCCGGTTGACCACTCCGTTCCCGGCGCCTGTGCCTGGGGCATCGACACCAGTGCCGGCTGGATTATCTACAGCGGCGACCTCAGGCAGCACGGCAAGCACGCCCGGCTCACACAGGGTTTCGTCCGGCAGGCGGCTGAGCTTAAACCCAGGGTCCTCATCCTGGAGGGTACTAACGTGCACCGCAAGACCAGCGTCAGCGAAGACGAAGTCTACGAAAACGCGCTGAAGGCCGTTGCCGGTGCCAGAGGACTGGTCATCGCCGATTTCCCGGCCCGGGACATAGACCGGCTGCTCACCTTCCTGGAGATTGCAAGGTCTACCGGCCGGAAGCTGGCCGTACTGCCCCAGGACGCCTACCTATTGAAGACACTGCGCCTCCTTGACCGGCAAATCCCCGATATCGCTAAGGACAACAACCTAGCTATCTACCAGGATACCACCGCCAGCAAGTCCCCCGGCCTGTGGCGGCGCCATATCTTTGATGACTACCAGAGTAAGACTGTTCTGGCGGATGAAGTGGGCTCAGCCCAGGAACAGTTTATCCTCTGCTTCAGCTTCTTCGACTTAAACGAGTTACCCAGCATCCGCCCCAGACCGGGCAGTCTCTACGTTTATAGCTCCAGTGAGCCTCACGACGAGGAGCAGGCGATTGACTTCCGTCGCCTCCACAACTGGCTGGAGCACTTCAAATTCAAAGGCTTCGGGCTCCCCCGGGAGAAAGACGGCTGCTGGCAGATACCCGAAGCCGAGAAGGGGCTTCACGCCTCGGGTCACGCTTCAAGCCCAGACCTGATAAGGATTGCCCGGGAGATAAAGCCTGATGTCCTTATGCCCGTCCACAGCGAATACCCCGGCTTCTACATTGACCACCTGGACAGCAGCGCCGCCGTTGTCTTACCCGCAGCCGGTCAGGCAATAGAACTCTCCTGAAAGAGTACTATTTTACCATTTTTAGATTACTATTGGGTGATTGTAATCCGGCCGATTATCATCAAAAATTGAGATAGTTACAAATAACTTGAGGTAGTTAAAATCAAGAATAAATAGGTAGGAGCTAACAATGGATACCGCAGAAATAGAACGGGGGACTAACCAGAAGGTTGAACTCGGAGCCGCTGAGATTATGACAGAACTGGCCAAGGAGGCAGAACAGCTTATCGGCAAGGTAGGCAAAATAGCCAGGCAGGAAGCAGAGCAGGAGATGGGCCGGATTCTCCACCAGTACGAGCAGAGGACGAAGCAGATAGTACTAAAAATCAAAGAGGAAAACAAGGCCAGGGCTGCTGAGATGGCCGATGCCCTAAAAGAAGCCATTATGCTAAGGATTGAGCAGGCCTCAAGCGACGCCATAGCCTCGGTTATCGCCCAATCCAGCCGAAAGGTCGAGGAACTGGTCAGGAAACGACAGGAGATAGATGACGAAGGTGAACCAGAACCTGCCGAGACAAAGCCCGAAGCCTCAGACAATGTTGGTAGTACCCGCCCCGAAAAAGAACCAGAACCCAAGGGTGAGGATGTAGAGCTTGACCAGCCTGTTGAAGACTTTGACCGCTGGCTTTCACAGTAAGAAAATGACCGCCAAAACAGCCGGCCGTTCTAACAGCACGGACTTCGGCCGGATGATAAGACAGCAGAGGCTCATGATACCTCTAACGCTTCAGGAGATGACCCAGAAGTCAGGCGTTTCTCCCTCATACCTGGGCCGCATAGAGAGGGGGGAACGCTTTCCATCAGCCACCATTCTGCAGAAGATAGCCGAGCCTCTGGGTTTTGACGTTAATGAACTCTTTGCCCTGGCCGGTTATCTGCCACAGCAGCCGAGCACGATATCCGAGGCCCAACCAGACTATTCCGCCAATCATGTTGACCCCTATGTCTACCGTGTCTTGGCTCAAGAGCCGGCCAGCATCCAGCGGGCGGTCATCGGCATCCTGTCCCTGCTAAAAGGCATCGCCAAGGCCGAAAGCCAGGGGTAGCCAACAGCCATTGTCTACCGCGCTTGTTCCCCGGGGTGTAACCCACCCCCCTCTTCGCCTGTCAAAATCCTTCTCACTCTCTCTGTCAAAGGGAGAAGACCGGATTGTCTTCCCTCACACCCAGATAGTATAATTAGCTAGCTGGGTTCTCATTTTGTCGGGGTCTAGGGTGCTTTGCTCTATTACGCCATCCGTTTTACACTGGTATCACTTTTCGGACTACTCACCAGACGAAGAGTCAGGGGCAGGGAAAACGTTCCCGAACAGGGCGGGGTGATATTTGTCAGTAACCATATCAATCTGGTTGATTCACCCCTTCTGGGAATCAGCCTCGGGCGTAGGGTGGATTTTATGGCCAAAGAGGAGGTTTTCCACTCCAGAATAATCGGATATATTATGAGCAGCTTCGGCGCTTTCCCGGTCAGCAAAAGACGGCCGGACAGAAAAGCACTGCGGAGGGCGATGCAGGTTCTGGACGATGGCAAAGCTCTGGTCATCTTCCCCGAGGGGATGAGAAGCCATAGCCAAAAACTGAAGCTCGCCTTTAACGGAGCGGCGCTGATAGCCTCCCGCAGCCAGACTCCGGTCATTCCGGTGGGTATTACCGGCACCGCCAGGATAAAAGGCTTCAGCTGGATATGGCGCCGTCCCGAGATAGTGGTTAACGTCGGCAAAGCCTTTACCCTGCCCCGGGTGGATGGTAAATTGACCAAACTTGAGCTCTCAAGGCTGACGGACATTACAATGAAGCATATCGCCGAACTGCTCCCTCCGGAACAGCGGGGCAGTTATGCCCGCAGGACAGGCAAATGGCGCTAGAGATTAAGAAAGCATCCAACATCGGCTTCTGCATGGGTGTCAGGCGGGCCATTGATATTCTGGAGAGGGTCGCCGGTGAGCAGGGCGGGATAGAAACCCTGGGCGCCGTGGTGCATAACCAGCAGGTGCTCAGGCGGCTGGCCGAAAGGGGCGTCAGCGTGGTCAACAGCGTTGACGCAATCCAGGGCAGCCTGGTGGTCATCAGCGCCCACGGCGTAAGCCCGCAGGTGATTGAGGAAATCAGAGCCCGCCGCATTGAAGTTATTGATACCACCTGTCCCTTTGTCAGGAGGGCCCAGGTGGCCGCCAGAAAGCTGGCTGAATCTGGATTCTACACTATAGTCTTTGGCGATGCCAGCCACCCCGAGGTCAAGGGCATACTTGGCTGGGCTAACGGCAAGGGGACAGCCATTCAGGACAGCCAGAGCTTAGTCCGGCTTGACAACCTGCCGCGCCGCCTGGGCGTCCTGTCTCAGACAACACAGATTCCGGCCTTCTTCGCCCGGTTTGCCAGGGAGCTTATTGACCGTGCCCTGGTCAAGGACTCCGAGCTCCACATTATTGACACCATATGCCATGACATCCGGCAGCGCCAGAACGATACTCTGAAGCTGGCCGAGAAGGTAGACGTGATTCTTGTTGTCGGCGGGCACAACAGCGCCAACACCCGGCACCTGGTAGAGCTGTGCTCCGGAGTAACCGAGACCTATCCCATTGAGACCGCCGATGAAATTGAGGCCTCCTGGCTTGAAGGGAAGAGCTCCATCGGAGTGACCTCAGGGGCGTCCACTGATGAGCCGACCATAGATGAAGTGATGGCAAAGCTTGAATACCTGGCTCAAGCCTGAACCCTTAAATTCGCTAGCCCTATCCGAGAAATCCCCCTATTTTGACTGGCATAGACGTGCCTCTAATCATACTAACGAGGACAGCATTGCCGTCTCTTTCAAATTTATGCTACACTTCCAGCTTAAAGGAGAAACATGAAGCGCATCTTTTCCGGAGCCCGCCCCACCGGCAGGCAGCACATAGGCAACTACCTGGGGGCTTTGCAGAACTGGGTCAAGCTCCAGGACGAGTATGACTGCATCTACTGCATCGTTGACATTCACGCCCTGACCTCAATGGAAGACACCAGCCAGCTCCAGCAGAACATCTACGAGATGATGCTTGACTGGCTGGCGGTTGGTCTTGACCCCGAGAAGAGCACCCTCTTCGTCCAGTCCCACGTCCCCGAGGTGATGGAGCTGCACACCCTGCTCGGCATGGTCACCCCGCTAAGCTGGCTGCTCAGGGTGCCCACCTTCAAGGAGAAGGTCAAGCTCCAGCCGCAGAACGTGAACTACGGACTTCTCGGCTACCCGGTGCTGATGACGGCCGACATCGTGCTCTACAAGGCTGAGGTGGTGCCCGTCGGCGAAGACCAGCTGCCCCACCTTGAGCTTGCCCGGGAGATTGTCCGCCGCTTCAACGGCCTTTACGGCGACACCTTCCCCGAGCCTGAAGCCAAGCTAACCAGCTATCCGCTGGTGGTCGGGCTGGACGGCAAGGAGAAGATGAGCAAGCAGGCGGGCAACGACATCGAGCTGGCGATGACCGCCGAGGAGACCAGAGCCAAGATAATGACCGCCTTTACCGACCCCACCCGTATATACCGCACCGACGCTGGGCACCCCAAAAAATGCAACGTCTACAAGCTAATGGGCTACTTTGACTCCACCAGGGTAAGCAGGCTGGCCCAGCAGTGCCGCCAGGCCGAGATTGGCTGTGTTGACTGCAAGGCGCTGCTGGCTGAGGTAATCAACTCCGCCCTTAAACCAATAAGAGAAAGGCGGGCGCAGTTTGAGGCCGACCCCAAATACATTGCCGATGTTCTGGCCGACGGCGCCAGACGCGCCCGGGTGATTGCCCGGAAGACCCTAAAAGAAGTCAAGAAGAATATGAGGCTGGTGTAGCCACCTCACCCCCTTTATCCCCTCTCCTGCCAAGAGATGGGGAAGAAAAGAGGGACGGAAGCCCCCTTAGATGCACTCGAAGTACCGTGCTAACTTTTAAATAACTCGAGAGGTATTTGTTCGGTTATAGAATTACCCTTGTTTTGCCTAAATCTACCGGTATATCCGCCGTTCTGTTTTCTTTCTGAGAAAGTTTTTGATACTCTATGTTTTTCTAGTTCTTCGAGCAAGGCTCGTCTTTCGCTCTCACAATTATGTAGCCTTCCTTTGGCATGGTCAACATATTCTAACGAAATATCAATACCTATAAAATCATGCCCCAGCAGTTTTGCGGCAACTAGAGTGGTGCCACTGCCACAATATGGGTCAATTACAAGACCTCTATTATCATCCATAACAGAGTAAATCGCTCTAATAGGCAGAGCGATAGGGAAGGGAGCCGGATGTGAATTTGCCTGCTCAGGAGGGAATCTCCATATGGAAGTCAGCAAAGCGTGTTTCGGCTTTAGTTCCCTTCCTATATAATGCTTACCAATAGGCTTGTAAAGCCAGTATATTCTTTCCTCTACCTGACCTTACGCAAGCTCTGAATTTCTTCATAAAGCATTTCGCTATCAACTATATCCGCAACTTTATATTCTAAATAATTGCTATCTAATATTTGCTCATTAGCGTATTCTGTTTTATTCTTGGCATTCTCGGGAATCTCCACCATATACTCAACTTTTTCGGTTCTACGTATTGTTTCATACTTAGTCAAAGTATACTTCGTGCTATTCATTATTGCTTCCCCCTTTAGATAGAGATAACTTTGATTTCCACTTTTTGAAGTCTTTCCACATATGTCTTATTAGCGACTCTGAAGCTAGTGTAGTATTTTTTGAGAAGTTTGGAACGGTTAAATTGGAATGACCTTCTACATCCAAATGATATAGGAAAATAGGCGTTGTTAATGTGCAACATTTAATAAAATCTTCAACGCTGAATAGCTTAAAAAACCAATCATTTATATCGCCACTTTTGCCTCTACAGACTAAGAACAAGTAATTGTCTTTGTTACAAATCGCCTGAAACATTTCAGTCAGCATAACTGTGCCGAAATAACTACCACTTTCCTTTGAAGAATACTTAATCTCAATAAAATAATTCTTATCGGATTTTCTTGCTGTTAAATCACAACTTTGTTTTCTTGCTGGTTTTACATCTGTAAATCCAACCTTCTCCAGCCATTCCCTACACTTTACTTTGGCTAATCTGTCTGAGACTACTTTTGTCTTAGCCATATGTCTGCCTTATTTGTAAGTTACAAACATATGGTAAAACAAATTATGTAATTTGTCGAATG
This sequence comes from Dehalococcoidales bacterium, assembly GCA_034413595.1. GTDB lineage: Bacteria > Chloroflexota > Dehalococcoidia > Dehalococcoidales > JAUWZL01 > JAUWZL01. Next base: position 36,763 of record DAOUMC010000030.1, on the reverse strand, counting down.
ATATTACAAAAGCAGTAATTAATCAATAATCCTTCAACATTTTTAATAAAAAAACCTACGGAATTTCTCCATAGGCTTTCTTCTTTATATTTAATACCAACCATGAAGCAGGTCAAGCCCTAATTATTTCATATGGGGTGAGCTTCCTGAGAGGGGCGCTAGCCCCTCTTAAAACAAGTTTCCCCTTGCTAAGGGGAGGGGGATATAGGGGATAGGGTTAAAGAAAAAGACTATCCTTTCCTATGTCTATCCAGAAACCGCTTCATTCTCTCCAGGGCTTCCTCTATCTCCGCCAGAGAGGTGGCGTAGCAGCAGCGGACATAGCCTTCACCGCACTGCCCGAAGGCGTTACCGGGAACTACGGCCACCTTTTCCTCAAAGAGGAGCTTTTCGGCAAACTCCTCCGAACTCATGCCGGTGCTTTTGATTGAGGGAAAGGCGTAGAAGGCACCCCTGGGCTCAAAGCAGGACAGCCCGATTTCGCACAGCCCTTTGACCATAACCAGCCGCCGGCGGTTGTAGTCCTCGACCATCTCAACAACGCTGTCCTCGCCCGATTTCAGCGCCTCAATGGCCGCCACCTGCCCCATGGTCGGGGCGGACATAATGGTGTACTGGTGAATCTTGGTCATGGCAGCGATTATCTCTCTGCTGGCGGCGGTGTAGCCGATGCGCCAGCCGGTCATGGCATAAGCCTTGGAAAAACCGCCCAGCAATACGGTGCTCTCCTTCATTCCGGGCAGGGTCGCCAGACAGGTGTGCTCCACACCGTAGACCAGACGGCAATAGATTTCGTCCGAGACCACCAGCAGGTTATGGCGGCGGGCGACCTCGGCTATCTGCTCCAGCTTGTCCCGGGGCATGACGGCCCCGGTGGGATTGGCCGGGTAGCCCAGCAGGATGGCCTTGGTTTTATCGGTAATCCTGGCTTCAATACCCTGGGCGCTGACCTCAAAACCGTCTTCCTCGTCGGTGCACACCATCACCGGAGTGCCTTCGGCCAGGATAACGCAGGAGTCATAGGAGACGTAGTGCGGGTCGGGCATGATGACCTCATCCCCGGTGTCGAGAATGGCCCGCATCGCCAGGTCTAAGGCCTCACTGACACCGACGGTAATCAGCAGCTCTGTGTCCGGGTCGTAGTCCAGGTTATAGCCAGTCTTGAGGTACCCGGCCAGCTCCCGGCGCAGCTCGGGCATGCCCAGGTTTGAGGTGTACATGGTATCGCCCTTTTCTATGGAATGAATGGCTGTCTCGCGGATTTGCCACGGAGTGGCGAAGTCCGGCTCGCCGACACCGAGTGAAATAATCCCTTCCATAGACGACAGCAGGTCAAAGAACTTCCTTATGCCCGAAGGGGATATCATCCTTGCCCTCTGAGAGATTAAGCCACGGTATTTATCTAGCCGGGCTAACTTATCTGCTTTCATGGAGTCTCTAAGATTAGAGAATCACCGGCTGGCGTTTGGTCTCTTCCCCGCCACCGATAATCTCCCCGTCCTCCTTGTAGTGTTTGAGCAAAAAGTGGGTCGCCGTCTCCCGCACCCCTTCTATGGGCGCCAGCTCCTGGGTGACAAAATCGGCTACCTCGTGCATGGACTTGCCCATTACCAGTACCGCCAGGTCAAACGCCCCGGACACCAGATAGACGCTGCGGGCCTGAGGGAAGCGGTAGATGCGCTCGGCGATGGCGTCAAAGCCGACGTCCCTCTGCGGCGTAATCTTGACCTCTATCAGCGCCCAGACGCGCTCGTCGCCAACCTTGTCCCAGTTTATCAGGGTCTTGTATTTCAGGATAGCCCGCTCTTCCTCGGCCTTCTTGATGAGCCTTGTCACCTCATCAACCGAACTGCCGGTCATGGTGGCTATCTGTTTGGGAGTAGCCCGGGCGTCTTCTTCCAGTATTTTAAGTATGTCTTTTAGCATATTTGCCTTACCCCTTGTTTTATTTAGAGGGACTTCGCCCCTCTAAGACTCCCCCTTGATATTGACCATTCGTTCAGGGCTTCATTATAGCAGAGTTGAAAGGATTTGTTATCAACTGTTTTGACCAGAAAGCACCTTTTCTCCGGCTCCAGCCACTCCTTTTCCACTTCCTCGACCTCATAGTCCATCCCCTGCCAGCTAAAAGACACCGGCCTCTGGGCATAGGTGTGACCGGAATAGCAATTGACTTTAAGAGTATTCAACTCTTTCTAAATCCCCCTTAATCCCCCTTTCCAAAGGGGGATGGTTTACAAGAGACTAAACCTATCTTGGACTCTTCTTATCCTTACTCCAGCGTAGACATAAAACGTTTCAGTTTCCCTTCTGGCGTATCACTATCATAGTCTCTCATTTCTTTTAAAGTTCGTTTGATAGCTTGTCTTTGCTTTCCTTTAAATAAATCAATTGCTTTTAATGCAGCTTCATCGTAACTATTAGTAAATTTCCAAAATGCCTCCTCATCAGTCTTAGAGACAGGCTCTGATTTATTAGATAAATACTCAGACATACCCCACTTTATATTTTCCCTTCGGTCGGCTCGTGCAATATCACACCCCACTAGCCACAAAGGTTCAAAACCAGAAAGCCACAAATTATACATTAACTGGTAATCTGTTAAAACACCATGCTTGTCCTGCCATACCAAAAAACATTTACAGCTCCACTCTTCCAAAAAGGTTTCCAACCATATGGCCCACCGGCTATATTTCCAGCCCTGAGAGTGTTGTGCATTTACCAGCTCACTGGCCACTTTCATAGAATCAACTAATCCGTTAAGCATTTCCTTTGCATTCACTTTACATGTTGCAGCAATTGTGAAGAGTTCTACAGCTTTCCCAATCATATACTCGCCCATTTCATAGTGGCCATCAATAAGCTCTTTGATATGCTGGAAGCTAATTGGCGAGATAGTATTAACCGCTAGGCTGTCCTTCCAAGAGTTCATTAACGATAACACGCCATCTTCAGGTGTCGCCTTATCTCGCATAAGTTGTTCAACTGCACTGCTCCATAATTGGTCACCAATGGCTTTATTTTTTGTAATCGGATAACCCCTGTGTGGCAGCGAATGCCACCAATGGATGACTGAAGCCCCTCTAGGCTGCAATAAACTATATTGGTATGGATTTGATTGCCTGGAAAGATGAGATGCCTCTGCTAGTAATGCATTTGCCAGTAAAACATAAGCATCACCTATTCGCTCATCCTCATCTAACGATAACTGGCATAGTCTAATAACCTCTATACAAGCCTGTTTAGCCCCATCATCATCGCCATTAAGCAGACAACACTTACGTTGTCGCCATGCTTGGTTAGCTTGACTAAAGAGCTTGTTGGCAGACTGGGCTTTCTTAAGCTTTTTCCAGAACAATTTATCCCCTTCGTAAACAGAACTGATTCCGTTAGTAAGGTTGCCGCTTTACTTAAACCTTATCGAGAAGCATCCTCTTTCCCTTTTAATTGTTGGTTTCGCTCCTTTTGTAAACGCAAAACATGCTCGGTAAAATCGAAATCCTCGGATTTTTCTCTTACAATTTTGTATTTCTGTACTTTTCCCTTGACCAATTTTACATGTAGGAGAGATTTACATTCCTGGCAAACTACTTGGCCGTCATAATTGTCGGTATCAATAAATTGCGGTAGCTTAACAGTTTTCCCACATGCAAGGCAAACAATTTCATCCATACCCTTACCTCCTCCTAAATATTCGGTCTCTTCTTGTGCCAGTCGGTTGCCTGCTGGTAGGCGTGGGCAATCCTTAATATCGTTTCCTCGGCGAAGGGCCTGGCGATAATCTGGAGTCCGATGGGCAGTCCACCGGCAAAGCCGGCGGGAATTGAGATGGCCGGCAGGCCGGCGATGTTCACCGGTATGGTAAAGACATCGCTTAGATACATCTGTAGCGGGTCTTCAACCTTCTCACCAATCTTGAAGGGGACGGTGGGCGAGGTTGGCGTCACCAGGGCATCGTATTTTTCAAACGCCCGATCAAACTCCCGCCGGATGATGGTGCGCACCTTCTGGGCCTTGAGATACCAGGCGTCGTAGTAGCCGGCGGACAGGGCGTAGGTGCCTATCATGATGCGCCGCTTGACCTCGGCGCCGAAGCCGAGCTCCCGCGTCTTCTCCATCGCCTGCCACATGTTCTCGGCATTCTTGTAGGAAAAGCCGTACTTCACCCCGTCATATCTTGCCAGGTTGGCTGAAGCCTCCGACGGGGCGATGATATAGTAGACGGCCAAGGCGTAGGGGGTGTGGGGCAGGGATACCTCCCAGTCTATATCCGCCCCCAATTCTTCCAGCTTGCCAATGGCAGCCTTAATGGCATCGGCCACCTCTTTCTGCATCCCCTCAACGAAATACTCTCTGGGTATGCCAATGCGAAGACCCCTCATGTCGCCGGTAAGGCACCGAGTATAGTCAGGCGTTGCCAGAGGTACCGAGGTGGAGTCCCTGGGGTCATAGCCAGCGATGGCGTTAAGCACCAGGGCGCAGTCGGCCACATCTTGCGTCATAGGCCCTATCTGGTCTAAGGAGCTGGCGAAGGCGACCAGTCCGTAGCGGCTCACCCGTCCGTAGGTGGGCTTCAGGCCGGTGACACTGCAAAAGCCGGCTGGCTGGCGGATAGAGCCGCCGGTGTCCGAGCCCAGGGCATAGACGGCCTCACCGCAGGTCACCGCCGCCGCCGAGCCGCCACTGGAACCGCCGGGGACGCGGCTCAAGTCCCAGGGGTTGTGGGTGGTGAAAAAGGCAGAGTTCTCGGTGGACGAGCCCATGGCGAACTCGTCCATATTGGTCTTGCCCACCACCACGACGCCACAGCTATTCAGTTTTTCCATCACCGTGGCATCATAAGGCGGGACAAAGTTCTCCAGCATCTTTGAGGAGCAGGTAGTTCTGACGCCTCTAGTGCAGATGACGTCCTTTATCAGCGCCGGTATGCCGGTCAGAGGACTGCCATCACCGGCAGCGAGCCTCTCGTCCGCTTTTTCAGCCTGATTCAGAGCCAGGTCCTCGGTAACGGTAACCACCGCCCGAACCCTGGGCTCAAGTTGATGAAGGCGCTCAAGGTAAGCCCTGGTTAACTCCACAGACGACACCTGCTTTGTCTTGAGCAGCCGGGATGCCTCCTGGATAGTCAAATGTTTGCCGTTTAACATTGAGCTCCTTTTAATCCTTTACTCTGCCCACTGGCATTATGTAAAGTGGATTTTCATTATCAGGTAGATTCAGAACTGCTTTAACCTGGCCATCATCAAAGGCACCAACGACCACCGTCCCCAGGTCAAGGGCCACCGCCTGGAGGTAGACGTTCTGGGCAGCGTGCCCGACTTCCATGTGCACATACCTTATCCCCCTCCCCCCATATCTTGCCGTTGTCCTTTCATAGACGGCGGTAATGACTATGTCTATGGCCGCCTCGGCTACGAACCGCTCGCCCATGGCTGCCCCTGCCAGCTCCTGTCTCTTATCCCCCAAAACCACCTTCAGTAGTTGGTGCCCTTCAGGCTCATAGCGGTAGATTCCTGGGGCAACACCTGTCACACTGCCGATGACAACATACACTTCTAAGGGATAAGTAGCCCCGGCGGATGGCACCACTCTCGGGTCTGCCGCCGGGTCAGTGATTCCCTGGGCTACCCAGAGAAGCTGCGAGACATCATTCAGAGTCAGGGCTTGGCTGGCATAGTCCCTTACCGACTTTCTCCTGAGAATAGCTTCTTCCACCGAGACACCGCCATCATGCCTCGGCTCGGGCAAAGCTATCGTAGCCTGGTCTCCCGATGACAAAGATTCACTCCCGGCTGTGTGTAACTGAGCACCTGCACGGCAACACAAGAAGCTCCTGCTTACTGGCCTACTCCAGTACCGCTTTTACCCTGAAGAAGTCACCCTCCCTTTGCGGCGCATTGGCCAAGACCTGCTCCTGAGAGAGGGAAGCCTCAACCTTGTCTTCCTTCAGCACGTTCTGAAGGGGATTGGGCTGGGCGGTGGGTGGGACGCCAGCGGTGTCCACCTGCTGCAAGACCTCAAAATGCTCCAGGATGTGGGATAGCTGCTCGCTGAGCCTGTCCACCTCGGCCTCGGTCAGACCCAGTCTGGCAAGGCGGGCGATGTGCAAAACCTCTTCACGTGTCAGTTTCATAAGCCAGATTATAGCACCCGAATTTGGGTATCGGCAACGAAGAAGTCCTGATATAATAAAAAAATGAACGGCAGGCTTGTTGTAGCCATCATCAGCACCACATTTGAAGAGGCAGTCATAGCCGTAATAGCACTGGTGGGCCTGCCCCGGCTGGGTATCAAAATCCCCATAGCCGTTCTTATTCCCCTGATGGTCGTCTGGGCTGTCATCGCCATAGTCACCTACCGGGCGGGCAGCCGCGCCCTGAAGAGAAAGCCGGTTATCGGTCTTGAGACCATGGTTGGCAGTCACGGCAAGGCGATAAGCCCGCTAGACCCGGAGGGTCTGGTCAAAATCGCCGGCGAGCTGTGGCAGGCAAAAACGGCAGGTGACGAGATAGGTGTCGGTGAAGAGGTCACCGTGATAGCACAGGAGGGCAAAAGGCTCATTGTTACCCCAAGGCAAGAGATGATATAATGCTCATTTAGTTATCCGGATTAGGGCAGGACTGAAGATGGACATCATCCCGGCGGTTGATATAAAAGACGGCAGGTGTGTGCGCCTGTACAAAGGCGATTACGGCATGGAGACGGTGTTCTCCGACGACCCGGTGGCTATGGCGATGCAGTGGCAGTCGCTGGGGGCAACCCGGCTTCACGTTATTGACCTCGACGGCGCCGCCAGCGGCAAACTTAAAAACCTGGATATCATCACCGGCATCGCCAGCACGCTGGTGATTCCGGTGCAGGTCGGCGGCGGCATCCGCCAGATGGAAACGATTGAAGAACTGCTGAAAATCGGTGTTGAGCGGGTCATTCTGGGCACCGCCGCCGTGGAAAACCAGCAACTGGTCCAAGAGGCGTGCCACCAATTCAACCAGTCCGTCATTGTCGGCCTTGACGCCAGGGAGGGCAAGCTGGCGACTCACGGCTGGGAACAGGAGACAGAGCTAAAAGCTCTGGACTTTGCCCGCTCCATGATAAAGCTCGGGGCCAGGCGTTTCATTTATACCGACATCAACCGCGACGGCACCCTGACCGAGCCCAATTTCGCCGCCATCTTTGAGATGGTTGACGCCATAAGGTGTCCGGTCATCGCCTCCGGCGGTATATCGTCACTGGTTCACCTCAAGGTGCTGAACAAGCTCGGCGTTGAGGGAGCGATAGTTGGCAAAGCCCTCTACACCGGGGCTATCAACCTGAAGCAGGCTCTGGACGAGATTGGCAGAGAATAGACATTTGACCATACAAAGGGGTATAGGAGACTTCTCCCTTTGAAAAAGGGAGAATGAGAAGGATTTAGGGGGTGAAGTATTAACAGTCTAAGGTTCAACGAAAAAGGGCTCATTCCGGCCGTAGTCCAGGACGCCGACACCGGCGAGGTGCTGATGCTGGGCTATATGAATAAAGAGTCTCTAGAGCTTACCCTGAAGAGCGGTGAGGTCTGGTTCTACAGCCGCAGCCGTAAGGAGCTGTGGCACAAGGGAGAGACCTCGGGCAACCGACTCATAGTCCGTGAGATTCTCAAGGACTGCGACGGCGACACCCTGCTGGTCAAAGCCCGCCCCCTGGGGCCGGTGTGCCACACCGGCGAAAAGACCTGCTTCTTTGAGGAGCTAAAAAGGGACTGATTTAGCCTTCGGAAGCCAGTGGAACTGCTTCCGCCCTCTGGTCAATAGCCAGCGCCTCTTTTAGCGCCTCCACGGCAACCTCTACCTGGCTGTCATCCGGCTCTCTGGTGGTCAGGCTCTGCAGCCACAGCCCGGGGGCCATCAGGGCATGCACTACACCATTGTCCATATGCCTGGCTCCAAGCTGGGTTACCTCATAACCGATGGCGGCGATAACCGGGACGAGCACCACCCGCGACAAGACCATAAGCCACACCACCTGACGCCCGACAAGGGCAAAGACCAAGATGGCAATAATCAGCACCGACAGTATAAAGGCGGTGCCGCAGCGGGCGTGGGCGGTGCTGTACTTCTGTATAGTCCGGGCTTCCAGCTCAGCCCCGTCTTCATAGGCGTGGATGGTCTTGTGCTCGGCGCCGTGATAGGCGAACACCCGCTTTATGTCGGGCAGCAGTGATGCCAGCTTGAGGTAGCCGATGAAGATGGCCAGCCGGACCAAGCCCTCTATCAGGTTAAAAACCAGAGACGACGTGATGTAGGGGTCAAGCAGCTTGGCGATGAAAAGGGGCAGCAAGAAGAAGAGAGCGACGGCAAAGGCCAGTGATATCAGCAGTAGCAACCAGACCGAATTACCCGAAATCTCCTCCCCCTCCTCTTCCAGTGAAACATTGGCCGAATATATCAGGCTGCCTATCCCCAATAGCAGGGTTTCAAGCAGAACGATAACGCCACGGCTAAGGGGGGTCTGCCTCAGGCGGCCGGAATAAATGGCAGACAGTGGCTTGATGTTGGTGGCCAGCGTCCCGTTGGTACGGCGGACCGCGGTAACGGCGGCCTCCTTGCCACGTATCATCACCCCCTCCATAACCGCCTGCCCGCCGTAATGAAATTTCCTGGCCATAATACACCTAACAAAAAAGGAGCGGCTCACCTTTCCCGCTCCTTGCCTCACTACTCACACCGGCTCTATTTCTCTACCTTGTAGCGCTGTTTAAACCGCTCCACGCGGCCGGCGGTGTCCACCATCCGGTGCTCGCCGGTGTAAAAGGGATGACACTTGCTGCACAGCTCAACCTTCAATGTCTTTCTGGTCGAGCCGATGGTAAAGGTGTTGCCACAGGAGCACATCACCCTGGCATCGGTATAGTACTTGGGATGAATCTTATCCTTCACTGCTCTGGTCAGTATAAACGCTGACCCGCCTCCTCTTTTTGGCTGCCGGTTCAAACTTGACGCTGCCACTGGTAAGGGCAAAGAGGGTATGGTCTTTACCCAGGCCGACATTGTTACCCGGGTAGATACGCGTCCCCCGCTGACGAACCAGAATGGTGCCGGCACTGACCCTCTCCCCGGCGTACCTCTTCACTCCCAGCCGTTTGGATTGGCTGTCCCTACCTAGGCGCGTAGAGCCACCACCCTTCTTATGCGCCATCCTCAGTTACCTCTTTCTTTTTTCGCCGGCTCTTTTTCACCGGCTGCTTGGGTTCAGCCCCCGGCTGGCTTATCTTATCAACAACCAGCCTGGTATATAGCTGGCGGTGGCCTGTCTTCTTGTGGTAGCGGACCTTAGGCTTGTATTTAAAGACAATGAGCTTTGTGCCCCTGACCTCCCCTCTTGAGGTGGCGACCACCTTGGCCCCGGGAATGGTAGGTCTGCCTACCGTCACCTGGCCACCATCGGCAATCAGCAGCACTCTGTCCAGTTCAACGGTCTTACCCTCGGCTGTGCCCAGCCGCTCGACATCTATGCTCTCGCCCGGTGCCACCCGGTACTGCTTACCACCAGTTTCAACAACAGCGTAAATCTTGTTGCCTCCGATAATAACAAACCAGCTATTTTACCAGTTAGAACTGGCAGGTGTCAAATTACAAGTCCCTGCCACAGTTCCCTGACCCTCTCTTTAAGTCCGTCAAGGCCAGCGTTATTGTTGATAACGACATCGGCGTGCTTAGCTCGCTCCCTGGCTGGTAGCTGCGAACGGATGCGGGCCAAAGCCTCAGCCCGGGATAAACCCTTTCCTGCTTTAAGCCGCTTGATGACCGTGGCCTTGGGGGCCATGGTAACCCAGACCTGGTCAACCAGCGAAGACCAGCCAGCTTCTACGAGCAGCGGGGCTTCAATGACAACAACACCAGCCCCCCGCCGGTAATCCTCTAGCCGGTTCTTTACTACCTCGGAGATTCTGGGGTGTATTATCCGGTTCAGGCAGGACAAGGCCCGGGGGTTTTCAAAAACCATCCTGCCCAGCTTCCTGCGGTCAACCTTGCCTTCAGGTGTAAGGATGTCCTCACCAAAGGAGGTTACAATCTGCTGCCTCACCTGGCTGTCAGACTCAAGAAACTCGTGCCCCACCTCATCGGCGTCTATGACCACCGCCCCCAGCTCAGCCAGAAACCGGGCGACGGTGCTCTTGCCGGTGCCGATACCGCCAGTAAGACCGATAACCTTCATACGCCACCAAGTCTAGCCAGTAGCGTCATTGCAGTCAAGAAATCCTGACCTTAAAGTAATCAAAGGTGTTTAAGAGGGGGTGAGGGTCATAAACTTTGCCCCACGCCCTCTATAGTGTAAACTTGATTAGCTTTTTCGGATAGCAGGAGTCAATGGTATGATAGACTGGATTAGTATCGCCATCCTGGGTACTGTCGCCCTGGGGCTGGTGAACATTTTTGATAGCCACTTCGTCTCACGGCGAATGCCAAGTCTGCGGGCTTACCTGCTACTGGTGAGTTCGGTTATGCTGACTTTTGGCCTGCTGACACTCTACCTCTTCCCGCTGCCTGACGGAGTCAGCCCCTGGCCGCTGGCAGTAGCTATCATCTCGGGAATACTCCGCACAGCGGCAGTGGCCATCCTCCTATACGTATTAAAGACCGAGGAGGTATCCCGGGCCGTCCCGGTTTTTTACACCTACCCCGTTCTGGTGGCAATAATGGCTATTCCCCTGCTGGGAGAGACGCTGAGCTACCTGCACTGGCTGGCGGTGATTGCCGTGGTCACCGGGGCAGTAGTCATCTCGGCCAGACGGGTCCCGGGTGGCCCGACTACCGTGATGGGAAAGCCGTTCTTGTTTCTTATGGGCTCCGGCCTGATTATGGCATTTGCCGACATATCCAGCAAGTATGCTCTTGGCTACGTCTCCTTCTGGAATATGTATTGGATAAGCGCTTTATCTATGTCGGGCATTTTCCTTATCTTCTCACTGCGCCGCCGAACCCTTGAGGAATTGAGCAGCATGAGCCGGCAAAAATCAACCATCGGTCTGGTGGCTTTCAATGAGTCGCTGGCGGTGGCCGGGATTATCCTTATATTCCGGGCTATGGAATCGGGGCCGGTGTCTCTGGTCTCCACCATCACCGGGAGCCGCCCCATATTCGTCTTCATCCTGGCCCTCATACTGAGCCGGGTGCGGCCCGGTTTTCTTCTGGAGGGGCAGCCGGGCAGAGGGGTACTGGCACTCAGGCTCATCGCCACGGCTATGATTGTCGGCGGTATCGCCATTATCTATACCGCCTGAATAAAGATGACCCCAAGAGCAGGGCTTTGAGAGGGGCATAGCCCCTCTTATTATTTAAGGGGTGAAGGTACGCCGGGCTATAGTTGATGCCAGGTGATATAATTAGGTTAAGGGGTAAATCATGCACAAGGCAATGCTCTCTGAGAAGTTGCCCAACTCCAGAGTCCGCTGTAACATCTGCCAGTGGCGCTGCAACATAGGCCCAGACAGGACCGGAGTCTGCAAGATGTACCAGAACCAGGGCGGCGTCCTCTTCAACATGAACTACGCCCTGGCTTCATCGGTGGCGGTCGACCCTGTGGAGAAGAAACCCCTCTTCCACTTTTTCCCGGGCAGCCTCTGCTTCTCTCTGGGCAGCTGGGGCTGCAACTTTCACTGCCAGGACTGTCAGAACTGGGAAATCTCCTGCGTTAACATCCCCGAGGTTGGACGCAAGGTTCAACCCCAGGAAGCGATAAGGCTGGCCAAAGCCAGCAACTGCCGCGGCATCGCCTGGACTTACAACGAGCCCACCATGTGGTTTGAATACACCCTGGACTCGGCCAGACTGGCCAAGGAGAACAACCTCTATACCGTCTATGTGACCAATGGCTATATGACCCCCGAAGCGCTGGACACCATCGGCCCCCACCTGGATGCCTGGCGGGTGGACGTCAAGGGCTTCAATGATGACTTTTACCGCAACCTGGCCAGGATAAGTCACTGGCGGGGCATCCTTGAGGTCGCCAAAAGGGCTAAGGACAAATGGCACATGCATGTTGAGGTGGTGACCAACATCATCCCCGGAATGAACGACGATGACCAGCAGCTCAGCGGCATCGCCCGGTGGATACACGACGAACTGGGTGAGCTGACGCCGTGGCACGTCACCAGGTTCTATCCCCACCACTACATGGCCGATTTGCCACCAACACCTATCTCCACCCTGGAGCATGCCTATGACATCGGTAAGCAAGTCGGGCTCAAATTCGTCTACCTGGGCAATGTCCCCGGGCACAACGGGGAAAATACCGTCTGCTACTCCTGTGACAACTTAACCGTTCAACGGTTTGGTTACCAGACCAGGGTGGTGGGTCTCAGGGATTCAAAATGCCGGTTCTGCGGAGCAGAGCTCAATTTCAGGACGGGCTAAGGGGGTGGTCATATGATTAGGCAGCCAGCGGTATCAGGTCAATTCTACCCCGGTTCACCGGCCAAGCTCAAAGAAATGATAGCTGGCATGGTGGATGAAAAGGCAGCCAGGGAAGAGGCAGTCGGGCTAATTCTGCCCCACGCCGGCTATATCTACTCGGGGCCGGTGGCCGCGGCCGCCGTCTCCAGGATTCAGCCCAAGGACAACTTCGTTATCCTGGGGCCCAACCACACCGGCATGGGCAAGCCATTCAGCATCATGACCGAGGGGACATGGCAGACTCCACTAGGCAACGTGGAGATTGACTCAGAGCTGGCCAAGAAGATTCTGGCTTCATCCCGCTACCTTGAAGAGGACTCTGGTGCCCACCGCTTTGAACACTCCATCGAGGTTCAGCTACCGTTTCTGCAGTATTTTAAGGAGAACATAAAGCTGGTGCCCATCGTCCTCTCCCAGGCCCCGGGTAAAGCCTATAAAGAAATAGGCCGGGGGATAGCCAAAGCGATTAAGGAGTCAGGGAGAGAGGTGGTTATCATCGCCTCAAGCGATATGACCCACTATGAGCCACAAGCCCAGGCCCAGGAGAAGGACAGCCAGGCGATTGAGGCAATACTGGCCCTGGACGAAGATGAGCTACTGCGGCGGATAGACGAGCTGAACATAACAATGTGTGGCTATGCCCCGGTGGTAAGCCTCATCTCGGCCTCTAAGGAGCTGGAGGCTAATGAGGCGGAGCTGGTCCGGTACCAGACCAGCGGTGACGCCACTGGCGACTTTTCCGCCGTGGTCGGCTACGCCGGCATAATCATCAAGAGCTACCGGATGTCGCCCCAGGTCAAGCTGGCCAGAGAAGCCATAGAGACCTATGTCAAGGAAGGCAGCGTCATCCCGCCGCCGGATAACCCCATCCCCGAGATGAAAGAGCAGGCAGGGGTCTTTGTCTCCCTCCACAAGTTCGGCGAGCTCCGGGGCTGCATCGGCACCTTTGAGCCCTGCCAGGAGAACATCGCCAGTGAGATTATCTGTAACGCCATAAGCTCAGCCACCAGAGACCCCCGCTTCCCTCCGGTCGCCGCCAAAGAGCTGGGCGAACTGGAATACAGCGTGGACGTGCTCACCAGGCCGGTGCCGGTGGAAAGCAAGGACGGGCTTGACCCCAAGAAGTACGGGGTGATTGTGGAGTGCGGCTGGAGAAGGGGGCTGCTACTGCCCGACCTTGAGGAGGTTGACAGCGTTGACCGGCAGATCGAGATTTGCCGCATGAAAGCCGGTATAGGCTCCGACGAGCCGGTAAAGCTCTACTGTTTTACGGTGAAGAGGTACAGGTAACAAAAGAGAGTCCTGAGGGGCAAAGCCCCTTAATCCCCCTTTACAAAAGGGGGAGGAAAAACGTCTCTCTTATAAAAGGGAGACGGAGAGGGATTCAAGCGAGAGGGGAAGGGGGAGAGGATAAACACAATTCTATGTGTAGACAACGGATAATCAGGGTTCAACCCCGTGACTGAAGATATTTTATTAGGCTTAGCCCTAATCATCATCCTGGGCATCATGGCCCTGTGGCTGGCCTGGCGCCTGCGTCTTCCTTCCATTCTATTGCTTCTCATCTTCGGTTTTATCGCCGGACCGGTGACCGGTTTTCTCAAACCGGACGAACTCTTCGGCGACCTGCTGCTGCCGGTGGTGTCGCTGTCGGTGGCGATAATCCTGTTCGAGGGTGGCTTGAACTTGAGAATCACCGAGCTCAGGCAAACCGGCGGCGTAGTCCGCAACCTGATAACCGTTGGTGTTCTTTTGACCTGGCTGATAGGTACCGGTGCCGCCTATTTCATCCTGGGCCTTGAGCTAGAGCTGGCGGTGCTCCTGGGGGCCATCCTGGTGGTCACCGGCCCCACCGTTATTCTGCCCCTGCTAAGGCACCTGCGCCCTGCCGGTCAGGTGGCAACCATACTGAAATGGGAGGGTATTGTCATCGACCCCATAGGGGCTATACTCGCCGTGCTGGTCTTTGAGGCGATTATGGCCGGGGGAGGCCAGGAGGCGGCCTCGCTGGTAGCGCTGGGCATCATCAAGACCCTGGCATTCGGCACAGTCATCGGCCTAGCCGGGGCAGCTGTCATAGTCCTGCTATTAAAATACTACTGGATGCCCGACTTTCTTCATAATGTGGTATCCCTGGCGATAGTGGTCGCCGCCTTTATCGCATCAAACAACCTCCAAACCGATTCCGGGTTATTAGCCGTCACCGTAATGGGCATAGCTCTGGCTAATCAAAAAACAGCCCACATCAGCCACATAATGGAATTCAAAAACAACCTGCGCATGCTCTTGATATCCGGCTTGTTCATCCTCTTGGCGGCCCGGCTGCAAATCAGTGACCTGGCTAAAGTAGGCGCTGGCAGTATAGCTCTTCTGGCAGTCCTTATGCTGGTGGCCAGGCCGCTATCCGTGGCCCTTTCCACTTGGAGGTCTAAGCTTGAATTGCGGGAGCGCCTTTTTATAGCCTGGCTGGCGCCCCGTGGCATCATAGCCGCAGCCGTAGCCTCGGTCTTTGCCATACGGCTGAGTGAAGCCGGCTATCCTCAGGCCGAACTGATGGTGCCGCTGACTTTCGTAGTCATCGCCGGCACGGTGACAATATACGGTCTGTCCGCTTCGCCACTGGCCCGCCGTCTCAAGGTGGCTGAGCCAAACCCGCAGGGAGTGCTGATAGTCGGCGCTCATGAATGGGCGCGCGCTATTGCCAGCAGCCTGCAAAAGCAGGGCTACAAGGTGCTGCTAGTGGACGCCAACTGGGCCAATATTTCAGCCGCCCGCATGGCAGGTATACCGACTTTCTACGGCAATATCCTGTCCCAGTATGCACTGGACGAGATTGAACTGGGCGGAATCGGACGCCTGATGGCGCTCACTTCAGATGATGAGTTCAATTCGTTGGCCAGCCTGAATCTGACCGATGCCTTAGGCCGTGATAGTGTCTACCAGCTTCCTGCCGGGCGTGAAGAGAAGGAGGACAGAGAAACCGTCTCCCGGCACCTGCGCGGCCGCCTCTTGTTCAGCCCCGGGGCAAACTATGCCTACCTGAGCCACAGGTTCTCTTCGGGTGCGGTTATCAAGACGACCGAACTGACGCCGGAGTTTGACTACGATGCTTTCCAGGCTTACTATGGTGATACCATGGTGCCCATGTTCCTTATTGACCAGAACGGCAAGCTGGCTATATTTACCATAGCCAATCCGCCCAAACCAAAACCGGGCCAGAAGCTGATAAGCCTGGTTGGGCGGCCAGACACAAGCGAGGAGCAGGGGCAGGGTGCACCGGTAAAAGGGGCAGGAAATGCAACTGAATGAAATCTACCGTGAAGAGATACCCTTTCCGCTCGGCAGAGTGATGGTGTGGGTAATGACCGGCATCACCGCCCTGATGCTGTACTTCTTTATCTACCAGACCACGACCGGCCACCCGGTGGGTGATAAGCCGGCGCCGGACTGGGTCTACCTGGTTATGATGGTGGTATTCGCCGGCGTGACTGTCCTCATGGCCAACTTCACCAGGCTGACCATCAGCATGACTCCAGATGCCGTCACCATCGCCTTTGAAAGGATAAAATACAAAATACCCTGGCACAATGTCGCAGGCTCTTATCAGGACAAGAACCCGGGCATTGTCTACGGGGGCTGGGGCATCCGCTCCGGCAGAGCCAAAGGAAAATCAGTCCTGGTCTATAACATAATCGGCCCCAAGCGAGTAGTTCTGGAACTCAAGCAGGGCAGGTTCAAGCAGTTTGCTTTCTCCACCAGACACCCGGAGGAAGTGATGGCTGTCATCCAGCAGCAGATAGAGTAATTCTATGGACATGTTTGAGCAGCAGTTTGAAAAGGACAAGCTGAAAGAAGCCCCGCTGGCCGCCAGGATGAGGCCCACCAGCTTCGATGAGTTTGTCGGGCAAGAGCATATTATAGGCCCGGGGCGGGTGCTGAGAAAAGCCATTGAATCGGGCAACCTGCCGTCAATCATCCTATGGGGGCCGCCGGGCAGCGGCAAAACGACGCTGGCCTACATCATCGCCAATGCCACCGCCTCGCACTTCAGCCCGGTGTCGGCCGTCAGCGCCGGTGTCGCCGACCTGAGGCGAATAATAGACGAGGCTAAAGAGCGCCGCAAGATGCAAAGGCAGAGAACCATCCTCTTTATCGACGAGATTCACCGCTTCAACAAAGCCCAGCAGGACGCCGTGCTGCCTTTTGTCGAGGACGGCACCGTAACTCTCATCGGGGCGACCACGGAAAACCCCTCCTTCGAGGTCATCTCGCCCCTTCTCTCCCGGGCCCAGACCTTCACCTTAAAGCCTCTCACCAGCGATGAGATTCGGGTCATCATCTTCAGAGCACTTAAAGACAGCCTGCGGGGCCTGGGCAGCCTGAACGCCAAGATAGCCGAAGACGCCCTGAAACACCTCATCACCATGTCCAATAACGATGCCCGGGTGGCCCTGAACGCCCTTGAGGTGGCCGCCCTGACTACACCACCGGACGCCGACGGCAGGAGGCGCATCAAGCTGGCTACCATCGAAGACGCTCTCCAGCAGCGGGCGCTGCTCTACGACCGGGCGGGTGAACAGCACTATGACATCATATCCGCCCTGCACAAGACGCTCCGGGGCTCAGACCCGGACGCTGCTCTTTACTGGCTGGCACGGATGCTTGAGGCCGGCGAAGACCCGCTCTACATCGCCCGCCGCCTGGTGCGCTTCGCCTCGGAGGACATCGGCATGGCCGACCCCCAGGCGCTGGTGGTGGCCATGGCCGCCCAGCAGGCGGTCCACTTTATCGGTATGCCCGAGAGCAACCTGGCTCTGGCCGAGGCGGTGGTCTACCTGGCGACGGCACCCAAGAGCAACTCCTTATACGAAGCCTATTCCAAAGTCCAGCAAGAGGTGAAACAGGGAACCAATGAGCCGGTGCCCCTGCACCTGAGAAACCCGGTGACGCCTCTGATGAAGGGCATGGGCTACGGCAAGGGCTACAAGTACGCCCACGACTACCCGGGGCACTTTGTCAGACAGCAGAACCTGCCCGATTCGCTCAAGGAGAAGCACTTCTATACCCCCGGCGGCCAGGGATACGAGAAGGAAGTGGCCGAGAGGCTAAAAAAATGGTGGCCCGAGAGACAGGAACAATAAGCCATCAACCAAACACGCCTGAGCTAGTCCGGTTAGAGCAATGTCTGTTTTCCCAAGTCTTATTCCCGAGATGTGTTAACTCTATCCCTTATCCGGCGGTAAATAGACAGGGTATTCTCCGGTGTATGAGCCATTGTTACACGAAAAGCACAGAACCTCTTTTTACTAAAGGGACAACGTTCTATAACAAAGTAGTAAGTTAGTAGTATTGACAACCGGGTACCTCAAGCCTATTATCCATGACAAAGGTATGAGCGCCCAGATGATCACGGACAAATCCGAATGGGAAGCGAAACCGAATCAATAACGTGTGGTCACCTGGGAGACTCTAAAGGGGGGTGTGATGAACACTGATATTGTCGTTAAGAAGCAGAGCTGGTTGAGCAGAATCCTTAATGGGGCTCTGAGAATCATTCAGGGCATCTTCGGTATTTTCACGCCAGGCCCCAGTGTCAGCACTTTTAACCCGATTCGGGGTTATCCCGGGACGGCTCTTGCCATTAATGGGGCCAACTTTGCATCGCTAAGGGAGGACAACCTAGTTACCGTGGGCGGCGCCAAGGCTCTGGTGGTCGCAGCCAGTGCCAGTCAGCTCAAGGTTATCACCAGTCTGGACACGGTGAGCGGGCCGGTAAAAGTGGAGGTCGGGGGAAAGGCCGGCAGTGGGCCAGTAGATTTCGACGCCCTGGGTCGTCCAGACTCTACCAAGGACGGTCCTCCTATTTTGTACACAGGCTCGGGCCGTGGGGTGGAACAGGGCGCCCCGTCCACGGGAACGCTCAGGGTACTGGTGGTGCTCTGCCATGCAAGCGACCTTACACCTCCCAGCCCGGCCAATACACGGAATGCGATCGTCACCACCTTCGGCAACGTCCACACCTTCTATGACCAGGCCAGCTACACCACGTTAGACGTCCAAACGGATGTGACCAACAACTGGCGGACGCTGGACGGCGCCATCAACGACCTAATGGACGGGGACAATCTGGACCAGGGGAGACTTGACCAGATAATTGCCGAAGCCGCCCAACAGGCACATGATGAGGGTTTCAACCTGGACAACTATACGCTTATCGCCGCCATGGTCTACACCAACCAGTTCATTCGGGCCTGGGGAGGGGGAAGCTACAGCAACTTCACCTACACCAACGCCGCCGCGGGCATCAACATAAACCTCACCGCCAATCACGCGCTGTCCGCTATCTGGATAAACGAGACCGCCGACTGGGGGCGCTGCGCCCACGAAGTGGGCCACTGCATCGTAGACACCCCGGGCAACCTCTCGGCCTGGCCCAACGCCCTGGTGCTCAAGGAAGACGTCTACAAGAGCGATTTGGTAGACCCTGCGGCGGCGACGGCGGCCGAGTTTGACATGATGGGCAGCCATGACCATCATCCGCTCTTCTCATCTTACTACATGGAGCAGATGGGGTATTACAATGCAAGCAACATCCGCGAGCTCCAGTGGGACCGCAACCCGTTTAACCAGACCTACGAGATCGTGGCACACGGCGATACACAGAACTCGCTCGGTAACCGCTACCATATCGTCCGAATCAAGGTTACGAATGGTCTGTATTACTACATAGAGGTGAGGCAGAGGCCTGACCCCGCCGCCGCCACCCCCTCCGTTTTTGACGGGAACATTCCGCTGGACGGCGCCGCCCATCAGGGGGGCGTGGTGGTGACCAAGGTGCTGACTGATACGGTGAACATGAACCAGCAGATGCGGTTCATCACCCTTCTTCACGAGCCCAACGTACTGCGACAGGGGGATGTCGCCACCGACCCGGCGCGCTTTCTCACCATAACAGTGGTGAATAACCACTTGGTGGAACGACCCCTGACGTGCCAGGTGCGGGTAGAGTGGGCCCAGGTGATCGGTGACACGCCCGGTGGTGATTTCGACCTGCGGGTCCGCCCGTGGAACTCAAACTATGAGACACCGGACATCTGGGTTGACCGCCCGCCATACGGGACTTACGACTATACCGACCCGTCAACAGGCGAGCCGACCGGCAACGGAGATAAACCCCAGGTTAAAAAGCAAAACAAGTTCTACGGCAGGGTGCACTGCGATGGTCAGGCAGACGCCTCCAATGTGCGGCTGACCTTTTACGTGGTGACACCGCCCGGCGTGGGTGACAACGGCAACTGGGGGCCGCTGGAGACCAAGGTCATCGGCTCCATCACCAAGGGGAACTCAGCCGAGGCCAACGTCATCTGGGTGCCGGGAGTGGGTGAGCACACCTGCCTCAAGATTTACGCCGAGGCCCAGGCGGGCGAGATTCACGCCGGCGGCAACAATTCGGCACAGGAAAACATCTTCAACTTTGAGGCTGCCGCCTCCAGCGTGCCGGTCCCGCTCTTCATCCCGGTGGCGGTCCGCAACCCCCTGAAGGAGCGCACCAGGGCAATCATCTCGGTCCGCAACGTGCCGGAGGGGTTTATCGTCCACTTCCCGCACAGCTGGGTGTGGCTGGAACCGCTGCAGGAGCGCAGGCTGGAGCTGACAGTTATCCCGACACAGGACTACGATGCGTACCACAAACTTGAGATTCAGCACGCCAACATCGTGGTGGATGGCTGGATACCGCACTCCTACGAAGAAGAGTGGCAGCCTGGCATTCACCCCGCATCCTGCTTCCTGCCCATGGGCGGGATACTGGCCCAGGTTACACCCAAGCGCAAGGTGACCCTGGACCTGAGGGAAGACCAGGAGGTAAAGAAGGCCGAGGCGGCGGCGGTGAGGGGTTCAGTCAATCCGGCGATGGCCGGCGAGGTGGTGGCCGTGGAACTGGAAGACCCTGCCAGCCGCCTGCGGACGGTTCAAGTGACCACCGACGCCACGGGCCACTTCACGGCCGCTTTCGACCTGACGCTATATCCGGGCGACGAGAAGGACCGCGAACCCAAAAGGGAAACACCCCCGCACGGGGTCTATCTGGCGCGGGCCTTTATAGTCAACTCGCCACACGCAGCGCAGGCCGAATCGAATGTTGTGTACATTATCAAGTAGAGGAGAGGGGGATTGGGGCAGGTATTTGTGCAGCAAATATCCGCGGAACAGGCGACAGATATAGACTGTGAATTAGGGGAGCACTCTTCACTTGCTGTTCGCCTTCCCGGCCCGCGGTGAAGAGCAGAGGGCCAGCTTTGCGCTCCTACGATAATAGGTTCATATTTTGATTATCAAAATATGAACGGCCAAACAATTGTCAGAATCGCACAACAAAAACAACCGACCCGTAGAGGGTCGGTTGTTGGCCGCTCCGGCTATACTTCCTTCAGGCGATCGAGTGCGCTTAATATCAACTCGGGAAGGGCAGGGTGAATGTGAATACCGGCCCGTATTTGTTCAACGCCTCCGCCGGCGGCCATAGCATTTATCACCTCTTGAATCAGAATGGAGGCGTAAGGACCAATGATGTGGAAACCGAGTATCCTCGCCGACTCCGCCTCCACAATGGCTTTGGCAAAGCCGTTGTTCTCCATCATAGCGATGCCCTGGGCTACGTATGAATACTTCGCTTTGCCGACAAGAATCTCGTGCTCTTTTCTGGCGCTCTCCTCGGTCAGCCCCACCGAAGCAATCTGCGGGTGGGAAAAGATGGCATGGGGAGCGGCGCCGTAGTCCATCTTTAGCCTGCTACCATGCACGGCGTTGTCGGCCGCCAGCATGGCCTCCCTGTTAGCCACATGGGTGAACATCTGCCGGCCATTGGCGTCTCCCACGGCGAAAATGTTCTTCCTGGTGGTCTCAAGGTACTCGTTTGCCTTGATAAAGCCCTTGCTGTCAAGTTCCACGCCCGTGTTCTCTGTCTTCAGAGTATCGGCATTGGACCTCCTGCCCACGGCCACCAGGACTCGCTGTGCCGTGATTTCCCTTTTCTTGCCGTCCTTGAGGTCTTTTGCCACTACGCTGACACCACGCCCATTCTTCTTGACCTCCTCGGCCTGGACGCCGGTGTAGACGTCCATACGCCGGCTGAGCTCTTTCTTCAGGAGCCGGGAGATTTCTGGCTCCTCGGCGAGGATGAGCCGGTCAGCCATTTCAAGGATGGTCACATTGGTGCCCATGGCGGCGAAAAAATGGCCGTACTCAACGGAGATGTAGCCACCACCGATGATAATCAGGCTTTCCGGCTGTTCCTTTAGCTTCAGCACCGTTTCATTGGTCAGAAAGTCCACCCCGTCCAGTCCCTTTATCGGCGGTATCAGGGGGCGCGAGCCGGAAGCAATGAAAATCTTTTCCCCTTTGATTTTCTGGCCGTTAACTTCCAGCGTGTAGTCACCGGTAAAGTGCCCCTCGCCCTCATAGAAGTCCAGCTCCCTTTCCTGGGCGAGCCCGTGCCTCATCTGTTCCTCGCCTACCATTTTCCTCATACGCTCCATGACCAGGTTGAAGTCAATGTTCTTTATCTCGGCTTCAATGCCCAGCCTTCTGGCCTCCTGTATTTCAACCACCCTGTCGGCGGCGAATATCAGCATCTTGGACGGTATGCAGCCCAGGTTGGGGCAGGTTCCCCCGAGAGGCCCCTTATCCACCAGAGCAACACTCATGCCATGGGCCAGGGCCTCGCTAACGATTATCATTCCGCAACCAGAGCCGATGACGATAATGTCATATTCTTTCATCCTGTACCTCCTATTACACTCAGGCATAGACCTGACTGACAGCCAGAACCCCGGCAGGCTCTTTGTTGAGTAATACTTCCACGCCGGGGAGAGGCTGACCGCTCAAAAACTCCAGCGTGGCACCGCCGCCGGTGGAGACAAAAGACATCCTGTCACGCAGCCCCATGCCGGAGACAATTTCGGCCGTGGAACCACCCCCGACTAGGGTGACGCCGCCCAGTCTGGCCAGAAGCCGGGCCAGGCTTCTCGTCCCCCGGGCAAACTGTGATACCTCGTGGACACCCATGGGCCCGTTCCAGAATACCGTCCGGCACGTTCTCAACACCCGGGAGAACTCGCTAGTGGTCAAGGGGCCGATGTCTGCTATCATTGATTTGTGCGGTATGCTCCTCACGGATACGGCCCTGACCTTGGCCGGAGCGCTCAGTTCGTGGCTGACGACCACGTCCAGGGGCAGCAGCAGTCTTGTCCTGTTCTCACTCGCCCTTTTCATCAGTCGGGCCGCCGATTCCACCCTGTCTAAATTGACCAGAGACCGGCCTGTGTCATAAGAGCTGGCTTTCAGAAAAGTGGCTGCCATACCACCCCCGATTAGGACGTAGTCTGCTTTGTCCATTATGTTTTCCAGCATGTCCACTTTATCATCAATCTTGGCACCACCGAGGAGAGCGGCAAAGGGCCGCCCCGGGCTTTCCAGGATACTGCTTAAAGTACCGATTTCCCTCTCAAGCAAGAAACCGGCCACCGCCGGTAGACATCGGGTGATACCCACGATAGAGGCATGGCGCCGGTGACTGACGGCGAAGGCATCATTGACATAGACATCGGCTAACCGGCCCAGGGCCTGGGCAAAAGACTCTTCGTTTGTCTCTTCTCCGGCATGGAAACGAAGATTCTCCAGAACTAGGATGTCGCCATCCCCCAGTCTCTCCACAGCCCTCTCGGCAACAGGCCCAATACAGTCTGCGGCCGCAGCCACCGGATATCCCAGGAGCCGTGATAGTAGACAGGCAGCGGCTTCCAGCCGCAGCCTGTCTACTATCTTACCCTGAGGCCGGCCCAGATGAGAACACAGGATGGTCTTCGCCCGGTGTTCAACAAGGTATCTGATCGTGGGTAGTGCCGCCCTGATGCGGCTATCATCGGTAATGCCACCGGAATCCCTGTCAAGGGGGATATTGAAGTCGACTCTGACCAGAACTCTTTTGCGGCTGACGTCTATGTCTCTGAGCGTCATTTTCTCCATCTGTCCTGGCTCCCTTTATTTTTTGCTGTTACGGGCTGTCCGCAAACTCAACAAAATCCCCGGTATGGCATTACCATAAGCTGCACATGCCAGTAGACACTCAACCAAACTTGATAATCCGTGCTCAGTCGGGCACCGAGAATGTTTTACATACCATAGCTTCCGGGCTTGAATGTCTCGCAGTCGGCGTGCCTGTCATGACTGGCTACGTTTATGCCTGAAGCCCGGCACTCCAGCCGGTCGTTGAAGCTGCAGTCAGAGGCCGAGCAGGCCCCGACACCGCCCTTGGCCTCCTGGAACCCGCCCTTGCTGCTTGCGTGAATATAGGTGTTACACTCTGTGTGCGGCCCCACGCTTATACCCAGAGTATGGCAAAGGTTATCCCTGTTATAGGCGCAGTCAGCCATGCTGCACTTCATAATCTGGCTCATGTCCATTTGTTCCACCTCCTTTTGACGATATTCTAATGGGCAAGGTATTTAAAAGTCATAAAAATGGCGGAGAAAAAATTACAAAAGTGTGACATTTTGTCTAACCAGCCCCGGCAGGATGTGACCAAGAACCAGAATGGGTAGCTCTGGTGCTTCACGGTGAGAGCCCTATTTCAGACTCTGTTGTATGAAGGTCATTACATCGCCTATGGGAATGGCCAGACCAATATCTTCAATGTCCAGGCCTGGCGGCACAATGCCCGCCGAGGGTACGCCGATCATCTTGCCGTTCAGGGTCGCCAGGCACCCGCCGCTGTTGCCGGGATTGATAGGAGCATCGATCTGGATGTAGTTGAAACCGCCCAGAAGGCGCAGGGCAGAAATAATGCCCCTGGTAAAGGTGACCGGCCCGGGCAGTTCGGTACCGAGCGGGAAACCGGCCGCAATCACATCCTCGCCAACAACAACATCCGACGGCTGGCCCATGGCCACAGTGGCGAAGTCAGTGCGGTCAGTCGCTATCTTCAACAACGCCAGGTCTCTGTCCTGGTCACTGGCCACTACTGTGCCATTGAAAACCGTCATATCCATTACCGTAATCTGTATGGCGTGGGCATCTTCTATCACGTGGTAGTTGGTCAGGACATAACCCCGGTTATCAATGATGCTGCCAGACCCGGAGGCTTGGAAATTGAACCCGGCTGCATCAATCCTGACGACAGCCTGTGCCAGCTGGGCCACAACAGTGTTCACTGCCCCGTAGTGGTCCGTAACAGACGCAGACAAATCGGTGACCCGGGCCTGGAGGTCGTTGATAGACGAAGACAAATCGGTGACCTGGGCCTGGAGGTCGCTGGTAATTGTTTCAAATGCAGACACGTCCTGTTTTATACTGGATATGTCACTCCGGGCGTTTGTCAGGCTGGCTCTGGACTGGGCATACAAAACACCGTTAACTATCAGACCGGCTGCCAAAATGGTCATAACAGCTATGGTCAGCCATTTTTTCATAATCTCCTCCTTTTAATCAGGGCACGGCTTGAGCTTTAGTAGCTCCGGCTGTAATTGTAGAGCCCAAAAATTTAAAAGTTATAAAATCGGGAAGAAATTGATTAAAAATTCGTAACATTTTGCCGCCCGGCGACAGGTTTGACAAAGCCTCTCGGGCCTCTTAAAGTGTGGGCTAATAAGCTATGGGTACAGCTCCTTACATTGAGAAGAGAGCGCCGGCTCTTTTCCCTGTCTACCCCACACCCAGAATCCTGCTTTTTTTCATCGCCGTCCTCGCCAAGATTGTAGCCTCGGCGCTAGGAGGCATCGGCTTTGTCTGGAATAACACCACCCTGCTGGTAGTCGGCAGCGTTACCTGGCTGGCCTGGTTCGCCCTCCTCTTCCTGATAGCCTTACCGGCAACGGCTCTGGCAAGAGCATGTGCCCCGGCTCAAAACGATGGCGGTGACCATTGCCGTCATTTTCCTGGTCGCCGGGCTGGTTGAGGTCGTGGTGGTGGCTGTCATTGGCCTGGGTTCGCTCCCGATAGGCGAACCGGGCGGAAAAATGTCCCAACTGCTCACCTCCTTTGACCACGTTTTCGCCTACAACGACGCCACCGCTCTCTGCCACCAGGCCACGGAAAACCTTATAGCCGGGGACAATCCCTATGCCAGAGCCAATGTGGTCCTGGCGATGCAGGATTTTGGGGGCTACTATGACAAATCAACTCCGCTACGGGAAGGCAGGTTTGCCCAGGTCTTCTCCTATCCCGATTCCCAGCAGCTGGAACAAGTTTGGCAGGAGGCATCAAGAAACCCCGAGCAGATACCCGTGGAGCTGGAGTCCAAGCTGGGCTATCCCGCCGGCTGTTTTCTCTTGCCGGTTCCCTTTGTCCTGCTGGGTATTAACGACATCAGGCTGGTCTACCTGCTTTTAATCCTGCCAGCATTGGCCTATGTTGTATTTGCCGCTCCGCGGGACAGGCGAATCCTGCTTATAGCCGCCGCGGCCATCAGCCTGGAGGTCTGGAACAGCGTGGCCGGCGGGGAGACGGGCAGCCTGTACTTTCCCTTTCTGCTTCTGGCCTGGGTCCTACCCCGAAGACACCTGGGCTGTCCGCCCTGTTCATGGGCATAGCTGCGGCCACCAAGCAGGTAGCCTGGTTCTTCGTGCTCTTTTATCTCATTCTGATATTCAGGACAATGGGCTGGAAAAGAACACTGTCTGTCCTGGCTATCGTTTCCGGTGTCTTCCTGGCAGCCAATGCACCCTTCATTGTAGATGACCCGGGGCTCTGGGTGAGCTCAATCTTGTCCCCCGTGACTGACAATATGTTCCCGCTGGGGGTGGGCATCATCACCCTGGTTACCGGCCGGATTCTGGATATCCAGTCGCCTCTGATATTCGGTATTCTGGAACTTTCAGTACTGGCCCTGGCTGTCGTCTGGTATTTCAGAAACTGTTCTCGCTATCCTGCCACCGGGCCGGTACTGGCCATCCTGCCCCTGTTTTTCGCCTGGCGCAGCCTGTGGCCCTATTTCTTCTACGCCGATATCATAATGCTGGCCGCAATCATACTGAACGAGTACGGGGCAAGGACAGCCACGGCACCAGCAGGAGACGAGGTGATAACAGCTAAACCACCCAAAATCTCCTGCCCCTGATACCAAAAAGAGTTACCGGATATTGTATTGGCCAAAACTATGTGCTATTTTGTGGGTTGCAGTCTGCGGTATTGCTGATGGCACTTTTTTATTCTATAACACTGGTTCTGGCCGCCTTCTGGCTGGGTGCCTGCCCCTTTTCGGTCTGGCTCGGGCGCTGGTTCCTGAAAAAGGAAATAACCGGATATGGGGACGGCAACCCCGGTGCCGCCAATGTCTTCCGTGCCGGGAGTGCCAGACTGGGCATGGTCGCCGTCCTGCTGGATATACTAAAAGGCATTCCCTTTGTCTATCTGTCTTACGCCGTCTTTGAGCTGCCTATGGCTGCCGTTATCATCGTCGGTCTCGGTGCCATACTGGGACACGCCTTCTCCCCGCTGTTGCACTTCAGAGGTGGTAAAGCAATAGCGGTTACTTTCGGTGTCATCATCGCCCTGCCACGGTTTGACGTGCTGCTGGTTTTTACCCTGTCTACCGTACTGGGCTTCCTCTTTCTGGAACAGCACTCCTGGGCGGTGATACCCGGCCCCATAGGTGCTTCAGTCTATTTGCTGATAAATCAGGGGGGCTCCTGGGAACTGGTTCTTATGTTGTGCATTCTGGCATTGTTTATGTTGAAACAGTATGACGGGCTGAGGTCTGCCCCCCGGTTCAAGGTAAAGGTCGTCAACTGGCTCCAGTCAAGACGGCGGGAGACCTAACCAGCTAAGAGCACAGGAAAGAGAGTTATGCTCTATCAACTAATAATAGCCGGTGGGTTGATTCTGTTTATGCTCAACCTAGCCCTTAACCTGAGAAACCTTAAGGTGCCGCGCCTTGACAGCCAAGTGCCTCAGTCGGCACCCCTTGTCTCTATCCTCATACCAGCCAGGGACGAGGAAGCCAACATAGCCGCCTGCCTGGAGTCCCTGCAAAAACAGGACTACCCCGATTTTGAGATACTGGTGCTGGACGATAACTCCTCGGATAACACGGCGTCGATTGTCCGGCAGATGGCCGCCGGGGACAGCCGCATCAGTCTGTTCAGAGGGGAATCACTTCGTCAGGGCTGGGCGGGCAAGCCCTACGCCTGCTATCAGCTGGCCGAGAAAGCCAGGGGTTCCTGGCTGCTATTCGTTGATGCTGATACCATACACGCCCCCCACATGCTGCGCAGTGTGCTCGCCCTGGCTACCGAGTCCAGGGCCTGGCTGCTCTCTGGCTTCCCCCGCCAGCTGGCCAACTCCTTTGTACAGAAGGCGGCCATGCCGGTGCTGTACTTCGTCATCATGAGCTGGCTCCCGCTGTGGTGGCTCCAGCGGTCTAAAAAGCCAAGGCCGTCGCTGGCTATCGGCCAGTTCCTTCTTTTCCCCAGGGAAGAATACTGGCGGGTGGGTGGACACAGGGCGGTAAAGTCACGGATTCTAGAGGATGTCTGGCTGGGGGTTGAGGTAAACCGGCACGGTGGCCGGCACATAGCCGTTGACCTGTCAACGGCGGTCTCGTGTAATATGTACCGCAGTCTGGGGGCGATGTGGGAGGGGTTTACCAAGTGGATTTATTCGGTGGCGGCACTGTCGCCGGCGGCGCTGGCGGCCCTTATAGTGGCCGGCTATGTCTTCTTCCTGGCCCCGTTCTACTCGCTCTGGAACGAGTTTTCGGCAGGTGTTATCAGCCCCTGGCGGTTTATCATCGTCTTCCAGGTGGTAACAATCATAGCCATGTGCCTGCTGGTGGACAACTATTTCAGGGAGCCGGTGATTTCGGCCTTTCTGCATCCCATCGGCTTCTCGTTCCTTTTCTTAAACAGCCTCTACGCCGGGGCACGGCGGGTGCTGGGCTCCGGCATCCGCTGGAAGGACAGGCTCTACGGCAAAGGTTCTTCTGTGGAGTAGAAACACCCCAGTCGACTGCGTTTGGCCATGTTAAGTCAGGGAACTTTGAATGCCAAGGAATGGCACTTGACAGGAATCGGCCTTCTGGCTATAATGTCAAAAACTGAAAGGCAAAGGCTGGGAACGAGACTAGTAAGCCCCCAGCGAGGTCCAGAGAGCCGGGCAGGGTGTGAGCCGGTACTGGCGCAGGGGCTGAATGGACTCGGGAGCTTCAGGCCGAAGGGGATTTGTCCCGGTAGGCTGTGACGGAAAGGGCACCGTTAGCAAGCCCAGGGTATTGCTTTCTGGTAAAGCTGTACCTGAAAGAGATGGTTGTCCCAATCCGGGCAATCAATTAGGGTGGCACCGCGAAGGAAGTAAACCTCTCGCCCCTTGGGCGAGAGGTTTATGTTTATTCTGGAGGTCAGATGTATTATCCGACACTTGAAGAGGTCAAGAGAATAAAGGGAGACGGCAATCTGGTACCCGTCTACCGGGAAATCGTCGCCGACCTGGAGACGCCGGTGTCTGCCTTTCTAAAGATTAACCGGGGTGGCTACTCCTTTCTCCTAGAGAGCGTTGAGGGCGGCGAGAGGCTGGCCCGCTACAGCTTCATCGGCACCGAGCCGTATAAAGTGATTACCACCAGGGGGAAGGACAGGACAGACCCCCTGTCCCTGGTCGCCGGGGAGATGGACAAGTACAAGATAGTCCCCGTTAGTGGCCTGCCCCGGTTCAGTGGCGGCGCCGTTGGCTACCTGGCTTATGAAACGGTAAACCGATTTGAGGAGCTGCCTTCTCCGGTCCAGGATTCCCTGGGACTGCCGCAGTCAATATTCCTGTTCGTGGATACCATGCTCGTCTTTGACCACGTCACTCACAAGATTAAGGTTCTGAGCCATGTCCGCCTTGATGGCGATATAGAGACGGCCTATCAAAAGGCTACAGTCAGGATTGATGATTTGGTAGAGCGGTTGAGCCAGCCTATACCGTCAAGCCAGCACAAAGCCATCCCTGCTCCTACGATTGATTATAGACTATCCTCAAACTTCTCCAGAGACGGGTTCGAGGAGAGCGTGCTCAAGATAAAGCAGTATATCACCGCCGGCGAAGCCATCCAGGTGGTGCTCTCCCAGCGCCTGGCACAGCGGACAGATGCCACTCCCTTTGCCATCTATCGGGCGCTCCGCAGCATCAACCCCTCCCCGTATATGTTCTTCCTGGACTTCAACGATTTTCACATTATCGGCGCCTCCCCGGAGATTCTGGTGAGGGTCGAGGACGGAGTGGTGATGACCCGCCCCCTGGCCGGAACCAGGCCGCGGGGTAAGACTTCGGCCGAAGACGCCAGTCTGGAGCAGGAGCTTAAAAACAACGAAAAGGAAAGAGCGGAGCACATCATGCTGGTTGACCTGGGGCGTAACGACATCGGACGGGTGAGCCAGCCGGGCACGGTTGCGGTCAGCGAGCTGATGGAGGTCGAGCGCTACTCCCACGTGATGCACCTGGTCACCCACGTCCAGGGCAGGCTGAGGCCGGAGCTAACCGCCTTCGACGCCCTGAGGGCCTGCTTCCCCGCCGGCACCGTCGCCGGTGCGCCCAAAATTCGGGCGATGGAGATAATCGCCGGGCTTGAGCCGGAGAAGCGGGGGCCCTACGCCGGGGCGGTCGGCTACTTCTCCTTCTCCGGCAACATGGACATGGCCATCGCCATACGGACAATGGTGGTCAAAGATGGTGTTGCCTACACCCAGGCCGGGTGCGGCGTGGTCTATGACAGCATCCCCGAACACGAGTACGAGGAGACCATAAATAAGGCAAAAGCACTGCTCAGGGCAGTTAGCCAGGCCGAGGAGAACCATGCTGCTGCTGATTGACAACTACGACAGCTT
Organism: Dehalococcoidales bacterium; assembly: GCA_034413595.1. Taxonomy (GTDB): domain Bacteria; phylum Chloroflexota; class Dehalococcoidia; order Dehalococcoidales; family JAUWZL01; genus JAUWZL01. Next base: position 6,474 of record DAOUMC010000030.1, on the reverse strand, counting down.
CACCTACAACCTCTTCCAGTACCTGAGTGAGCTGGGGGAGGAGGTTATGGTAGTGCGCAACAACAAGACGACATTTGGCGAGATTGAAAAGCTCAAGCCCGAGCGCATAGTCATCTCGCCCGGCCCGTCAACACCAGAACGGGCCGGTATCTCCAATGAGGTTATCAGGCACTTCGGTTCCAGACTGCCGATACTCGGCGTCTGCCTGGGACATCAGTGCATTGGCCACAGCTACGGGGGGCAAATCGGACAGGCCAAACAGATAATGCACGGCAAGTCGTCTCTAATTCATCACAGCGGACAGGGGGTCTTTGCCGGTCTGCCCAGCCCCTTCTCCGCCATCCGCTACCACTCGCTGGTGGTCAGGCGTGAGGGGCTGCCTGACTGCCTTGAGGTTACTGCCTGGACTGACGACGGTGAGATTATGGGACTAAAGCACCGCCGTTATCCGGTGGAGGGCGTCCAGTTCCACCCGGAGTCTTTTATGACTGAAAAGGGAAGGGATATATTAAGGAATTTTCTCCGGTTGTCCTATACTAAAGACGAAGGTCAGGAGGTAAAGAGATGACAGTAACCGATTGGATTCAAGCCATTTCAACGCTGGTTCTTGTTCTAGTTACCATTATTTATGCTTGGCGTACACACGTCATAAGCACAGCTACCAAACAGCAAGCAAATGCCAGCGTGCAAATAGCCGAAGAGACAAAGGAGCAAAGGTTGACAGCCTCACAGCCATTAATATTTCCTGACTTTGCGCAAGCCAGATTCCCCAACCCTGGGGAAATTTGGTATGTCAATTCAGGCAATGGCCCAGCTTTGAAGGTGAAGATTATATTTGCTTATTCTACCACCTCCGATGCAGTAAAGCGTGAATGGCAAAACCGCAAAGGGCCATCATATTCTCAACTATTAGCAGAAGACCCTAGGTGGACTTTCATAATGGCTGCTGATAGATTCTTATACCGACCTGACTTGGCAGAGCTTAGCCCAGGGAACAAAGGGATAGCTCTTGTCGAATACTCAGATATTTACGGACGACGCTTCTTGGCAGGTTGGGGGTATCAGTGCGAGAAAGACAATGGGCAATGTATTACTTTACAACCTACTGAGCCTCTTTACCCAACAGTCAGAGAAAGGAGTGAGGAAAATGATTAAAGAAGCTATACAGACTCTGGTAGCGGGTAAGTCGCTGACTATGGAGCAGGCGGCGCAGGTGATGGAAAAGATTATGAGCGGCGAAGCCACCCCGGCCCAGTTTGGCGCTTTTGTCACCGCCTTAAGGCTCAAGGGAGAAATGGTGGAGGAAATCATCGGCTTCGCCAAAACAATGCGGGCCAAAGCAATTCCGGTCGTCACCGACGGGCTGGCGGTGGACACCTGCGGCACGGGAGGAGACGGGGCGCACACCTTCAACATCTCCACGGCGGCGGCCCTGGTCGCCGCCGGTGCCGAGCTCAAGGTGGCCAAGCACGGCAACCGGGCCATGAGCAGCCGGTGTGGCAGTGCCGACGTGCTGGAGGCGCTGGGGGTCAAGATTGACCTCGGTGCCCAAGGGGTTAAAAGATGTCTTGAAGAGGTGGGTATAGGCTTCCTGTTCGCCCCGGCTTTCCACCCGGCGATGAAGTACGCCACCGTTCCCAGGCGCGAAATAGGCATCCGCACCGTGTTCAACATCCTGGGGCCGCTGACCAACCCGGCTGGTGCTCAGGCTCAGGTAGTCGGCGTAGCCGACAGCAGGGTAATGGAAAAGCTGGCGGTGGCGCTCAAGGGGCTGGGTAGCCGGCAGGCACTGGTCGTCCACGGCGAGGATGGACTGGATGAAATCACCATCACCGGGAAGACTTATGTCTGTGAACTCAGGGACAATTATATTAGAAACTACACTATCAGCCCCGAGGACTTCGGCTTTACCAGAGCCAGCCCTGACAGCCTGAAGGGTGGCACCGCAGATGAGAACGCCCGGTTACTGCGCGGCGTACTGGCCGGCAATGCAGGTCCCCGGCGGGACGTGGTGCTGATGAATTCCGCCGCCGTTCTTGTGGCCGGAGAAAGGGTGGCGACGATTAAGGAGGGCATAGCCCTGGCCGGAGAGATAATAGACACCAGGCAGGCGCAGGCCAAGCTAGAACAGCTAATTGAATTGAGTCAGAGGCTGGGAAGCGACTAAATGTTTCTGGAAGACATAGTCAGCCACACGCTGGCCGAGCTTGAAGTCAGGAAAGGCCGGTTGCCTCTGGCTGAGCTTAAGAAGACGGCCGAGCCGCAGCCCCCGCCCCTTGACCTGGCCTCGGCACTGCTGGGTGACAGTATCAGGCTCATCGCCGAGGTCAAAAAGGCATCGCCATCCCGGGGCGTCATCCGCCCTGATTTCAATCCGGTGGAGATAGCCATGACCTATGCCGAAAACGGCGCCTCGGCCGTATCGGTATTAACCGAGCCTAAATACTTCCAGGGTAGCCTTGGCTACCTGAAAGACATCAAAGGGACACTGGCTGACAGGCTGCCGGTGCTGAGGAAGGACTTTATCCTTGACCCCTACCAGATTTACGAATCGCGGGCTTACGGCGCCGACGGCCTATTGCTCATCGTGGCCATCCTGAGACCGGAGAAGCTTGGTGAGCTATTAAGGCTAAGTCATAAGCTGGATATGGGCTGTCTGGTGGAGGTGCACAACCAAGCCGAGCTTGAGATTGCCGTTGGCAGTGGGGCTAAGATTATCGGCATCAACAATCGCGACCTGAGGACTTTTACTGTAGACCTAGCTACAACTGAGCACCTGAGGCCGCTTATCCCCAAAGACCGGACAGTGGTCAGCGAAAGCGGTATAAAAAGTCGGGATGATATAGACAGACTAAGAAATCTCGGCATCGATGCCGTCCTTGTCGGCGAAGTATTGATGTCAGCGCCAGACATCGCCGCCAAGATGAGGGAGCTATTGTGACTAAAATTAAGATATGTGGGCTGACCGAGGCAGAGCATGCCCTGGTCGCCAGCCAGGCCGGAGCCGATTTTCTGGGCCTGGTCTTTGCCCCCAGCCAGCGGCAGGTCTCTATCGCCAAAGCCCTGCTCATCGCTGAGGCAGTCCATAGGCTAGGACAAGACCCCAAAATTGTCGGCGTCTTTGTCAACCTGCCCGCCGAGGAGGTCAACCGCATCGCCAGCTACTGCCGATTGGACCGGGTTCAGCTAAGTGGTAGTGAAGGCTGGGACTACTGCCGGCAGATTGAGCACCCGTTCATCAAGGTCGTCCACATAAACAAGGGTGCTCAACCCGGGCCAGTCCTGGCGGAGATAGAAGCAGGTTTTGGTCTACCCCTGAAGCACCAACCAGTCATACTCCTTGACTCAAAGCTAGGGGACATCTATGGTGGAAGCGGACAGCCCTTTGACTGGGAGCTGGCGAAGAAGATATCGGCCAGATTTCCGGTAATCATCGCCGGTGGGCTTACTCCGGAGAATGTCGGCCAGCTAATCAAAATGGTCAAACCGTGGGGGGTCGATGTCTCAAGCGGTGTCGAGACCAACGGCCGGAAGGACATATCAAAAATCAAGGCCTTTATCCAGGCGGTAAGGCAAGCAGAAAAGGAGGTAAATATTGCTACCAGATAAAAGGGGATACTTCGGCGATTACGGCGGACGGTTTGTCCCCGAAACGCTGATTCCGGCCCTGGACGAGCTAACGGCGGCCTATAACGAGCTAAAGACCGATACCGGCTTCTGGGCTGAGTTTGAGTCGCTATCCCGTGACTATTCCGGTAGACCGACTCCGCTCTATCTAGCGGAAGGACTTAGCAGGCACTGCGGCGGCGCCCAGATATTCTTAAAACGGGAGGACTTGGCCCACACCGGAGCTCACAAGATTAACAACGCCCTGGGGCAGGGTCTTCTCGCCCGGAGGATGAGCAAGAAGCGAATCATCGCCGAGACCGGAGCCGGTCAGCACGGAGTGGCCACCGCCGCGGTGTGTGCCATGCTAGGGCTTGAGTGCATCGTCTATATGGGTGAGGAGGATGTGCACCGCCAGTCACTTAACGTCTTCCGCATGAGGCTTATGGGCGCCGAGGTCAGACCCGTCTCCAGCGGCAGCCGGACGCTCAAGGACGCCATCAATGAGGCGATACGGGACTGGGTGACTAACGCCCGGGTCAGCTACTACCTGCTGGGCTCGGTGGTCGGCCCCCACCCCTACCCGGCGATGGTGCGCGACTTCCAGAGTGTCATCGGCCGGGAGGCCAGGCGACAGATTCTGGAAAAACTCGGGCGTCTGCCTGACTACATCATCGCCTGCGTCGGGGGTGGCAGCAACGCCATCGGCATCTTCCACCCTTTTTTGGCAGACGAAGAGGTCAGGCTCGTCGGTGTAGAGGCGGCGGGGAGAGGACTGAAAAGCGGAGAGCACGCCGCCACACTGGCCGCCGGCAGGGTCGGCGTCCTCCACGGGGCAAAGTCCTATGTCCTCCAAGACAGAAGCGGGCAGATCTGCCCCACCCACAGCATCTCCGCCGGACTGGACTATCCCGGGGTCGGCCCGGAGCACAGCTACCTCAAAGACACCGGGCGGGCTCAGTACGTCTCCGTAAACGATGACCAGGCCCTTAGCGGTTTCCGGCTTCTGTGCCAGACCGAGGGCATTGTTCCGGCTCTGGAGCCGGCGCACGCCCTGTTCTACACCGCCGGGCTGGCAGGCTCACTGGACAAAGAGCAGGCCATCGTGGTCAACCTGTCCGGGCGTGGCGACAAGGACATGGATATAGTCGCCCGGGCGCTGGAGGCGAGACAATGAACCGGATCGCCGATGTCTTTAGCCAGCCAGAGCACAAAGCCCTCATCGCCTACGTCACCGTGGGCTATCCCAGCATCGCCGCAACCTCAGAGGTGGTGCCCCTCCTGGCAGAAGGCGGCTGTGACATGGTTGAGCTGGGCATACCCTTCTCCGACCCCCTGGCCGACGGCGCCACCATCCAGAAGGCCAGCTTTTATGCCTTACACAACGGGGTTACGCCTGAGGTCTGCCTTGAGGTAGCCAGTAAGCTGAGACAAGAGGTGGATATTCCACTGGCCTTTATGAGCTACTACAACCCGCTCTTGAGCTACGGGCTGGAAGAATTCTGCACCGCCTGCCACAACACAGGAGTTGACGGGCTGATTGTCCCCGACCTGCCGCCGGACGAAGGCTCGGAGCTTGAGAGCGTCTGCCGGAAGCAGGGGCTTGACCTCATTTACCTGCTGGCTCCCACCAGCACTGCTGAGCGAATCAGGCTGGTGGCCCAAAGGTCCAGGGGCTTTATCTATCTGGTGTCGGTGACCGGCGTCACCGGTGCCAGAGACAGACTGCCGTTAGACCTCGGGGCTTTAGTGGCCAGGGTTAGAAAGATAGCCTCTCAGCCAGTCTGCATCGGTTTCGGCATTTCCACCCCGGAACAGGCAAGACAAATAGCCCGAATAGCCGATGGCGTCATTGTCGGCAGTCAGATAATCAAGCTGATGGAAGCCGGGGACGATTTCAAATCGGTGGTCGGCTTTATAAAAGAGCTGAGGCAGGCTCTTACTCAATCCGCCCCCATCGGATAAAGTAAAGGAGTCTTCTCCTTCTTATCAGCACCCAGGCAAACCAGAAGAGTATGGCTGTCCCCACCAGCTCTGGCAGGTATATCTCGGGTTTGGTCAGGGCGCTCAGTACACCCGGTATCCATTCAGCCGGTTCTCCCCTGGGAAAAGCAAAACCGAACAGGGGCCAGAGCAGGGTCTGATGCTCTTGCCACATCTGGTCCAGGATGAGGTGGATAGAAGTGCCGAACGAAAGGATGAGCAGCCAAGTTTCCTTATGCCTACGGTAGAGGTAAAAACCGACAGCAGCCATCAGGACAAGAAAGAGCAGCGTATGGCCAAACACCCGCCCGTTACCAAAAAGCAGAAGCCCCAGGGGCTTATCAATAATGTCGGGAAGTAAAGCTCCTATGAGGAGCAGCCTTACATCTAAAAGTTTAGCCAGTGTTAACGGCCACGAAGATACTCTGTTGAACAGGGAGCTGACCGGTGATGGATTATGCTGGCCGGAAAGACAAGGGGATGCGGTGACTCCGTCCGTCCTTACTTCTGGCTGACGGCCGGCATTCAAAGCACCAGCTAAGAGCGCCGCGGTACCGAGCGTGATTCCGGCATGAGCCATGACTAACATATCGCTGACAAATCTCTTTGGCTAATAACTCCAGGACCGAGTTCAGTAACTCGTTCAGGTTCTATTTTACAGGGCTTGCCATTCGGAGTAAAATAGGCTATCTCCGGGCGGTTAGCTCAGTGGTTAGAGCGCTTGCTTCACACGCAAGAGGTCACTGGTTCAAGTCCAGTACCGCCCACCATACCGAACAATAGGCGAAATCCCGACATTCTCCGTGTCAATTCAGCAGGAAGGACAGTGAGCTTGTGGCAATATATGGCGAAGACCTAAAGTGTTCTAGCTGCGGAGAGAAGCGG
>DAOUMC010000029.1:0-58806 GCA_034413595.1 Dehalococcoidales bacterium | reverse complement strand
GTCCCAGCCGGCCGGCGGTGTCTCGGCCACGCTGTAGGTGCCGGGTACCAGGCCGTTGATGGTGACCGGGTCGGTGCTGGTGATGGCGCCGTCGACCATGGTAAAGGTTATGTTCTGGCTGAAGCCGTTGACGGCCGTCGGATTCGCCACACCGGTGAGATTGACCACCTTGGTGATGGTGAGACAGCCAGGTGTAAAGGTGTTGGTGACCTCGGCCGTGGCACAGGTGGTGCCGGATACCACTGACACGTCGCCCAGACCGCTCGTCGCCGCCCAGTAAGGCGGCAGACCGGTCTCGGTCAGGGTGTAGGTGCCGGGAACGAGGTCAGTCAGTGTGACGGGATTGGTGGAGGTGATAACACCATCCACCATGGTAAAGGTGACGTCCTGGCTGAAGCTTCCGGGTCCGGCCACATGGACAGTAAAGGTACCGTCAAGCGGGGCCAGAGGCACACCAGCCGGTATGGAGAGTGACTTGGTTATGTCCAGGCAGCCGTAGAGCATATTAGCATAGTTCACGTCGTGCTGGACTGGGTGGGCAAGGGTCAAATTCACAACCCAGCCCCAGGGAGACAGGTGACTGATGTCAATCGCGGACTGTATTGCCGCCGGGAAACCGGTGACGAGCATGGAGTCGGCAACCGGAGTCACAGTTACCACGCTGTTAGGGTATGTCTGTAGCCATTCCGTGGTAACCGGGTCACTCGGGCCCTTGTGCTCGCCCAGGTACCATGTCCCAGCGGTGAGGTCGGGGAAGGAGTAGTAGCCGTTAGAATCTGTAACCGCATGGGCATCAACGATGATGTTGCCCTCAATCTGGGCGTACAGATGAATCCACCAGTCGGCAAGGGGGGTACCTCCGAGCGTCTCCTCATACTTGTAGCCATCAATTGAACCGGGAGGTGTGGGCGGTATAGGAAGCGGCACGTCCTTGGCTCCACCCAGACCTTCGTTGTGAACGTGTCCCGATGAGCCGGGGACATAGCCGGAGCCGAGCCGCTGGTCTGAAGCGAAGGGTGCTGTGCCATAAACCCAGCCGCCCCAGGCATCGGTCGGGGGCGCATCGTACTGGTTTTGCAGGGAGTTGTTCCAGACGAAGGTGCGCGACTCGTGTACCTGGTAATAGAGGTAGATGGTATCTGCCTCACTGAAACCAGCATCTATCAGGTCTGAGGCATGGATGATGAAAGTGCGCACACCGTTGGTTACGCTATCAGTTTCGCCGGGCTCAGGGATGTTGACCTGGCTGTTGGGCAGGTTCAGGAGCGTGAACCCATTCCACTCATTCTGATTGGGGTCATTCTGGGGGACGGCGGCATCGTCCAGGGTGCTTATGACATATGGCTCGCCACTGGGCAACGGGAAACCATGGGAATCATCCAAATGGGTCAAACCGACCTGGATATCCCTCACCAGGTCCCCGAACCGCGGGCTGTCAGTTTTATTGCCGCCGGTAAAGTCCCAGCCGATTATGATATCCGGCATGCCTGCCATATTCGGGTAAAGAGCCTGGATGCCTGAAATGGTAGTCTGATAGGGCACCCATTCGCCCTCGTCGTAGCTTTTGCCCAGGTTGCCAGTGGTCCATTGCACTGTAAATGTGCCCGTTGTCGGTATCTTATAGCCTTCCATAGTGATGCCGACAGTGGGGTCTGCCGAGACCGGTGCCGCAAACATCACCACGCCAACGGTGGTCAAAAATACCACGGCAAAGGCCAGCAGCTTCTTGCTAAATTTCAGGTGTTTCATACTTTCTCCTTTCCTTGTATTCTTACCTGCAACCTCGCACTAATGGCCACCATCGCGGCCGCCGTGCCGGCAAGCAGAGGAAATTTGCCTATTTTATGTTTCATGAAACCTCCTTTACTAATAAAACTCCCTTAAAATCACTTCTTTCTTTTTGTGACGCCATCTGCACCTCCTCCTTTAACAAATGAAAAACCGGCCTCGAGGCCGGTTTCACTATTAGCTCCTCGCACCCAAAGTGACCACATAGAGAATGCGAATCAATGCTTCCTAATGACCCAATCAAGATGTCAGGTTAATGATAAATTACGCTTTGTACCTCCATATACCCTAAAGAAATAATCACATACATCGTAGATGAAGTCAATATTCAGAACCTAACTTTTCCTCCCAATCTGTACTTTCTTCCCATTACTTTTTAACTACTCCAATTTTATCCAGTTCCTCATAACAAAGTAATAAAAAATGGTTTAAAAAAATTACAAATTCATAAACTTTTTGTACAGGTTCCTAGGCCGGTTTTGAGACAATGCGAACTGTTGGTCCGACCGGCGCTGTGCTAGAATTGACATGGGCTAGACTAGTACAGGAGAGGGTCAACAATAATGACAAGGATAATCGCCGTTATTCTGGTATTAATTATTGTTCTGGCATTGATTATCACTTTGCTCCCACATTCTCTGTTTAGCTAGGATACGTCTCCTGCATCGGAAGTAACCCGTTAAACAAAGCATCGGGCGGCACCGGGCTGTTCCTTGGCCACGGCATAACGGGTTCAGGCATTCCCGACCATTTCTTCAAGTAGATATGCCCGTGTGAATTCTTCTACAGGCCATCATCAAAACCTTCGGCTTTGCAGGCTATCACAAATGCCGTTATCTGCTCCGTTTTTTCCTTTCCCACTTGACCAGGGGTGTTTTTAACTACTATACTGGGTGCAAATATCTAGACCAACCAGCATGACAGAATTTAGGCGTAATATCCCTACCGGCATAGCTAAAATACCCAGGGTCAGCTGGGGTGCGCATTTCTGCCACTTCTTCAAAGGCAGGGAAGACCTGAGCGCTCTAGTTGTACCCTTTATCCAGGCCGCCCTGGCCAACAATGAAAAATGCATCTGGGTAACGTCAAATCCTCTGCCCAGCAGCCAAGCTCTAACAGAGTTAAGCAAAAGCGGCATGAGCGTCACCGATTATATCAACAGTGGTCAATTAACCATAGTCGACCACGATGCATGGTACACCAAGCAGGCAAAGTTTGATGCCGGTGCCGTTCTGCAGCGCTGGCTTGAAGCCGAGAGGGTGTCACTGGATAAAGGATATTCCGGGCTACGCGCGGTCGGTATCGCATCCTGGTTGGCCCGAGAGGACCGTAGAAGCTATTTCCACTACGAATTCTCGGTAGATACGATTATCAAAAAACATAGAATCGTTGCCCTCTATTCTTATCCACTTGATAGCCTAGGAATAGATGAGGTAATTGAGGTTGTTACCAACCACGGCTTGATACTTGTCCAGCGGGCGAACGAATTGATAGCTATTGGCAATTCAAGGTCGGGAAAGATACGCGTTATGAAAGAAGGCGGACTTAGCTTTTCTGCCATTGGTAACAAGCTGGGCATATCAAAACAGCGTGCATACCAGATATCCAACGGATTGAACAATAATAGAGAGGTCAAGAGGACGCCTCAGACCATGCTTACTTCATCCGATGTAGCTTTATTGCTTAACATCCACATAAATACCGTAAGGCGCTGGAGCAATCAGGGAATCCTGTCGGCATATCGGGTGGGCCTGAGAGGCGACCGTAGATTTAAGCGGGACGATGTCGAAAAATTAACCAGAACGTCCTTACCTAACCGCCTATAACAATACCACGCTCAAATCCCTGCGGCAATAGCCTCAGGCACCACCGATACCCCAGAGCGCTATGTGAAAACAACTGATTACAGACCCCCGTCATTCCAATCATTACCTTCACCCTTTCAGATGCACCCATCCACGTTACCCGGTTAAAAGTTTTTGCTCCCAACCCCGGCCACATCATTTCCCTGTTACTCCGGAGTAGAGCCGACAGGCTCAATACCTACACATCCTCCAGAATTAACGAATCAAAAGTCGAGGGCTTTGGTTAATTAAAGTTAACAAATGTTATCTTGATTTCTCCAATGCCGAAGCGTACTGTTGTACTAGCCAAAAGAACTTTATCGGGGTGATGATTTCTCTCTAAATATACTGACAGACCATTCTAAATGAAACACTAGGAACTAGGGGGTGATGTTTATCGAGGCTGGGTTATGAAGGCTATAAGGCATTACCAACTTACCAAACCTAAGAATAGGAGGAATACTAGAAGTGAAGAGACTTTTTGTAGCTATGATAGCAGCGATTATGCTTCTCTCCCTGGTACCGACCGTTGCTCTGGCTCAAAAGGACCAGACCGGTAACGGTACACCGAGCGGGCCACACTACAACCTGAACCTCATCGGTGTCCCCAATGCCAAAAATGCCAATTTTGATGGCGGAAACGGCTCCAGAATCTTTGTGTCAAGAACTGGCAGCACTCAGTTCTACGTTCAGGGCGGAGGTTCCTATGCAATACTGGACCATGACGGCACCGATGGAGTTGTAGGCACAAGCAGAACTGATCCGGGTATCATTTTCCCCTATGTTGACGGGGAGTGGCAAGTTCAGATATGGGTGCGCCTAGTAGGACCAATAGACAGCTCAATACACTGGACATCTAAATACTGGGATGGATATACGTGGGTTCTCTTCGGCGAATTCACCCTGGGTAAGTCCTCGAAATTCTCGCTAAAGACCGGTCAACTGCTTATGGATGGCTATCAAGACATACTATGGCAACTGGATCCGGTGACAAAATTCAGAATTCTTCAAATGCGCATATATCTGGAATAATCACAGAGTTAGTGACATCATTGTGACCCGGTTAGGAGATTTAAAAGAATAGGCTGGGTAAAAACCCCAGCCTATTCTTTATGTAACCATCAGCTATGAAGAGCCCCAGGCGTTGAACCACCTACTACCCTAGATACAGGCTCTTCCAGTCGTCAAGCTTTAACTCTAGGCCTGTCATTTCAACTCACGTGGACACGGCAGTCAATTCACAGACATTCGAAGGAAATGCAATACTTGTTAACACTTTGCTGATGAAATGTTCAGCACCGGGCGTCACAAGACGGGAAATACAAGGCTAAACACTAAATAATGCGGCCCCGCTGTCTAGCACTGATTATTACCTGGCAGCATAATGGCCTGAGTCTTTTAACCAAGCAACCCCAACTGGTGCGTAACCGAACCACCGGATAAATGTTACCGCTACAGCCCATAGCACAAGAAATCTGAGCATTCTCGCGTCTTATTTATTATGCCGTAACATCGGGCTCCATTGATGATTCTTTGGGGGCAAAAATGAACCATGATGGTTCCTCCTCTGGTTCCAAGGGGAGCAATAACTCACCAAAGGTGTAGAGAAGCAAACAAGCCGCCACGCCGCCTATCACTGTAAGAATTTCGTAAACAGACGGGACATAGGGAATGAAATTGTCTATAAAAGTGGGGCCGATACTCTGTCCGGCGACTATAAGGTCATATTTAGAGAAGAACACCCCTATCGTTACCAGGGCCGATGCCGTCAGAAGCCAGCCCGCGGACTGACGGGTCTTACTACTGAGCAATATTACAAGCGGTATCACGCCGCCGATTACTATCTCCACCCCCCAGAAGCTGGCGCTATAAGGGCCGGCTATCAGAAGTTTTACATACGGGGCTGCGTCTGCGGACATCGATTCGGGGATGAACTTGGCGGCAAGTACGAGGAAGTTTATCACTATCAACCCGGCAAGTAGCGGGCGGTAGTCCCTGGAGAAAAGACCTCGTACCGCAGCCGACATCTTTGCCTTTCTCGCCGCGTACGAGACGCTTGTAAAAATAATCTGTAAACACACCCCAACCATAAGAGCTGAAACTATAAAGTGCAGCGGCAGGACGGGGCTGTTCCAGAACGGTTTGGCTTCCACCGCTCCAAACAGAGCACCCAGATTGGCTTCAACAGCGAGCGTAGCCACCAGAACGATTATTCCTACGGCCAGCAGACTCCATCTCGGCATACGCTCTTCTCTTATGGCACCTATCAACTGTATGACCAGAAAGAAAACGAATATCAAATACAGCATCCCCATCCACGCCAACCTTGAAGTATCATGGAAGAAAAGATAGAGATTGTACGCGTGGGAGGTTCTCCCCAGGTCCAATAAAATGAAAATTCCGGCCGGCACTATCAGTATGAGAGAAAGCCAGATGTCCCGCTTTATAATCGGCTTAAAACGTTCAACCTGAAACACGGTCGAGATTGAATTGATAAGACTTGTCCCGGTGGCGGCGAGGGCAAAGAAGATGTAGCTCGGCACGAGCAACCCCCAGGGAATGGCCTCCGGTTCGCTGCGCCCCGTAAACCTGACGGCACCGTACATACCGACACCTATCAGCACGACGAGGAAGACTATCCATGCCGTCAGCAAATATTTTGTCTGTCTGAACTGCTTTATAAGTCTACTCATCTTGTCGCCCCTCAATCTTCTTTCTCCTGAGATATAGCGAATAGACCCCCAGAGCGGCTGCACCGACCGCTATGGCACCTATCTGAGGGACCAGCGTCGCCTGGCTGTGCAAGGGATAGCTCTCGGCTGCCACCAGGGGAACACCCCTTTCTTCAAACGGAACATCCGAGATGTATATCCAGGAAGTTCCTCCCGCCTCCTTCTTGCCGAATACGTACGCTCCTTTGGCCTGTGCTTCATTTGCCCTGTCCATGATTTCTTGACGCTTACCGAAGGTCAATGCCTTGGCCGGGCAGACCCCTGAGCAAGCCGGCTGTAAGCCATCCGCAACCCTGTCTGTACAGAATGTGCACTTCTTGATCATCCTGTTTTTCTCCCAGTCAAACCGCGGGACAGAGAAAGGACAGGCAGATACGCAGTACTGGCACCCGATGCACCTGCTCTCATCATAAAGCACGGGCCCGTCTTCGGTCTTATGCAAGGCCTGGGTCGGGCACACATTGGCACAGGATGGCTGGACACAGTGCATGCACTGCCACTTGCTGGGCAGCCACTTGGCTTTGCCTTTCTCTACGACCTGTCTGTATTTGAGCATAGTTAACGACCTTGCCGATAGGTCAATCGGCCTGTATTCTGGGGCAAGCTTATTCCACCGCCGACAGGCATCCTCACAGCGACGACAGCCCAGACACTTTGAAGAGTCATAGAGCATCGCTACCGAATCAGGGGAAGGAGCGGGTGAAGCCTGACTTGAAGCCGCTACCAGGGATGGCCTGGCTCCCAGAACCAATAGGCCCGTAACCGGGACAGAAAGCTTCAGGAAATCCCTCCGGCTGAGCTGTGTTGCCGCCTCCTTTTTCATGCTCTTAAGCTTAGAAACACTTGACTTATTAATCTTTGGCATATCTTACCGTCCTCCCCGCATAAGTTTCAGGGCTCATCCTGGCATAGGAGCCTTTCCGATTGTACCGCCTTAACCGTTAACCTCTGACCCCGGGTTCATTGAACATGACCCGGTCTCTTAATATCTACTGCCCAGAACTGATTTGGCTCCTATGGATTATCAAATTGCCCCACCTCTTCCCACTCGACAAGCGTTCTGGCATAGTCCTCATTAATGTACAGATCGGAGTAGAGATAGCGAGCCCCGGTTGAAGCTACAATCAGTCTTACGTCCTTAAATTCTTCCCGTTCCATCGTGCGGGTGACACACACCTCAACTTCATCAGGCTCTATATTGAATATCGGCTCTCCAAAAAATTCTATACTGGTAAGCCGCGGGTAGATTCTTGACTCGTCTCTTACCGTCATGGCGATAGTGGAGCACCTGTCATCCGCTTCGACCCGGGATTGAATATCGGCGTATTCCTTGGTGATGTATGTATCCGAATAGAGGTAGGCCACACCGCTGGGGGCAACCACCGATTTGATATCCGTGTAATCATCACTATCTGCCATCACCAGAAGGTTGGTCCGGATGTCATCAAGGCTGAGCTCAGGACCGAGGGCTGTAAGGGAGTCAATGCTGACAAGCTTGGCCGAATTTTTGGACTCCTCCCTTACTTTCTCTGCTATCCCGGCTTGAATTTCCTCAGATACAACCTCTTCGCTTTCTTCCGATCTGTTATCAGCTTCCATCGCAGTCCACTCTGTATTATAGTGATTAATGCTACGGGAGCAGCCCGAGCCCGCCTAACTCATCAGCTACATATCCCAGGTCCAACCCCTGAAGCGTTTCCCTTTTTGGCATGCCGGTGGTCTTGTCCCAGCCAAGCTGCTCATACAACATATCCTTGGCCAGCTCCATATCAGCACGGTCCATCTTGTCGGTGCCTTTTGTAAAAGGCTCTTTATCTTTATCACCCGGGTAATCAAATAACCACTCGGGCATCAGGTCGTGTTTATTACGCTGGTCTTTCTCGTTCATATATCTGGCCGTTAAGGCGCGGAACAGATTGAGGATTCTGTAGCCGATTTTTTCATATCCTTCCCGGTCTACCGTGTCCCCGGTGACGGCGGAGTATATTTTAGCCTCTAGTTCCGGGTCACCACGGTAATTCTGACTTCTAAGCGGTGATACCCACTCCCCCGCCGTACCGTTATAGTCACACATTGTCAGGGAGTTATGTAGCTCGCATTGGATTAAAGCCAGGATGGCGAAGCGCACCTTACCCGGGGTAATCGGTTTGTAATCGTGCTTCGGGTCGATGCTGTTGGGCATTCCGGTTACTTCGTCAAGGATTTCCCTCTGGAGGTCAGCGGGCAGGCCGCAACCGACAAAGCTGTTGTGGGTGTGGTTCATGGGGTCGCGGTTATAGATAAGGTTAATAAGCGCCCCTGACTGGCCGGTGGCTTCCACGCTATGGTGATACGGATGGCCAAACTTCCAGTGCTTCTTTACACCCACATAGTAATCCTCAGGAAAGTTCCATCTTTTCTGAAGCAGGTAGCTTCCTTCGCCAAGCGCCTCACCCATCTCGCCCTCCTTGTAGGCGATGCGGTGGAAGTACTCAAACTGGAATCTGGGGTCTCCGGCCTCATACAAGTCCCAGGGGATGCTGTCGTACTCTTCCTTGCTCAACACCGATTCGATTATGCCGTTCTCTTTGGCATAGTAGAAGTCCGCACCTGCCTGCCCGTAGTTGTTCCAGACGCCATAGTCATCGGCAAGTATGGCTCCCAACACCTTTGCCTCAGAGGCTAGCCACGGGTCTTTGGACTGATGTTTGAACATCTGTCCGCCCTGCCATCCGGAACAGGTATTGGATGCGTAACGACTCAGATTGTATTTGCTTTCAATCTGAGGGAAATCAACGTCTATGTGGCAGCGGACAGGACAGGCGTGGCAGCCACCCATGCGCACCGTAATCAGCTCGCCGATCTGCTTACCGGTATTCGGGTCAACAGTTCGGAAGTCAAGAACACCCTTATGGGTACGAAGGCCTATCTTGTTAAGGTCATCCGGCGGGCAATCCCCCAGGTCCACCGGCGGGTCGGCAGCACCCCAGGTAAGCCCTTCTCGGGCCGTCCAGCGGGTCCCACCGTAATACTCGGCCCAGGGCTGCGGAGTGGCGGGAACCACGCCCCCGGAGTTGGCACCCATCAGGGTCAACCACTCGGTGACCAAGTCCTTCCAGTCATACTTATCGGCTACCAACTTTAGCCTGCCGGTGCCTTTGACGCCAATAGCCTTGAGGTTCTTGGACCCCATGACGCTGCCCAGGCCGCCGCCTGAATGAGAGCGGTCGCACATTATACACGATTGCCGGACAAGATTCTCACCGGCCTGCCCGATGGCGGCCACATGGGCATCGGAGCCAATCTGGGTGCAGATATCGGCCGTAGCCTGGTTAATACCCTGACCCCACAACCATTTGGCGTCTCTTATCTCCACCGTGTCATCGATTATGCTAATCCATACCGGCTTATCGGCTTTTCCCTGTATGATTAGGCTGTCCCAGCCGGCATACTTTAGTTCATCGCCCCAGTACCCTCCCATATGGCCGGTGCCTGGCAGTTCCATGGGTGCCATCGGCCATAGAGATGTTACCGATACCCGGCCTGACGTCGGCGCGCCGGTACCGGTCAGCGGTCCCACGCCAAAGATTATCCGGTTCTCAGGATCCCAGGCCTTAGTGCCCGGTGGGACCTCGTCCCACAGGACTTTGTAGGCCAGGCCGGTGCCACCTAGATAGTCCTTATACTTGGCTATCGTGTCTTCCGAGCTTATCTCCCCGGTTGAAAGGTCAACCCGGAGAACTTTACCAGTCCATCCACCGTAGTCCGTCATTTTTTTCTCCTTTGTCTCCTTACTTATTTTGTTGAAGTTAGTGAACTGTCACTGCCCTCAAAATCTGGGTGACAATCCTCGGTTTGACATGTTATATCCTCTGGCGTCTTGATAGCCGCCGGTACGACATACCGCGCCGGAATATCCCTTGTCATATCTTCCCAAGACACGTATCTCAGGGCACCTGCAGGGCAAGCCTTTACACACTCGGGGTCATTGTTGCAAAGGAAGCACTTCCGCGCCTTTTTAGAAACCTCATCAAAGGTTATCATGCCCCAGGGGCACGCCCGCTGACAGATACGGCAGCCTTCACACTTATCCGGATTTACTACCCGCGCATTTGCCGGTGGTACCGTCTCTATAGCGTCATAGGGGCAGGCCATCATACATGGGGTCGGATGCGGGCACTGCCTGCACGCTTCCTGAATAATACGGAAGTTTCCGTATAGCCCTTCTCCCCGCCAGAAGCCCAGCTGGGCACCCCTTGGCCCAAAACTGTAATTCCTGCGCACATTTATCCTTGCTATCGCTGGCTGGGAAAAGCCATCGTTGAACTCGGTACAGGCCAGCTCACAGCGCCTGCAACCAACACAGCGGTCGGGCAACCCGATTACCATGCCCAGCGCGTCATCGGTGTTGATTTCCCGAACCGCCACAACATCTTTTGGGCTACACCCTATAAAATTGGCCGCAAGTACAGCTAATCCTCCTACCCCCACTCCTTTCAGGAAGTGTCTCCTGGTAGTAGTCTTTTGGACTATGGAGGATACCCAATCTGTAGTGGTAATTCCAGGTGTGCCGCTAGTTCTGGCTGGGTTTTTCTGCCTCATCTTCGTTCTCCTTCTTTCTATAGAATTAACTTTCTAGAGATGACCGCACATCAGACGCCGACTTCAGACAATAAACGGGGAAAACTTGGCGATATGACCACCGTCCATATGTAGCTAGGCTATTCAAGCTATTGCACTCCGCATCAATTCAGGTTGGCTTGGCCACAAGCCGTATAATATACCACAGCGTGGTTTCAAGATGGTTAAAAAAAAGCCGCTGGGGTTACAACCAGGTTACAACCAGGTTACAACCAGGTTACTAATGAGGAAAAGTGGTGCTGTCATAAGTGAGTGACACTGGAATGTTTGGGGAAACCAGGTAGATTGGTGTTTGGCTAAACTTGCCTGGCGAAGAGGTAACCCAGGCCGGGTTTTGTGAGGATAAGCCTCGGATGGCTCAGGTCTGGCTCAATCTTTTTACGCAAGCGTCGTATGTAGACCTTTATGCTGGCTGCGGCTTCGGGATAGCTACTGCCCCATATGTCTTCAGCCAGCTGGGAGTGAGTTACTACCATATTCACGTTTTGCATCAGTCTCAGCAGGATAATGCTTTCGGTGTGGGTAAGAACCACCTGCTTCCCGTTGTATTTGACTATGCGGTTGGAAGGGTCAAAATAAAACTTCCCGTAAACAATAGGGCTTTCTCCTTCTGTAGCGTATAATCTCCTGGTAACGGCTTTTATCCGCGCCAGCAGCTCCAACTGCCGGAAAGGTTTGACAATGTATTCATCAGCCCCTTGCTCTAACCCTTTTATCACATCCGCTTCGTCTCCCCTGACCGTCAATATAAGAATAGGTACATTGGAGAAGAGCCTGATTCTCTTTAACACCTCAAAGCCACTGATATCAAGCAGCCCCAGGTCAAGAATGACCATATCGGGCGACTCCTTGGCCACTATCTCTATTCCTTCTTTTCCCTCGCCCGTAGAGATGATTTCTAACTGAGGCCATCGTATCTGAAGAGCCACGGAAATGGCTTCGACGACATCCTCACTATCCTCAATAATGAGTACCTTATTAATATCTGCCATGTACTACCTGGATTTCCTGGTTTTGCTGCGGTCTCCTAGGGGTATTGAGAAGCTAAATGTGCTCCCCTTGCCCTCTTTACTCTTTATCCATATCTTACCCTCATGGAGTTCGACCAGTTCCTTGCACAGAGTCAGCCCCAAACCCAGCCCGCTAAGGCGTTCCCGGTCACTCTCCAGACGGTAATATGGCACGAACAGTCTCTTCAGGTCTTCACTGGAGATTCCTTTGCCTTCGTCCTGGACTTCAAATATTATAGACGTGTCCTTCTCACTAGCCCTCAGGATTACCCTGCCTCTCTTGCGATTGAATTTTATGGCATTGCTTATGAGATTGAGAAGAATCTGCTGCAGCCGCTCTTTATCGGCCCAGATAGATGGCAAGTGTTTGGGTGCCTCTAGGATAAGGGTCTGGCCCTTCCTTGATGCCGCTAAAGACATATCCTCCGCCACTTCATGGATGAGTTTTAGTGGATTCAGTGATTTGTACCTGATCTTGAGTACGCCAATCTCGCTTCTTGCCAGGTCTAGGAGTTCGTCAATCCTTTTGTTGAGGTTGCATGCACCTCTAAATATATTTCTGGCCAGTCTCTGGCGCACCTCATCTTCCAGGTCACTAGTGCCCAGCATCTCGCTGGAAGAAATAATGGCGGTAAGCGGCGTTCTCAGCTCATGAACCAATGCCCTGGTGTACTCGGTTCGGCGCTTAATCTGTTCATCCAGTTCTTTAGTACGTTTTTTAACCTGTTCCTCAAGCCTAGAACGGTACTCCTCTAATTCGCTATCCGCCCGCTTGCGATGGGTGATGTCACGAATCAGGGCAAATATTTGACCTTTGCCCAATTGTAAATAATTTGCACTGATTTCAATATCAATTATTCTGCCATCTCTGCACTTACACTGGGTCTCAAAATAAATATAGCCTTGTTCTCTGACTTGACTGAGGTACTGCCCGACATTTTCGGTCTTTTCCATAGACAGAACATCAAACACCGACATTTTAGACAGCTCTTCCGGCGTATAACCTAAGATCTTGCACAACGAATCGTTAAATTCAAGCAGGCACCCCTCTGAATCGCTGATCCAGAAACCGTCGGCGGTTGTCTCCAGGATTGCCCTGTATTTGGCGTTAGCTTCTTCACGCTCGGTTATATCCCGGAATGTCTCAATGACACCGACTAACTCACCATCCGGGGTCCGTAAGGGGGCCGACGTATGAACACATGTAATCCTGGTTCTGCCTCCCCTCGGCTTGCTCATTTCAAGCTTAACCAGTTCCTTGCCATTGGCGTGGTTCTTCAAACAGCAGTTTGGCGTATGGCAAAAAGGTCCTGGATAGACCTCCCAGCACTTTCTCCCCCTGGCCTGCTCCGGGTCAATACCGAAGAGGTCGCCAAAGGCCTGGTTGACACACCGAATGGTGAAATTCTTGTTAATGACACGTATAGCGCGGTCGGTATTGTTGAATATTATATCTAGTTCATCCTGGGTAGCTCTAAGGGCTGCTTCAGTACGGGCGGTTCTGGCTCTAAGCTCATTGAGCTCAAGGTCTTTATACTTCTCAATTGAAGTCAGACTATTTTCGGATTCCTGGTTAATATTCTTCGTAATCATATAATTCTAAATCCAGCCTTTTAGTCCCAAATACAATCCTGCCACATTAGTCCGGGCTTTTCTGGAAGTACAAGCACTTTTCCAGGGTAAGCCCCGGTCTTTAGAATTCCGGCCAACCCCGTCCGAGATCCGGCGGCCTGTATAGACAGGAGAACTTTCGCTAGTTCCTTTCTTCTGTATCACAAAATTATTAAGAAAACCTTTAGCCTGTACTAAATACTGGCTCAATCACTACTTACTTATAGAAATATAATACCACAATGTAATAATTTTATGAAGTGCATTAAACCGGGTGCAAGCGGCCGTTTCAACCCCCTGCGAGATTTGTGGCTTGTACATATGATACTATTATCTTGAATAGTCGCAGGAATCCCGATAATGACGGCTGATAAAACAGTTCATAGTCGCCAGTTTGTCTCTCTGCTCATAACCCTGGTTGCTCTGGTTATTGCTGATGGTCTGATAAGTCAATTTCTTATCAGGACCGGCTTAGGTAGCGAAGGCAACCCCTTTCTTATGAACTGGGTTACTGGGCCGGATTTCATAGCCACCAAAGCTGCCGGGGCCCTTCTGTGTGCCTTGATTCTGTGGGATATATACAAGCACTGGCCCAAACCGGCGATGTTTATAATCGTCGTTTTTGTAGTTTTGTACGCCGGTATCCTGTTCTGGAATATATCTGTATTTGTTATCGGTCAAGTGTAAGGCTTAGAACCTAGGACAGCGGCAGAGTGAAAAGGAAGGTGGCACCTTTACCCGGCTCCGATTCCACCCAGATGCGACCGCCATGGGCCTCCACCAGGCGGCGGCACGTAATCAGCCCGAGCCCAACCCCGGACACGCCGTCGGCTGTTTCCAGCCGCTCAAATGGCCTGAACAGCCTGGCCTGGTTCTCTGCGGAGATGCCCACGCCCTGGTCTCTAACCCCGACAACCAGGCAATCATCCTGCTGGTAGGCGAAGACAGTGATGGTGCCCCCGTGGGGAGAGTACTTGACGGCATTTTCTATTAGATTGCGGAGGACCCTTTCTACCCGCATCCGGTCAGCCGGCACCCTGGGCAGCCCCGCCGGAATATCAATTACCACCTGGTGTATCGCCAACCCGCTTCTGTATTTCTCCGCCACTCTGCCTGCCATTTGCGCCATATCCAGCGGCTCTTTGCCTATCATTAAACGGTTGGTCTGAGCTCGCGACAGTTCCAGCAGATTGTCCACTATGCCGGCGAGTGACTCGGTGGAGAAGGCGGCGTCTTCCAGCAACTGTCGCGCTTCTTCCGCGGGTATGCCTTCAGTCATAGCGGTGTAGATGGCACCCATAATAACGGTGATGGGCGTCTTGAGCTCGTGTGACACCATGCCGATGAACTCGTCCTTCAGCTGCTCCACCTTTTTGCGCTCGGTGATGTCGTGGAAGACAGCCAGCTTGGAAACACTGCCGTCGGCGTTTCTCAGCGGCGCATCGGTAACCTCATAGGTCCTCCCCGTCCTGTTCGACTGTGCTTCCCTCTTCAGTATCTTGCCTGCCAGGACTTCTTCATTATTACACCAGGAACACACGCTGTCACCGCCGTTGAAGTATCGGTAGCATTTCTGTCCATTGACATCACCATAGTTAGATTTCATTGATGGATTGATGTACGTGATATTGAAGTCAGCGTTCATGATGCACACGCCGTCTTCCATTGAGTTTAGAATACCGACCAGCTTGTGCCGCTCAAGTTCAAGCACTTCTTCCATTTCGCTACGCCGGGCGATTTCTGTCTCAAGGTCTGTCTTGGAAGTGGTAACGGTCTTCAGGTCTTGGGTCATGATGTTGAAAGCGTGGGACAACTCGCCGATTTCATCCTTCCTCTTTTCATCAATCCTGTAATCCAGGTCGCCTGAGCCGATGACGGCAGTCCCGGCCTGGAGCTTGGCTATACCTTCCAGCGCTCGCTTCTGTACCACCAGGTAGTTGACCACAAAATACAATCCGAAAACGCCTATGAGCGCCATGACAACGATGGTGTTTGTTCTCCGTAGCTGGTTTACCTGGTCATCCAGCATCTGTGATAAGTGGGAGGCGTCGGAGGCCAGCGCCTGGCTCTGGACCGCCATGCGGCTCCACGAGACCTGGAGCAACGCCAGGTCAATAGTTCCGCCCGGGTCAACAGCAGACGCCACGCTGTCAAATACGTCTTTTAATCTCTGGGTATTCTGCTGCATATTGCGGATGAGGGCCAGCTGCTCTGGACTGTCCGCTTGCAGTCCTGCCACTTCACCGGAGAACGTAGCGAACCTGGACTGCCACCTCTCAAGCTGCTGGCTTTCCTGGTAAATCAGATAATCATTGGCCAGGTAACTGAGCTCGCTGGCCCCTAAGGCGATATCGGTGGCCATATTCCTCTGTTGACGCGGCGTTTCCACTCTCCGGTTCGTAACTATTACCGAGGTAGCGATAGCCGCCACCACGGCACCGAACAGGAGCATGGTCATAATAAACTGCGTTCTTATTCTCACGGTTCTCTCTTTAATAAATGATGTTTACCGCTTCGGGCTTTATCGCCTCTAGAGCATCCATATAGATGTAATCCAGAAAATCCGGGACCTGTTTTTCATCGGTGAGGTTGTTATCTATCATCCACCGCGCCTCGTCTTCCATAGCGGTAATGAGCGCCTGGTCAAGCGAGAGATAGAACTGGTTTTCAGGCCAGAATATCTCCATGAATTTATCATCGTAGCCCAGCCGCTCTTGCACGATGTCTTTGGCGGCCTCGGGGTTGCGGACGAGGTATTCCTCCGCCCGGGCCAGTGACTCCAGGAACTGTTCCACCACCTGCGGGCTCTCGCTCAGCCAGTCATTACGGCCAATAATAACACCAAATCCCGGCTGGCTGCTCTGTATCGGCCAGGCAACTATTCTATCCGCCAGTTGCTCCTTTATTCTATTGGTGTAAGGCTCCCAGGTAACCACCCCATCAACGCTGCCATCGGTTGTAGCCTCCTCCGACTGCGGTGGCAGAACATTGACCAGGGAAACCTCCTCCGTATTCACGCCGCTCAATAACAGAAAGCGGGACAGATAGAACTCGGCGATTGTTTTGACCGGAACACCAATGGTCTTCCCCTTGATGTCCGAGACGCTGTCTATTCCGTGGTCTTTAAGCCCAAAGAGATACTCATCACTGAATCTGCCGGAAACGGCAATGACGCTGATTTTCTCACCAGAAAAAGCCCTTGAGACCATCGGGAACTCAGCCGACCAGGCGATATCCACCTCCCCCGTCAAAAGCGCGTCGGTTGTCGCCACGCCTGTGGGGTAGTCCTTAAGGCTGACACTGAGGCCTTCGGCCCGGAAAAAGCCCCGCTCCTGAGCGATGTAAACCAGAGCCGCCGAACCGGAAGGTATGTCCCCGAAGGTGATAGACTCAGGTTCTCCGGAACGGCCACCCGGAGAACAGGATGATGTAATAGCGGCCGTGGTGACGATGCTTATAAGAACGAGGGCCGATGCAATAAACGCCAGCCGGCGTGATTGGTTAGAACAGTTGTCCATTGCCGTCATTTTAACACCGCCATACCGGCCTGCAAAGCGGTAATGCACAATCCGGCGGTTCACTCTACTCCATAACTCGTCCAGGTCTGCCTTGGCTGATACAATGTCTGACCACAAACCGCCGTGAAGGCACTGCCGGTCTTACCTGAGGGCCGGCTCCTTCTTGGCCGCCTGGATACTGGCCCGCAGCGCCACCATAAGGTCACCAACCTCCACCCTGGGCGTCGGGGGAGCAACAAACTTCCGACCTGAAACCTTGGCCGCCACCACTTTCCTCAGGGCTTCCTGGTACTCATCCCTGTAGTCTCTTGGATTGAAGTCTCTGGCCATCGCTTTGACCAGAGAAACGGCCATGCCCAGCTCAACCTCGTTGATTTTGGGCTTCGGAGGAGTGAGCTCTTCTCGCGGCAGAATCTCATCCTGATAATGCAGGGTGTGCAAAACAAGGATGTCCTCTAGTGGTCTCAGACAGCCGAGGTGCTCGCGCCGCTGAAAGGCCACCTTGGCAATACCGACACGTCCCGTTTTCTTCAGCGCCTCCCTGAGAAGCCGAAAGGGCTTGGCGCCAAGCTCCTCAGGTTCGATGTAGTGGCTGCCATAGTAATATATCGGGTCGATTTCCTTGGCCTCGACAAAGCCGAGAATCTCAATGGCGTGTGAGGTTCTGATGGGAACCTTCTCAAGGTCAGCATCACTCAAGACCACATACTGCTCCTTGGCCACCTCGTATCCGCGCACCGTCTCCTTTATGCCAAAATACTCGTCATCGGTTTCACAATGCAGCACCTGTTTGGGCCGGGTGAGGCATTTTTTGTGGAGAAGGTGAAAACCGGGTGTCTTGCTCTCGGTGCCCACCTGCATCCTGACCGGTATGACCACCAGGCCAAAACTGATGACACCCTTCCAGAAAGCCCTTGGCATGACCCACCTCCTGAGATTTAAGCTCCTCTGAGATAAGATTACCACAGAAACAGGCCGACGACCAACACAGACAGAGCGCAACAGGGTGGCCGGACTGTCATTCACCTCAGTGGTAATGCCTGAGAAGCGGCTGGTCTACTTCTTCCCCTCGGCCAGCTCTTCGGTAATGTCTTTGGCCATCGTCAGAAACAGTTTCCTCAGTCTCTTCATAACTTCCTCAGCGGCCTTTTCCCCGGCCGACCTGGCTTCATCGGCGGCCTTTCTGGCATCGGCGGCAGCGGTCTCAATCTCATCCAGAATCTCGGGAAGAGGTTTGCTGAAAATGCCGTGCTTAACATCGGTCTTCTCTGCCATATATTCCCTCCTGTTCTTGTCTTAACGCCATTACCGGATACCATTATAACACCCGCCAGACTGACACAAGTAGGGTTAATACGTTATCTTTTGTAGAAAAAAGGAGTACTTTAGTTCTTTACAAATTGTCTGTCTTTTCCAGTATACTATTAGGAGGCAACCGTTGGTTATAGGCCTGTATAATGAAAGCAGACGCCCAAAAGATAACAGAAGCAAGAAGGTCTCTGGAGGCCAAGCTTGGCAGTCTTTACAAAGAATACTATGACAAAATCGCACGCTATGCTTTCGTCCGCATCGGCAACAGAACCGATGCCGAGGACATTGCCGGGGAGGTGTTCCTAAAAGCCCTTAAGTCAATCGAGTCATATGAAGACCGGGGTATCCCGATGCAGGCCTGGTTATTTACCATAGCCCACAACATGACAGTGGACTACCTCAGGAAAAAAAGCATAAGAAAAACGGTTGACATAGACAGTGTCACGGTAGAGTCCGGCAGAAGCCTGGAGGCCATCGTTGAAACCAGTGTAAATATTGAGAGAGTGAAAAAAGCCATGGAGCAGCTTAGCCGACAACAGAGAGAGGTCTTATCGCTACGCTTCTTTGGTGGAATGACTTCCGGCGAGGTGGGGCAGATTCTGGGCAAATCTGACGGAGCCGTGCGTGAGATGCAGCGAGCAGCCATCGAGAAGCTACGGCAACTGCTATCCTAAAATTAAAAATTTAAGAAGTGATATGAAATGATTGACGATTTTGACAAGATACTAGATGAGTGTATAGACGCCATTAACCGTGGCCAGAGCCTGGAATCGTGCCTTAACGATTATCCCGATTACCAGGAGCGCCTCAAACCGCTGCTTCAGGCCGTGCTTCAGACCAGGGAGGCGTACAGATTCGTGCCTTCACAGAGTGCCAAGTGGGCCGCCCAGCAGCGCTTTGAAACAGCCCGGCAGAAGCGATTACAGACCGAGGAAAAGGAGCCGTCTTTTTTGGCCAGGCTCTTCGGCCGACCTCTGGCCTGGGCGGCCGTGACCACGGCCATTCTAGCGGCCCTGGCCCTCTACTTCGGCCTGAATCAGGCGTTTTATCCCACCATCGTACCCACGGCAGACCCCGAAGGCAACTTTGTCCTGCTCATAAGCGACGATGTAAATGCCATCGGAGACTTTGAGAGCCTTATCGTGACTATCGATAAGGTCAGTATTCTGGGTGATTCCGGGAAGCAGTTTGAGTTCGAGCCCGAGGTAAAAGAGGTAGACCTGACCTCCGTGCCGGGAGCCGCCACCCAGCAGATATGGAGGGGTAATATAAATGAAGGCGGGTATAGCAAGGTCATCCTCTACATCGAAAGTGTCCAGGGCGTACTGAAAGAGAGCAAGGTACCGGAAGGTAAGGGGTCAACCGTGGAAGTCAAACTGCCCAGTCAGAAGCTGCAGATAGCAAAAGCCTTCCAGGTAACAGCCGATACGGTGACCAGCTTCACTTTTGATGTCACCGTGGTATCCGCCGGAAACGAGCACAGCGGCATCAAGTACATCCTCAAGCCCCAGGCAGACCAAAGCGGTGCTGATGTAAAGCCAGCCAAAGTCAAAGGCAACAAGAGCTAAACCGGCACCAGCCGGCATCATCCAAGTCGCAGCCCAACCTGACAACTTTTCGTTACTTGCGTTAAACAAACTAGATAAAAACTCTCGGAAAGGAGCTAGCAAAATGAAGAAGGTATTTCCACTTTTTATTGCTTTGCTATTTATCGCCATACTCGTTCCCTCCTGTGTGCCGACAAGCAACACCCTGGCCAATCTACCCGAGGGCACGGGCAAGCTGGTGGTCAACGTCACCGACCCCCCACCACCCAACATGGACAGTGTTGTGGTCGAGGTTGGCAATCTGGAGGTTCATAGAGCCGGCGGGCCCTGGGTCACCGTTGCCGAAGATATGGGGCCTTTCGACCTGAAGCTGGTCGAGGACAGGGAAGAACTTCTGGCCAGTGCCACGGTTGACGCCGGTATCTACACACAGATTCGCCTGGATGTAATCAGTGTGACCATCTCGGCCGGAGGAGAGGAGCACACCGCCAGGGTCCCCAGCGGCAAGATAAAACTGGTGGGCAGCTTTGAGGTTGTTAACGGCCAAGAGACCGATGTTACCCTGGACTTCGTCGGCGCCGAGTCAGTCCATGTCACCGGCAACGGGGAATACATGTTCAAGCCTGTAATCAAACTGCTGATAGCCAAGTCAAGCAAGCCGGGTAAGGGTGAAGAAGAGACCCTGTCGGCGATGCTGGAACAATCAGAAACCGGTGCCCTGGCCGAACTATCGACTGACCCGGCAGACCCCGAGACCGAGGCCATCCACCTAGAGACCACCGGCACGGTTGGCTCTGGAAACGAGGCCAGGATTGTCATATCTCTGCCCGATGGCACCACCCTGAACGATATTGACTCTATCTCCTGGGAGGTTTGGACCGCCAGCGGCTATCCCCCTCACGTGGACATAGTTATGGACGTGAACGGGGATGGTGTTATAGATAATGTGGATATGTTAACCGCCGAGATGGCCTACAACAACGCCGCCGGAGTGGAGCTTGATGAAGGCCTGACTCCAACCCTGGGACAATGGCTTAAGACTTTTGAGCTGACGGCAGGTGACGGCTACGGTGCGGTAAACGATGATACCATGCTCTGGGTCACCAAGATGGGCGCCGGCAACGACGATGCCCCCTGGGGCACACTGGCCCAATGGAAAGCCGGAACTGGCTTTACCGACCCTCAGCCCGATGGATTGGCCGATGGTGTCATCACCGGAGAAGCCCCGGTTCTGAGACTGGAGATTGAGGTTGACAACTGGGTATTGCAGACCGAGGCCTTTGTCAAGGGAATAACCATCGTGCTGGATGGCACCACCTACATCGTAGAATTCTAGCCATCTGCTGACCGCAAAGCAAAATATAAAGACAGGGGGATAATATCCCCCTGTCTTTATTAACTCCAAACGCACTTCTATCCGTTCAAGATTATCGCATCATGCCACACGGCCCGCCCAGAC
Organism: Dehalococcoidales bacterium; assembly: GCA_034413595.1. Classification (GTDB taxonomy): domain Bacteria; phylum Chloroflexota; class Dehalococcoidia; order Dehalococcoidales; family JAUWZL01; genus JAUWZL01. The sequence goes on along the minus strand of DAOUMC010000029.1, from coordinate 37,366 downwards.
CAAAGAACCCACCGTGGCCGCGGAGGCCAAGCCCGAGCGAGATGTCAGGCCTTGCCTGCCACCACTCAAGGTAGGCATCGGCCTCTCCCTGGGTTATCACTCCGTCCGCCACCATCTGGTCGAGGCGGTTCTGAAGCGCTGTCGCCAGCTGCTCACTTCTGGCCTGAGCGAAGGCGTCTTTAAGCACCTCAAGGTCAATGGCAACGCCTGTTTGCTCCTGGTAGATTTCCAGGACTCTGTCAATCAGTGGTGTACCCGTTTTCGTTTCCGTCTGGTTATTACTGCCGTTATCCGCCGCCAGGACGGCTCCACCGATACTCACGGCGAGGACTACCGCCACCAGCACCGCACCGACAATAAACTTCTTGCTTCGCCACATTTATTGTCACCTCCTTTCTCTTGGTAAATCAATCTGGTTTGAGACGACAATATCATATTGCTGGTAAAGCTACGGTAAATTTAAACAAGAGAAGAAAAACCTTAACCGGACAGGGGCAGCGATATGGTGAAGGTGCTGCCCTCACCCGGAGCACTTTCAACCGTTACCCGGCCTCCGTAGCCCTCGATAACTTTCTTGGTTATGGCCAGACCAAGCCCACTGCCGCCCTGAGCGCGCGACCTCGACTTGTCCACGCGATAGAAACGGTCAAAGACGTGCTCCTGGTCAGCCTTTGAGATGCCGATGCCGCTGTCACTTATCCTGACAACTAGCCGGCCACCCTCTGAGTGGGCCGAGACCCTGACCCTGCCACCCGGGCGGTTGTATCTGATGGCGTTATCAATAACATTGCCGATGGCCTGTTTAAGATACAGGGCATCCCCCCTGGCCAGCGGCTCACCGGCTATGGGTTCCAGCTGAAGATTGACCTCGTTGGCTCTGGCACCGGCGCCAAACTCGGTTACCACCTCATCAAGAAGAGAGGCGATGTTCACTGCTGACAATTTTGTCGGTTTCTGATGCTCCCGGGAAAGCAGCAGGAGCTCGTCGCTGAGCCGGCTCAATCTCTCTATGCTCAGTTTCAAAACTCCGACCAGGTTTTGGTAGTCTTTAATGGTGGGCCTTTTCTCCATCTCCAGAACGTCTATGTTGGTCTGGGCGATGGCAATCGGGGTTCTTAGTTCGTGTGATGCATCCTGGATAAACCGTTTCTGAGATTCAAAGGCATTCTCAAGGCGGCCCAGCATATCGTCAAAGGTATCGGCCAGGCGCTTCATCTCGTCGTCGGGGCCCTGATAGTTGATTCTCTCCTTCAGGTTGGTGGTGGAAATGCTCTGGGCTATTCTGGTTACCTGGTCAACGGGCTTCAGCATTCTTTTGGACAGCACGTAACCACCGGCACCCCCGATAATAACCAGACCGCCAAAACTGAGAAGGGAGTAAAGGCGCAGATAGTGGGCGTATCTATCTGCCGCCAGCTTGGCCACCTCCAGCGGTGGCAGGTTGCTGCCGGCGCACCAGCGGGGTATGTCTATTCTGGCATGCCACATCGCCAGATTAACGCTGACAATCATCATAACACCGAAGAGAACCAGCAGGGCCGTGTACCACATCGCCAGTTTAAACCCGATGGTCTTGTAGAACGCCGATGACCTCATAGCATATACCCCCTGCCCTTGACCGTGGAGATAACGTCCTCGGCACCAACGGCCCTGAGCTTTTTCCTTATGTTGTTGATATGAACCTTGATTGACTGGGTAAAAAAGTTCGAATCTTCAGCCCACACGTGTTCCAGGATTTCTTCCTGACTTACTATGCGGCCTGCATTCCGCACCAGATACTCCAGTATGGAGAACTCTTTGACGGTAAAAATGACCCCTGAGTCCCGGTAATAACCTTTTAGGGTATTGGGGTCAATCACCAGGTCACCCGCCCTGAGAATGGTGTGCCTGACCTCGCCCTTGCGCCTCAGTATGGAACGCACCCGGGCCAGCAGCTCGGGGAAGTGGAAGGGTTTCACCAGATAGTCATCGGCACCCTGCTCCAGACCAAGCACCCGGTCATCAAGGCCGGAGCGGGCCGTCAGCATAAGTATGCCCACGGGTGAGCCTGACGCCCGGATACTGCGGCACACTTCCACGCCATCAACCTTGGGCAGACTGAGGTCAAGGATAATAAGGTCATAGTCATTTACACTTACAATATATAAGGCTTCTTCGCCGTCATAGGCGATGTCGGTGGCATAGCCCTGCTTGCGCAGACCCCTGGCTATGGCGCGGGCCAGCTCTTGCTCATCCTCCACGATTAAGATACGCATAAATATATTATATTATTCGCTAGGTAAAGGAAAAGTAAAGAATAAAAATTCAAGATGGATTTACCGGTGTGAACCAATCAGGGCTTGTCTGTCCTTATGCTTATCTCCCTGGTCAGGAAATAGCTCAGGACCACCCTGATGGCGACGGTGCCGCCGAGTATGGCCAGGTCTACCAATTCATGCTCAGAAATAGTGCGGATGACATCGGAGGCGATGAGGAAGTCCAATCCCAGAAGGAGATATGAAGCGAAATCGATGCGCACTTTCCACAAAGGAATCCCGAGTGAGGGCTCCTTCGCCCCGGGAGACATCCTCCTGACCTCGGTCAGAACCAGCTCCGCCAACGCCCTGATTACCCCCAGGATGACGATGGCACCGCCGATGACGGACACGATAAAGGCTATGGTCAAGAGGATATCCATTTCACGGCCCCGGCTATTAATTGTAACAAAAATGTAATCTTTCCTTCAATCTTTTTATGACTTTTTAATTCTTCGGCTCTAGAATTGGCCTGTCAGACCGATGCGCTCAGCGTCAACGGCTACACCGGCCAGGTGTGGTATCATTACTGGCACGGTCAGTTTATCATTATGAGGCAGCTGGCATAGACCAGCCAGGAGCTTATGGAACAGCACAGGCAAATGGGCGGCATGTCCCACAGCGGCCACCAGATGGACCACCGGTCTATGGGGCACGAGATGGCGGCAGGTAAAACGCCTCCGCATAAAGAACACGCCGACCATCACGCCATGATGGTGGCCGATTACCGCCGGCGCTTCTGGGTGTCTCTGGTAATCACCATCCCCATCCTAACCCTTTCACCGCTGGTGCAGAGCTTCCTGGGGTTGGAGGGGTCTATCACTTTCCCGGGTGACAGCTATGTCCTCTTTGTCCTGTCATCCGCCGTTTACTTCTACGGCGGCTACCCCTTTCTCAAAGGTATCTTCAGCGAGCTAAAGGCCAGGGCTCCGGCGATGATGACCCTCATCGCCCTGGCCATAACCACCGCCTATGTCTACAGCAGCGCCGTGGTCTTCGGCCTCAAGGGTAGTGTCTTTTTCTGGGAACTGGCCACGCTGATTGACGTCATGCTGCTGGGGCACTGGCTTGAGATGAGGTCTATAATGGCGGCTTCATCGGCCCTGGAAGAGCTGGCCAGGCTGATGCCCTCGGAGGCCCACAAGGTTATGCCGGATGGTGAGGTGAAGGACGTGCCCCTTGAAGAGCTGGCGGTCGGTGATCGGGTGCTGGTCAAGCCGGGCGAGAAGATACCGGCCGACAGCGTGGTTATTGAAGGAGAGACATCGGTCAACGAGGCCATGCTCACCGGTGAGTCGGCACCAGTGGCTAAACAGGTGGGCGGCATGGTCATCGGGGGCTCGGTCAATGGAGAAGGCTCGGTCACCATAGAGGTCAAGAGAACGGGCGAGGACTCCTATCTTTCCCAGGTGGCAACCCTGGTCAGGACAGCCCAGGAAAGCAAATCAAGAACACAGAACCTGGCCGACCGGGCAGCCCTGGTCTTGACCATAGTCGCCTTAAGTGTCGGGGTAATAACTCTGTTCGTCTGGATAGGAGCCGCCGGTCAGGATTTCGTCTTCGGGCTGACCCGAATGGTAACCGTGATGGTCATAGCCTGCCCCCACGCCCTCGGCCTGGCCATACCTCTGGTGGTGGCCGTCTCAACCTCCCTCTCGGCCAAAAGCGGGCTGCTGATTAAGAACCGCGACGGCTTTGAGCTCGCCCGGAAGGTGCAGGCAATCCTTTTCGACAAGACGGGTACCCTGACACTGGGCAGGTTTGGCGTCACCGACGTGGTCACCCTGGACGGTGGAACCAGCCAGGCCGAGTTACTGAAGTACGCCGCCTCCATTGAGGCCCGCTCCGAGCACCCGATTGCCAAGGGCATCGTGGCCTCGGCCAGAGAGACGCTGCCGGTCGAAGGCTTCAGGGCGATACCGGGCAAAGGGGCCCTGGGCAAGGTAAACGGCCGGGAGGTCATGGTCGCCAGCCCGGGCTATCTCAAGGAGAAGAGTGTCCAGCTCACCGACGGCCGGACGGAGCAGCTGGCTTCACAGGGGAAGACGGTGGTCTTCGTGCTCATAGACGGCAGGCCCGCCGGAGTCATCGCCCTGGCCGACATCATCCGGCCCGAGTCAAAACAGGCCATCTCCGAGCTCAAAGCGATGGGAATCAGGTGCCTGATGATAACCGGCGACAACCAGCAGGTCGCCCGATGGGTGGCCGACGAAACCGGCCTGGACGAGTTCTTTGCCCAGGTGCTGCCAGAGGAGAAGGCGGAGAAGGTGAAGGAGGTGCAGTCAAGAGGGCTCAGGGTGGCTATGACCGGGGACGGCGTCAATGACGCCCCGGCCCTGGCCCAGGCCGACGTCGGCATCGCCGTCGGCGCCGGCACCGATGTCGCCGTGGCCACCGCCGATGTCGTTCTCGTCCGGAGCAACCCGCTTGACGTCGTCTCCGTCATCAAACTGTCCCGGGCCACCTACCGAAAGATGGTGCAGAACCTGGCCTGGGCCACCGGCTACAACGTGGTAGCCATCCCACTGGCCGCCGGTGTCGCCTACGCGGCCGGCATCATCCTTGACCCGGCGCTGGGAGCCGCCCTCATGGCCGCCAGCACCATAATCGTCGCCATAAACGCCCGGTTCCTCGGGGTCGAGAAATAGAGCATATACAGCTTTAGAGTGATGGGGCGCTTTCCCGGGCCACTGTTGCCAACTGGTTGGTATAAGATATAATCAGTACTGACTGATGAACAAAAGAGCCGCCAACGGCAGCAAACAGATATGGATTCAGAAAGCCTCTGGCGAGCTGGAGCCTTTCTCCGAGGACAAACTACGGCGTTCACTGGAAAGGGCCGGGGCATCGCCGGCGATGGTCAGCCAGATTGTTGACCACATCAAGGGCGAGCTGAGGGACGGCATGAAGACCTCCGAAATCTATCGCCACGCCCATTCCTTCCTGGTCAAAAAAGAGCCGCCGGCAGCCGGGCGCTACTCCATCAAAAAGGCCATCCTTGAACTCGGGCCCAGCGGCTACCCCTTTGAGAGAATCGTGGCCGAACTGCTGAGGCTGGAGGGGTACTCGGTGGAGAGGGGAAGGATTGTTGAGGGTCGCTGCGTCTCGCACGAGATTGACGTGCTGGCGGAAAAGGATGGGAGCAGGGCGATTGTTGAGTGCAAATTCCACAACCAGCCGGGGTACAAAAGCGATGTCAAGGTGGCCCTCTATGTACAGGCAAGGTTTGAAGACATCAAAGGACAACTGCTAAAACGCAAGCAAAGCATAAGGCCTCTGGCCGCCTGGCTAGTGACCAATACGAAGTTGAGCCTGGATGCCATCCGCTACGCCAACTGCGTCGGCATCAAAGCCATCGGCTGGAACTACCCCGAGGGCAAAGGCCTGGAAGAACTGGTTCAAAAGTCCGGGCTTCACCCCATCACCAGTCTTAAGACCCTCACCACGGCTCAAAAAAGGCGGCTTTTGGCCCGGGGCACCGTGCTGTGCCGGGAAGTGCATGAAAACAAGAGTATCCTGCGCTCTATCGGGCTTAAGGAAACAGCGATAGTCCGGGTGGTCACAGAGATTAACGCACTACTTAGAAAGCCCTGAATACACCCCCTTCACCAAAAGCCTCCCGTTCATTGATAGCCTCTTCTGGTGCCGCCCAAGCCGCTTGCCATACTTATCAGAGTGAGATAAGTGAGGACTTTGCCGTTAACAAGTGATACAATAACCCCAATTAATCACCTCAAAGATAAAGCATGAAGTTCAGAGTATTGCCCAAAATCGACCTGACACCGCGCACCTCCATACTGCTGATATCCCTGTTCTTCAAGATACTGGCCGGCGCCTTCTCATCCATAGCCTGGGCCGCCCAGAACAGGGTTCTGGGCATAGCCGGTACCCTGGTCTGGTTTTTCTGGTTGGTTGTTCTGTTCCTGGCGGCTATGCCGCCCGCTGACGCCTTCTTTTCCAGGTTCTCCCGACGGCTGGGCACGATGGGCAGGCTGTCGGTGGCCATTCTGATAACGGTTGGCGTTTTTGAGACCGCTTTAGTTGTCTCACTGGGCCTTGGCCTCTTTCGCGGGGCCAGTGAAGATTTCCAGAACCTGGTTGCTCCCCTGGAAAGGATAGGGGCCTACAGCGACGCCATCGCTCTGGAGCAGCAGGCAACCGACAACTTCCTGGAAGGTAAAAATCCGTACAAAGAAGCCAACGTCGTCAAGGCGGCGATGGAGTTTGACCTGCTACCCGGCAAGCTGACGCCACTGCGCGTCGGTCGGTTCGCCGATGACTTCCCTTATCCCGATATGGATGAGATTGAGCAGCTCTACATCAGTGCCCAGGCCAACCCCGACGAGATACCACCCGAACTGGAATCCAAATTCAACTACCCGGCAGCCTCTTTCATACTGCCGGCGCCTTTCATCGCCCTGGGGATAGGTGACCTGAGAATCATATTCGCCATCTTTACTCTGCCGGCCCTGGGATATGTAATCTGGAAAACCAGGCCCGGGTTGAGCTTTTACTTTATCGCCGCTCTTATCGCCAGCATCGACCTGTGGAACTCCCTTATCTCCGGGGAAACGGGCTTTCTGGTATTCCCCTTCCTTTTGATGGCCTGGCTACTCTACCGAAAAAAACTGTGGTTGTCGGCGATTTTTATGGGTATCGCCATCGCCACCAAGCAGATAGCCTGGTTCCTGTTTCCCTTCTACCTTATTTTAATCCTGCGTGAAGGAGGCCCCAAAAAGGCAGCATCTATCGGAGTTATCGCCGGCGCCGTTTTCCTGGCTTTCAACCTGCCCTATATCCTGGCCGACCCCGGCCTGTGGCTCAGTTCGGTCATGGCACCGATGACCGACCCCCTCTTTCCCAACGGTGTCGGCATTATAGTGGCCGACTACACCGGGCTCATGGATGTCAGGTCCCCCTGGCCCTTTGGCATAACGGAGATAGTGATATACCTCGCCGGTCTTATCTGGTATTATGTCAACTGCCGGCGTTTCCCGGAGACGGCCTTGGTGCTGGCCGTTTTCCCCATCTTCTTCTCCTGGCGCAGCGGCTGGACCTACTTTTTCTACATAGACATCGTATTGCTGGCAACAATACTGATATATGGCTATAAAAAGGAAAATCATCAAGAGCTACAGGGATGGGTGCGCCAATCTTGAATTTACTCTGGCTTTACCATCGCAATGTTAATCTAGGACAACAGTCACGTTGCCAAGCCCCGGGTCCCGGGCTAAAATAACAGAAGCAGGTTTTCTATGATTGAGCTGGAGAAGGTGTCCAAGGTCTACCGCATGGGGGTGGAAACGATACACGCCCTCCGCGATATAGACCTGGCGGTGGCCGAGGGGGAGTCTGTCGCCATCGTCGGCCCCTCGGGGTCGGGCAAGTCCACCCTGCTGCACATCATCGGCGGCCTGGACTCGCCGACCTCGGGCAGGGTCGTGGTAAATGGCCAGGAGCTGTCCCGGGCGAGTGACCGGGAGCTGTCCCGCTACCGCAACCGCAGCGTCGGTTTTGTATTCCAGACCTTTGAGCTGCACCCCATCTACACCGCCCTGGAGAACGTAGCCCTGCCACTCGTCTTCTCCGGGGTGTCATCCGGTAAGCGGGCAAAGCTGGCCCGGGAGGCCCTGACGACGGTGGGGCTGGCGGAGCGGGCAGGACATCATCCCAATCAGCTCTCCGGGGGTGAGAGGCAGCGGGTCAGCATCGCCCGCGCCCTAGTCGTCCAGCCCAGGCTTATTCTGGCCGATGAGCCCACCGGCAATCTGGACAGCAGGTCGGGGAGCCGGATAATGGAGCTTCTGAGCCAGCTCAACCGGGAGAGGGGGCTGACCCTGCTCATCGTAACCCATGACCTTGACATCGCCCGGAACGCCTCCAGGACAATCTCCCTGCGTGATGGGGCTATTACTGGCCAGAGGAGGCCGGCTTGAGGCTAACCGACCTTCTGGGTATGGCCCTGGCCAACCTGTGGCGGCGAAAGCTGCGCACCTTCCTCACCATCCTGGCCATAGTCATCGGGGCTACCCTGATAGCTCTGATGGTCTCACTGGGTTACGGGCTCCAGGGGTTTATTGTCAACCAGTTTGGCCTCATGGTTCCCAAGGATGCCATCACCGTTTCCTCGGGCCGGGCACTGTTTGAGCGGGGCGGCGCTCCTCACGAGATACAGAGCACCGAGACCCAGATTATAAGACCATTTACCAGGGAGGATGTAGCCCGAATCCAGGCTATTGACGGGGTGGCCCAGGTCGACCCCGTGATAGCGGTATCGGCCCTGGACATCAGCCCCGAAGGTAGCGACAATATTTACACCGTTTTCGTCAACACCGTGCCCGACTATGAAGCCAGAATCAGGCAGCTGGTGGCCGGAGACTACTTCGCCCAGGACGCCACCGGGCAGTGCCTCATAGCCTATGACTATCTGGACACCTTCGGCTGGCCGGATGCCGGCTCAGCCCTAGGCAGGCAGGTGACTGTCACCGTGGGCAAGCAAAACGCCTACGACCCCGAGACCAGAGATTACTCCTTTACTGTCGCCGGCGTGCTGGAGAAGACCCTGAACGCCGCTGAGGTGCTGGTTCCCATGGGGGACGCCAGGGATATGGCCCGCTACTACAGCGATAACCCCCAGCTCTACACCGAGGACCAGCCCGGCTTCACTCTCCAGGTCAGGGCGAGCGAAGTCTCCCTGGTGGAAGAAGTAGCCAAGAAAATCGAAGACCTCGGTTTTAACGCCGTAACGCCGGACGAGATTCTGAGCAGGATAAACAACGTTTTCAGTATCATCCAGGTCGGGCTGAGCGCATTTGGCGTTATTGCCCTGGTGGTGGCGGCCATCGGCATCATCAACACCCTGGTTATGGCCATCTATGAACGCACCCGGGAGATTGGGGTGATGAAGGCAGTGGGGGCAACCCGGGGCACGATACGTTTCCTTTTCACCGTGGAGGGTGGTCTGCTGGGCCTGCTGGGAGGCATCATCGGGGGCGTCCTGGCCTTGCTTATGGGTCAGCTGCTAAACCTCATCGGCAGCCAGACCTTCCTCAGTGACTTTCCCAACTTCCGGCTGTCGGTGTTTCCTGTCTGGCTCATCTTTGGCGTCATCGGTCTGACCACCGCCGCCAGCCTGCTGGCCGCCTTGTATCCGGCCAACCGCGCCGCCCGCCTTGACCCGGTGACGGCACTCAGGTACGAATGACACCTCACTGGCTACCACTCTGGAGACGGGCAAAGTAGGCCCGGGCCGCCTCGGCCAGCTCGGCCGGCAGGGGATTGACTTTACCCAGGGACAGGGCAAGGTAATAGACCTGGGCCGTCTTTTCCACCAGCTGGCAGGTGGCAAAGGCTTCGGTCATTGTCCGGCCAACAGCCACCGCTCCGTGGCTGGCAAGCAGCACCGCATTCCTGTCTCCCAGAGCGGCTATGGTGTTTGCCACCAGCCCTTTACTACCGGAAGGGGCCGGCCTGGCCAGCTTTATCTCGCCCCCGATAAAGGCCACCTGGTCGTCCGTAATAGCCGGAATACCAAGTCCGGCAACCGAAATAGCGCTGGCGAAGACGGAGTGGCTATGGATTACGGCACCGACCCTCTTCCTAGCTCGATAGATGCCGACGTGGAGCATAGACTCCACTGAAGGCGGCAGGCTCCCTTCCACCAGCTCAGCCGCAAAATCAATCACCTGGATGTCATTAACGGTGAGCAGGTCATAATACCTGGAGCTGGGGGTGATAGCCAGAAGCTCCCGGCCATCTTCGGGCGGCAGGCGCAGGCTGACATTACCCGATGTGCCGACCACCAGCCCCAGCCGGAGCATCCTCTGGGCCGCTTCCAGCACCTGCCTCTTCTCTTCCAACCACCTGCTCATTTATCAACTCATTCTACATTCAAATGCCCAGATGAGCAAGCAGAAAAACGAACTTCCGACTGCCCAAAAATTTTGGCTGTTTTGTTTGACAAAAAATATTCCTTGGTCTATATTAGTTAGCTAATATTCACTGAGTGACTTTCTGCTATAGCCCCGTAAGTCCAGGCTTGCCGGGCTTACTCAACAGAGTCTGGCCACAAAGGGAGGAATTAATGAAGACAAAGGTATTCTTAATCCTATTTCTGTTCCTGGCAGCATCAGGGGTAGGAATCTACTTCGCCAGTACATCAGATTCCCTCTTTTTTGATACTGCTCTCTGGGCGATAGCCGCCGCCATAGGAGCGGGTATTATACTCGGAGCCGCCAGAGCCGTGCTCAAGGGAAGGTCGGGAATGACAGATGGTGAGGCAATCCGGCACGGTGCCGGAGCTTTCATTGAGCACTGGGGAACAGCTATCGGCATTTTCATTATGATAGCTTCGGCCATAATGCTGGGGTTTTTGTTTATTCCTCCATCGGCCAAGACACTGAACCAGGTCCAATTTCCGCTAAACATGCACTTTATCGGTCTGGTGCTCACCCTTTTTGCCGGCTTCTACTGGGCAGCCGATTTTGCCCTGTCCCGGAACTATCGCAGTCTGGTGCCCAATGTAGGCGACATTATCGGGGGCACCATAGGCAAATATCTTTTGCGGAGAAAGTGGCACCCTGAAGGCAAATACCTCTCCTCCCAGAAGTCGGCCTTCTTGGCCTTCGCCGTTCTGGGTGCGGTGATACTGGTGACCGGGGCCATTAAGGTAGCCGCCCACATCTGGACGATACAGGCTTCAGCATACTCAGCAGCAACATACATCCACGACATATTCTCGCTGCTCTTTATCCTGATGCTGATAGTCCACATGCTGCTGGTGGTCGCCCTGGGGGAGTGGCCATCTTTGAAGTCCTGGATTACCGGCAAAATGTCTGAAGACCAGGTCAAAGAAGAACATCCTGCCTGGTACGAAGAGCTGAAGAAGGGCTGATAAAGCCAACAGCAGTAAAAAGCGTGACTTAAAGGAGGTTGGCCGAGTTGAAGAACAAATCAATGCTCACCCTGCTAATAGCCGGATTACTGATACTGGCGACGGTAGCTACTGCCTGCAGTAACTACATGCCGCCAACCGACGCACCTTTTCTAACCCCGCATAACATAGACCTTGGTTTCTCCAACTGCCTGGTGTGCCACACCGGGGGAGAGTACCCGATTCCAGTTGATATTTACCACCCTAGCGGTATAACTAATGATACCTGCATTTCGCCAATCTGCCATCCACTACTGGCCACTTATACAACACCGCCGCCGACCGGCACGACAACTACACTACCACCAACCGGCACGACAACTACACCACCACCGACCGGTACTACGACTACACCGCCGCCGACCGGTACTACGACTACAGGTGTTCCGCCGGTGCTTGATTTGACAGCCAAACAGCTTGAGGTGGCTTTCCACCCTGAGGCCTATCTCACTCTGTGTCTCATATGCCACGGAGAGGGCGTCGGCATCCAGCAATACCCGCTACCTCCCGTCTGGCCGGGCACTAATGTGACGCCTGGCCCCTGGACGATAATTCCGGGGTCTGACCAGGACCACACCGGACGCACCGACGTTACCCAATGCATCAGTACAGGTTGCCATCAGATGGGGCAATAAAACCAGCGTCTCTGCCTGGTTTGAGCTTAATTTTGGGGCGCAAAAGGCGCCCCAAAATGTTATAATAAGCTATGGTAAAATATAGGGGAACATAATTGAAAGGCAATATCAGATTGTGGCTGCTGGCGGGACTGGTACTGATAGTGGTCGGAGGGCTGCTTGGTGCTTGTACCGCGGGAGCAAACCAGCCTTCAGAGACAGAATCTGTTCAGCCACCGGAAATAGTCTCCCATGGCACCGGAGTCGGCTATGAAGGCCTGTGTCTGATATGTCACGGCCCCGACGGCACCGGAGAACTGACCTTCCCCACCGAGGGGCCTAATGACCACACCGGACGCACGGTGGAGCAGTGCCTTACCTGCCATAAGGCGGCGCAATAGCGTTTACCTTTTTCACCCTTTTGGTGTTATACTATCATAACACCAACAAGGCCCGATGAAGTTGATATGATTAAGAAAAGAAAGTTTATCATCGGCGGTCTTGCCATCTGTCTTGCCCTGCTCTTCCTGGGCTACATGGGTTTTATGAGTGGCATGACCTATTACTACGAGGTCGGCGAACTCTTAGACCAGGCGAGTTCGGCCAGTGGTCAGACGGTGCGGGTCAGCGGCCTGGTGGCCTCCGGCATAGACAGAGATGGCTTTGACCTGCGTTTTACCCTTCTAGATAATACCGGCAGGGAAGCCAGCCTGCCAGTGGCCTACCACGGGGTCGTCCCCGATAGCTTTGGTGCCGGCCGCCAGGTTGTTGTTGAAGGAAAATACGCTGACGGCATATTTGAAGCCAGCGCCATCCTGGCAAAATGCAGCTCCAGGTATGTGCCGGAAAAAGGTTAGCCTTTACGAGATGATTTATGGCTGAAACGGGATACGCCGCACTGGTCCTGGCCCTTGTGGCCTGCCTCTATTCAATAATTGCCTATATATCCGGCCTCAGGGGCAGCCGCCAGCGGTTGTTGGATAGCGCCCGCAAGAGCCTGTTCGCCGCCTCGGCACTGGTCTCACTAGCCGTAGTTGTTCTTCTTATCGCCCTGGTTAGCCACTACTTCCGGATAGAGTATGTCTACGCTTACACCAGCACCGATTTGCCTCTTCCCTACCTTATCAGCGCTCTATGGGCCGGAAATGCCGGCTCACTCCTGTTCTGGAGCTGGCTCCTCTCTCTCTGCGCCGCCGTGGTGGTGCTCAAAAAGCAGGCTCGCGCTAAAGAGCTGGTGCCATACGCCGCCATAGTTATCATGGTTGTCCAGGTGTTTTTTCTCATCCTGCTTATCTTCATGAAAAACCCCTTTCATACCATTACCCCCGCTCCCACCGAGGGGTTTGGACTTAACCCCCAGCTTGAGAACATAGGAATGATAGTTCATCCCCCGGCTCTGCTGGCCGGCTATGTTCTTTTCGCCGTTCCCTTTGCCTTTGCCCTGGCCGCCCTTTTTATCAAGAAACTTGATAACGACTGGCTGATGGCTACCAGAAGGTGGACGCTTCTGGCCTGGCTCCTGCTCGGGGTAGGCAACATCATCGGCGCCTGGTGGGCCTATGTCGAGCTGGGCTGGGGAGGATACTGGGCCTGGGACCCAGTGGAGAACGCCGGTCTGATGCCCTGGATTTTAGCTACAGCCCTTGTCCACTCTGTTATGATGCAGAGAAGAAAAGGGATGTTCAAGCTCTGGAGCATGGTGCTGATTGTCCTCGTCTTTGCCTTTACCATATTTGGCACCTTCCTGACCCGGACCGGAATCCTTGTCTCGGTTCACGCCTTTGCCGGGTCAGCTATGGGGCCCCTGTTCGCCACCTTCCTGGGCATCGCCCTGCTTGGCCCACTGGCTCTCATCTTTTATCGCCGGAAGGAGCTCAAGGATGAGGCCGAGGTCAACTCTTTTTTCTCCCGTGAAGGCGCCTTTTTTACTAACAACCTGCTCCTGGTCGGACTTACCTTCCTTATACTGCTGGGGACTGTCTTCGGCCTGGGCAAACCCTTCTTCAACCTGACCAGCATCCCCATTTTCCTGGCCATCATCCTTCTCTCCGGCTTCTGTGCGCTCACCAACTGGCGTCCGCCGCCGGCTGAGAGACTCAGGCGCAACCTTCTCTGGCTGACAGCGGCCGCTCTGGTTGTGGTCGCAGCCCTGCTACTCTTCGGTATCAGGCAGTGGCTGGCTCTGGTTGGCGGCTTCCTGTTCACCTTTGTCATCCTGGCTATCCTCTCCCAGTGGTTCCAGGACTGGCGTACCCGCCACCAGAGACAGGCAGGCGGCCACCACAAGTCTTTTTGGGATATGGTCTGGTCGAACAAAAGCCGCTATGGTGGCTTTCTGGTTCACATCGCCATCGTGCTCATTGCCATCGGGGTCACCGGCTCGTCTCTCTTTGATACCAAAGCAGAAGCCGTACTCGCCCCGGGTAAATCTATGGCCATCAAAGACTACACCCTGACCTACGAGGGTTTGGAGGCCCAGCCTACTCCAAGCAAGATGATAATCTACGCCAATGTCTCTGTCGATAAGGGTGACAGATCTATCGGCACTATGAGGCCACAGGTACAGTTCAACCCTGACTTTACAAACCAGGATACAGGGGAGCTAATCCCGTTCTACGAAGTTGACATCCGCTCCACGCCAGTCGAAGACCTGTATGTCATTCTGGCCGGCTGGGAGCCGGTTGACAGCGCCGACTCCAGCAAGGGTTACATCGCCGATTTCAGTGTTCTGGTCAACCCTCTGGTGATGTGGATATGGATCGGGGGAGGCGTCTTCCTGCTCGGTGGACTGCTGGCCTTCTGGCCTGAGCGCAAGAGATAGCCATCGATGAGTCCGATTTTCCGCAGTCTTGTTCTCTCAGATATAATGACCTTATCCTCTTTCTTTGATGTCATTGCAAGCGAAGCGAAGCGACCCCATCGTCCGCATTTGAGATTGCTTCGTCGCTACTCTCCTCGCAATGACACCAGGTAAAGCTTCTTGAATTAGTCAGGCGGTAGAAGTAGAATACCAATATTATGCCGCTGGCTCAAGGTGATTGGGCAATCGAAGCCAAAGGTGTTGTCAAGTCTTTTGGCGATTATCCGGCTCTGGAAAGCATAGACCTCGCAGTGGAGCGGGCTAAGACCCTGGCCATCTTCGGCCCCAACGGGGCGGGCAAGACCACCCTGATTAAGATTCTGGCCACCATAATGAAGCCCTCCTCGGGCGAGATTCTGGTTGATGGCCTTGACTTCAGAGAATGCGCCCGTGAGATTCGTTCCCGGATTGGCGTCGTCACCCACCACAGCTTCCTTTACGCCAACCTCACTGCCCATGAGAACCTTGAGTTCTACTGCCGCATGTATGATGTGCCCGACCCGAAGCGGCGGATTCGTCAGACGGTCACCATGATGGGTATGGAACACCGGCTTCACGACCGGGTGGGCACCCTCTCTCGCGGTATGCAGCAGAGACTGTCCATCGCCCGCGCCCTGCTGCACGAACCGACCGTCATGCTCCTGGACGAGCCCGAAACCAGCCTGGACCAGCAAGCCATCTCCCTGCTTTGGGGAGCACTAAAACAAGAGGCCCGACGGACCATCGTCCTCACCAGCCACAGCCTGGAGCGAGGGCTTGAAGTCTGCGACCATCTGGCAATCTTAAACCGGGGTAAGCTTGTCTATCAGAAGCCAGGCAAAGAACTGGACCTGGCCGGACTGCGGCAGGCCTATGTTGAGAGCACGGGGGCGGGAAGTGAAATCTGTTAGCAAGGCACTGGTCATCGCCTGGAAGGACGTGCTCTCCGAGCTGCGCACCAGAGAGATAGTCTCCTCGGTGCTTGTTTTCGCCATACTGGTAATCGTCATCTTCAACTTCGCCTTCGGTGACAGCCAGGAAGCAATAGTCTCGGTCGCCCCGGGTATCCTCTGGTCAACCTTTGCCTTCGCCGGAGTGCTCAGCCTGAACCGCTCCTTTGTCCTGGAGAAGGAAGAGGGCTGTCTCGAAGGCCTGATGGTGTGCCCGGTCAGCCGGGAGGTCATCTATATGGGTAAGGTGCTGGGCAGCTTGCTCTTCATGCTCTTTGTTGAAGCCATAGTCCTGCCGGTCTTTGCCCTGCTTTTCAATGTGGCCGCTGTCTCCCTCCAGCTGGTAGTAGTAACGCTGCTGACCACGCTGGGTTTTGTTGCCGTGGGCACCCTTTTTTCGGCGGTGGCCGTCAACACCAGGGCCCGGGAGATGGTGCTGCCCATCCTCTTTTTCCCGATAGTGGCTCCTATAATCATCTGCGCCGTCAACGCCTCCGGGCTGGCGCTGGCCGGCGAACCCTGGGGCAGACTGACTTCCTGGCTTGGGGTGATAGGCGCCTTTGACGTCATCTTCCTGGTGGCCTCGTACCTGGTCTTCGCCTTTGTCATTGAAGAGTAAAATAAGGAGGGACTATGAGAAATAAAATCCTGCTTGTGGTAACCGCCGTGCTCATGCTTTTGGCCCTGTACATGGTCTTCATTTTTGTCCCCACCGAGGCCGAAATGGGCATTATTCAGAGGATATTCTATTTCCACGTCTCTCTGGCCTGGATTGCCTTTCTTGCCTTCTTTGTCGTCTTTGTGGGCAGCATATTTTATCTCTGGAAGAGGGCTAAGGTCTGGGACATTGTCGCCAGCTCCTCGGCCGAGGTGGGCATCGTCTTTACCACCCTCGTCCTCATCACCGGCTCCATCTGGGCCAAACCGGTCTGGGGGGTCTGGTGGACTTGGGATTCCCGGCTCACCTCATCGCTCATCCTCTGGCTTATCTACCTCGCCTACTTCATAGTCCGCTCCTATGTCACCGAGGATGAGCGGCGTGCCCGGTTTGCCGCCGTGGTGGGCATCATCGGCTTCATTGACGTGCCCGTTGTCGCCCTGGCCATCACCCTGTGGCGGACGCAACACCCGAGTGCTATCATCTTTGAGGGTGGGCTGGCGCCCGAGATGGTCTGGACACTGCTGGTCTCCATATTCGCCTTTACCGCCTTATACTTCCTTTTCTTCACCGAGCGGGTCTTGATGAAGAAGGACGAGGATGAGATAAAAAGACTCAAGATGCTGGTCAGGGGGTGAACACAATGGACAATCTGGGTTATCTATTTGCCGCTTTTTCCATAATCTGGGCCGGGCTTTTTGCCTACTTCTTGGTCTTTATCCAGAGGCAGCGTCAACTGAGGCGCGATATTGAACTTCTCAAAGAGGTGCTCAAAAGGGATACGAAATAGCCTGGCCAAGGCTAGTAGTAATAGTATCTTCCCCGCTTGAAAAGGTAGCCGGCGCCCAGGCCGAAAACCAGGCCCCCGAGGTGCGCCTGCCAGGCTATGCCAGGAATAAAAGAGAGAATCAGGAAGCCACCGATGACCGCCACCCACAGTGGTAGTGGTGCCGGTATCGGAAAGATAAAAACCCTGAGTCTGGGCATCATCACCGTCAGTGCTCCTCCCAGGGCAAAGACCGCCCCGGAGGCGCCGATAGCTTCGGAAGGCGGCGCCAGCAGAATAAAGAAAAGGCTGCCCAGTATGCCACCGCCGAAATAGACCAGATAGAACTTATTGCTGCCAATGAGACGGTTGAGATAGCTGCCAAAAAAGTAAAGGGTGACCATGTTGGCCAGAAGGTGAAAGAACTCATAGTGGACAAACACGCTGGTAACGATGGCCCAGGGACGGCTGAAGTCTGACGGCAAGCTCAATGTGTTGACTATTGCGGGGGATGTCTGGGCGGCAATGAAGATAATCAGGTTGATGGTGATTATTATTAGTATCGGGTTTAGCATTTGCCTAATCATAACAGCTAAGCGCTGGGTCTGGCAAATAAAGCCACATATCTTAAGCATCTGCCCAGCTTTATTGACAACCGGCAGATCAGATGCTAGTTTACACTGCATAAGGCGCATTGGGGTCATCTGGTCAAAAGTGATTGCCCGTGCATATATTTGCCTGGTAACTCTAGTAGTGGCCGGGCAAGGTAGAGAAGGTAATGCGTGTCATCATGGCGCTCATTTTGATCGGCATATACTATATCGCAGAGGCTTTTGTCTGAGGTAACACCTATAGTATAATAACTGCTGAATTAAGAAGGGAGGTCACGACATGTCTGGAACAGCAGGAAAAAGACCGGGGAGAAAAAGTAAAACACAAGGGTCGCAGCAATTGACCAGGCGCCAGTTCCTGAAGGAAGTGGGCCTGGTGATGGGCGGAGCCGCCGTAGCCTCGCTGCCATTCACCTCGGCCTGCAGCTCGTCGGCGAATACCAATCCTTCGGGCAACAACACAAATACCAGTACAAACACAACGACCACGACAGAAACCAGCCTTCCCCCGGCCGAAGGTTTCGTCTACAAAACTCCCCTGGGCGAGCCACCCAAGATGGCGATACCCGGTTGTACCACTTTCGTGGCGACTGACCGCAAATATGTCGTTGAACACATGTGGATCAAGATGGTGGCTGAGAACATAGCGGCCATTGGTATTACTGAAAAAATGGTTGAGCTACTGGATCTTATCAGAGCCGTGTCTCTTCCAGATATGGGCGATACTGTTGTGAGGGGTGAATATTTTGGGTATATCGAGGCGGCGAAAATGAATGTTGAATTCCCAGCACCGGTCAGCGGCACCGTGCTGCAGGTAAACAACGCTATATACACCGATTTTAAACACATGATCAGCGACGACCCCTATGTCAGGGGCTGGTTGGTAACGGTACAGCTAAACCATCCAGAAGAATGGGATGAGCTGCTCACACCCCAGGAGTACACCGACCTCAACGCCAAGGTTGCTGAATGATGCGTGTTATAAATCCACGATACTATCGGCATGGCGGGTGAATAATAGCGTTCCAGCCATATATTCTTAGAGCGGAGATGCGGTATGCCCGGAAAGGAAAAGGTCAGGCAGGGCCATAAAAGAAATGAGCGAAATTCACCGCCGATAACCAGGCGCCAGTTCCTGAAGGAAGTGGGACTGGTGGTGGGCGGAGCCGCCGTAACCTCGCTGGCATTCACCTCGGCCTGCAGTTCATCGGCGAAGCCCAATCCCTCGGGCACTACCACCACTGATACCGGCGCTTCGGCCGGGGGCACAACCACCATCAATACCACCAGTGCCACCAATACATCGTCCGGGAGCACCACCTCTCTGGACACCACGGCATTCTCTTATACTCCTTCCAGGGAAGGGCTTGAACTCCTGCCGATACCCGGCTGTACCACACTGGTCGCCTCTGACCGCCTGTACTCCGTTGAGCATATGTGGGTCAAGCCCATAGCCGATGACAGGGTAGTCGTAGGCATTACGGATAAGCTGCAGCAGCTCATGGACGTCGTCAACAGCCTGAGTTTTCCCAATGCAGGCGAGGCGGTCACCGGGGGCGAATATTGCGGATGGGTCGAGGCCTGGAAACTGGACGTGGATATCATCAGCCCGGTCAGCGGCACGGTACTGCAGACGAATGTAATGATACACTGGAACCTTGGTAGCTCAGATAATGTTTTACACATGGACCCCTATGTCACCGGCTGGATGATGGTGATACAGCTGAGCAAACCGGAGGAGTTGGACGAACTGCTAACGCCCCAAGAATACATCGCTCTTAACGCCAAAACCGACAGTCCCTAGCCGGTGATAACGAATAGTATACTAGTTAATAAGTTTCCTCTAAGTTGTCAGATACTTCGGAAGTGAAAGGAGGTAAATGGTGAAACCCCCGCTATTAAGACTGATATCACTTGTGCTACTGGCCTTAACACTAGTGTTGATCGCTTGTAGTGGCGGGCCGGCGACATCCACAACGGGAATCCCGGGGCCACCTTCGTCTGAGGAGCTAGCGGCACAGGGTTTCCTCCATCCTGAACTGCCCAGAATAACCTGTGAGCAACTCAAGCAGAAGATGGACAACGGGGAACCTCTTGCTATAGTGGATACCCGGCAACAGTTCTTCTTTAACACGGGGCACTTACCAGAGTCAATAAACATCATCTATGAGCCCAACAACGCAAATCCGGAGGGGTTCCAGACACTACCCAAGGATAAACTGATTATCTTCTACTGTGACTGACCGGATGATTTTGACTCTGCCGTTTCGGTAGATAGGTTATTGAAACTGGATGCCGGTTTTGACCCAGAGAATGTCTTAATCCTGTGGAAGGGCTACTTCAGGTGGCAGGAGCTCGGTTACCCGGTGGTAAAGTAGCCAGGAAATATTACGGATAGACTGTGGAAAGAGTAAAGGCATTTCTTAACAGCGGCAAGTTGACCCTGGCCTTGAGGCTGTTGCTGGGGGCGTTAATCCTGTACGCCGCTATTCCCAAGTTCGCCGACATCGAGAAGTTTTCGGTGTGGATGCTTTACAGTTATCAGTTCCCCTGGCTTATGCCCTACATGGCGCACACCCGTGTTCTGGGTTACATAGCCCCTTACCTGGAGACGCTTATTGGCCTGGGGCTGGTAACCGGCGTCCTCACCAGGCTCTCTGCCTTTGGCTGGGGAATCATGTCCCTGGTCTATATCGTAGTCAAAGCCCAGGTCATCTTCGTTCAGGGACGAATCATACCCTGCGGTTGTTTTCCCGGCCCTCTGTCCGGGATGCTGATGACACAGTCTATAATAATAGACACGGTTAACCTGGCTATCTGTGCTCAGATAATACTGGCCAAAGGGAGGAGGTTTTTCACCCTCGGACTACTGCTGCCCGAAAGGTGGCAGTACAAACTGCGCTATGTATGGTAGACTACTATCGGACGATTCCAGGGTGTTTAGATGACACACTGCTGGGTATGCCACCTCGGACTTATTCCCTACAAGGAGGCACAGGAACTCCAGCGCAGACTTGCCGTCCTCAGGCAAGAAAACAGGATTGATGACACCCTGCTCCTGCTGGAGCATCTGCCTACTGTTACCCTGGGTCGTTTCGCCAAGCCAGAGAATGTCCTCGTTCCGTCCGAGGAATTGGAGCACCGGGGAATTGCCCTGTGTCCGTCTGAGCGCGGTGGGGAGGCTACCTTTCACTGCCCGGGGCAGATGGTGGTGTATCCCATTATGGACATCAGGCACAGGGTAGGAAGACTGCGTGAATACCTGAACAGTCTGGAAGAAGTAGCCCTGCAGACCCTGGCACACTTTGGCATCAGCGCCGGGAGGTGGCCAGAACACCCCGGTATCTGGAAAGACGGTGAACAGATAGCCGCCATCGGGCTACTGGTGAGCCGGGGGGTAACCATGCACGGTCTCTCACTCAATGTAAGGCCGGACCTGAACGATTTTGAAGTAATAAACCTGTGCGGTCTACCAGGCAAAAAGGCCACTTCTATAAGCAGGTCGCTGGGCTATGAAGTGGATATCAATGATGTTTTTGAGTGCACCGAAGACACGTTTTCCAGAATATTTGATGTTGAGCTAGAAGCTATATCATCAGAGCAGGTAATAGGAGACAGTTATGAGGCAAAGTCTACCGGAGTGGTTCAAACAGAGGATACCGCGCGCCGGTGAAGACCTGGGTGCCGATGTCATTATAAAGGGGCTCAAGCTGCACACCATCTGTGAAAGCGGCCACTGTCCCAATGTGCCACAGTGCTTCCCCGGTGGGGCCGCTTTCCTGATTCTGGGTAACACCTGCACCCGTAACTGCAGTTTTTGCGCCGTTTATACAGGACTACCCCTCTCCCCCGACCCGGAGGAGCCGGCAAACATTGTTGAAGCCGCCAGAAGACTCAAGATTGATTATGTCTTTATCACCTCGGTGACGCGGGACGACCTGCCAGACGGCGGCGCCGACCACTTCGCCCGCACCATCGAGCTGGTACACCAGGAGCTACCCGGGGTCGGTGTCGAGGTTCTTGTGCCCGACTTCGAAGGGAATTCTTCAGCTATTGAAATCGTGGTGCGGGCGGCACCAGAAGTGATGGGACACAACATGGAAACCGTACCGCGTCTCTACGCCCGGGTCAGACCTAAGGCCAGCTACCAGCGCTCCCTTGAATTGCTCAAGCAAAGCAAGGAGTTCTGCCCCGATGTGCCTACCAAGTCGGGTATAATGCTCGGTCTGGGGGAGACCAGAGACGAATTAATAGCCGTCATGCAAGACTTGCGGCGGGTTGGCTGTGACCTGCTGACGCTGGGCCAGTATCTGGCGCCGTCACGCCACAGTCACCCGGTAATGAGTTTTCCCACACCGCAGGAGTTTGCCGAGTACATACCTATCGGCATGGAGATGGGCTTTAAAGGGGTAGCCTCAGCCCCGCTTATGCGCAGTTCTTTCAGGGCCGGTGAACTCTATCGTAAAGCTATCCTGGGTGTTGTATAATATTGTCAGTTCAGCCTGAATAGGGCGGTTTTAAGATGACTATTTTGCCTGACGGCAGACTTGCAGCACAGCCAAACACTCCTCTCGGACGAGCTAGATACCAACATCATCCAAACCCAATAGCAGTGTTTGGCATCACTTTTATCAAGAAGGTGATATACAGGATTAAGTATATATTAAAAGACCGGGGGATTATCGCTGCCGGCATCGGGCTTGCCGTACTCTACTGGGTGGTTGAATCTCTCATTATGGCCGTCATATTCAAAGAGCCCAATTTTTCCTCTCAGTTGCTCAACCCGAACGCCCATGAAATCTGGTCGCGTTTCCTGGTTATATCTATTATCATCATCTTCTCTCTGACTAACCAGTCTATTTTCAATAGACACAGCCGCACCCGGGAAAAACTGATAGAGCTTAGTAACCATCTTGAACAAATTGTAAAGCAGCGTACCGCAGAGTTGGCAGCGACCAACGAGCTATTACAGGAGCAAATAGACCAGAAAGTCAATTTCACCAGAACAATAGTCCATGAATTAAAGACACCGCTTACTCCGATGATAGGTGCCAGCGAGATGCTAATAGAGAGGACCAAAGATGATGAAGTGCTTTCACGTCTGACTATAAATATCAACAGAGGTGCCCAAAAGCTAAATCGGAGAATTAGCGACCTGACTGATCTGGCCAAGGGTGAGATAGGATTGCTTAGTGTCAATTATAAACCTTTTGACCTGTTACAGGCAGTTCACGAACTGGTAGATTATGTAAAAATAAACGCCGAAAGAAAACGACAATCAATAGTGTTAGACCTGCCCGCGTCATTCCCGACAGTCTGGGCCGATGAAGACCGCACCCGCCAGGTTATATTGAATCTACTGGACAACGCTATAAAGTTCACCCCGCAATACGGCAGGATTGCGGTAAAACTTGATGCCAGCCGAAACAACTTTATTATTCATGTTAAAGACAATGGCTGTGGCATCGATGAAGAAGAACAGAAGCACTTGTTCGAGCTTTACTGGTGCTCGAAAAACAAAAAAACAAGCCTCAGTGGCCTGGGTATAGGGCTCCCGTTATCCAAAATGTTCGTAGAGCTACAGGGCGGCCAGATGTGGGTCAAAAGTAAGAAGGGAGCCGGGAGTACCTTCAGTTTCTCAATTCCCATGATACTGCCCAAATCATCGGCCAACAACATTTGATACTGTAAACAACGTGCCATGAAATTTGTTTTAGTTGAAGATGATGCCGAGATCGTGGAATTTATTTCGTTAGCGTTAAGTCTTGGTTGGCCTGACGCTCAGATTATATATGTGAACCAGGGAGAAGAGATAGCACAGCTTGTTGAAAGCGAGCTTCCGGACCTTATCCTTCTCGACCTCGGCCTGCCCGGTATTAGTGGTTTCGAGGTTTTGAAGATAGTCAGACAGCGGTCAAACGTCCCGGTAATAATTATCACGGTATCTGATAGCGAAGAGAGTATCGTCAAAGGTCTGAGTCTGGGTGCCGATGAATATATAGTTAAGCCTTTTGGACAGCTGGAGCTGTTAGCCAGGATTAGGGCAGTGTTGCGCAACAGGACTTCGCAATATCCAACACCCGTTACCGCAGGGCCTTTAAAATATTACCCTGAATCTTATCGACTAAAATGCGGGTTAAAACACATACATCTAACTCGTACTGAATGTCTGATAATATACAAGCTGATGGCCAATCAAGGCAAAGTAGTAACCTATAAGAAGCTGGCTGATAGTATCTGGGGAAGCTACTATCCCAACGCGTCTGATGCCATTCGGGTATATATCCGACGCTTAAGGGCTAAAATTGAGGCAGAACCCGGGTGTTCAGGCCTAATAACAGCCAAACCGGGGGTAGGTTACATACTAGAATCACCGACTTCAGTTTGAAAGCTCCAGTTATCATATTCCACATATTTCAGTTGCCTCGCCCCTACCAAGTAACGATAACATGCTATTAAGTCTCTTTTTTGATACCGGCTTATATTAGCTTATAAAGTCTATTACTAAATTGTAACTTGGTTGTAGCGATATTGTCCTTGCTACTATCTTACTTGATTACAGTGGTATTGATATAATTCTTTGAACGAGCTATATTACAGAACAAATATTGTGGTGGAGGTGACAAGATGAAAGGCATGCCATTTCAAACAGTACGCTGGCTATTTGTTTTCTGCCTCGTCTTGAGCGGTGTATTTGCCGCTACCACAGCAGTGGAGGCCGGCACCCCAGGGAACGAAGCCGTATTCTCAATCAGTGGTTTGGCGATATCTCCTACCGAAGCCAACACCGGTCAAACAATAACTATCAGTGCCACAATCAGAGAATCGGCGAATATCTCTGGTATTTATGAGGGAACCCTCAAAATAAATGACGTGGTAGAAGAAACCAAAGAACTAACTGTTGGGCCAAGTGCTACTGCACAGCTTAGCTTTGCCATATCAAGAAATGAGCCTGGTACATATTCAGTTGACCTGGATGGTCTCAAGGGCTCATTTACGGTAACCGGAGAGCCTGTAACTGGTTCATCGGGCTCATTCCCCACTGTTCCCGTCGTCATTGGCGCTGTTGCCGCCTTAGCGATAGTGGGATTGCCCATCATCTACTGGAGCAGAAAAAGAAGGACTAGTTCATAAAAAATTCAGCTACCAGCTTCTGTTCGGTTAAAATCTATTACCATTATCTATCCATATTTTTATAATGATGAAATTTTATAAGTTTTGATAAAGAAAATTCAATCGACTATAATATTCCAAGATTTTAAGGAGTCAAGCATTATGCCCAGTGTTATTGTGGCCGGTGTGGATATAGGCAGTACTACGGCCAAGGCTTTGCTTTTGAAAGACGGTGAAATAATCGGTGGGCTGATAGGGCCAACCGGGACAAACCCGGCTTTAGCCGGTAAACACATTTTGGACTCTGTAGTTACTAGCACCGACCATCTAGCCTCAGAGGTAAAATACATCGTGGCCACCGGATATGGCCGGGTGTCGGCCCCTTTTGCCAACAAGACAATTACCGAGATAACCTGTCACGGGCGCGGTGCACACCACATATCACCGCAGATAAGAACCGTGGTTGATATCGGTGGCCAGGATGCCAAGGTGGTGTCACTGGGCGAAGACGGCCGGGTTATTGACTTCGTTATGAATGACAAATGCGCCGCCGGGACAGGCAGGTTCCTTGAATCGGCGGCGCAACTGGTCCTACACGTACCCCTGGAAGAGCTGGGTGAGCTCTCATCCAAAGCGACGGACATCAGCAAGATCTCAAGTACCTGTACCGTTTTTGCCCAGACTGAAATAGTATCCCTGCTGGCATTCGGAGAGAGCAAGGAAAACGTCATCGCCGGCTTGCACAGTTCCATAGCCAACAGGGTTATCGCTATGGCAAAGCGCGTCGGTGTCAGACCGATGATTATGATGACCGGGGGCGTGGCCAAAAACACAGGGGTAAAAACGGCACTGGAAAGAGAACTAAACACGGAAATCGTTGTTCCCAGCGATATAGACCCTCAGCTGGTTGGCGCCCTCGGAGCGGCTTTGATAGCTGATGAAATCCTCACCAATGGCCGAGGAGGAGGTTTGTGACAGAAGCTACGATTGACTTCAGTGACAAGGCGCTCACCGGTTCGCTGACCTCAAGACTCGAGCAAGAGCCAGAAAGGATAACCAGAGCAAAAGAAGAAGGCAAAAAGGTTATTGGATATTTTTGTCCTCACGTACCTGAGGAGCTTATTCTTGCCGGCGGTATGCTGCCCGTTAGGCTGGCATTTGGTGGTGAACTTGAACCTGTTTCCGCCGGAGAGGATTACCTGAAATCATACAGCTGCTCTTTCGCTCGCAGTTGCCTGGGCAATAGGAAGCTGCCGGATAACTTCTATTACCACGCCGTTGATGCCGTCTGCGTCGCCCACACCTGTGACAGCATGCGAAGAATCCAGGAGTACTGGGGAAAATACTTTGACGTTCCGACATTTCCACTCGGCATCACACAAACCCACGATAGGTTCAGGTCAAAACCGCATGCCAAAGAGTATTTTAAGAATGAACTAAATCAATTGCGCAGTAGACTGGCGGATTTTGGTGGTAAAGAAATCAAGGACGGGGATATCCGCAGTGCCATAAGGCTGTGTAACAAAATAAGAGAGAAATTGTGGACCCTCTATGAATATCCACAGATTAAACAGCCACCAATTGAGTGGCGTGATGTTTTGGCCGTTACTCACGCCGGTTTTTTGATGAATAGAGCCGATTTTATAAATGAACTGGGAAAAATGGACAAAGATTTGAAACAGAAAAGGCCAGAGAATGCTCCCCCGGATACACTACCGCGCCTAATGATAGCCGGCAGCATAATAGGCATCGGCGACCACAAAGTGCTTGATATTATCAAGAAAGCAGGGGCTAATATTGTAGCTGACAGTACCTGCACCGGTTCTATGTTTTCCCGCAAGAAAGTAAGCATGCCTGGCATAATAGGGAACCCGATTGATGCCCTGGCAGAGAGGTATCTTTACAACATCCCATGTCCCTTTATGACCGACCTGCAGAAGAGACTCAACCGGATAGTCAGAATCGCCCGAGACTACGCTGTACAGGGGCTTGTTTATTACAACCTGAAATACTGTGATATCTGGAGGGCTGAATTTAAGTTCATCAAGGATACCCTGTACAAAGACCTGTCGGTGCCGTCGCTTCTCATTGAGACTGATTACTCCCCGGCTGACGTTGGTACCATAAGGACCAAGGTCGAGGCATTTCTTGAGATGATAGGAGAACAGGCATGAAACCATCAGACTCGCCCGGACTTGATAGACTACGCTTTGATAAGGAGTTAAAGTCATTTGACAGTCTGATGTCTCTGTTCCTGACCGCAGCCGATAGGGCTAAAGCCTCCGGTAAAAAGGTCGTGGCCAAAGGTCCGCTGTCGCCGGTGGAACCCATATATGCCGCTGATGCCCTGGCTTACGATGCCTATACCTATGAGACCGTAATAAACTCGGTGATGAATGAAGACTTTAACCTGAACGGCGAAGCCTTAGACGCCGGACTAAATTCCGATTTTAATCCCTGGAATCTCATAATGTTAGGCTCAATATTCTCCGGCAAGAACAGAGTTCCTATAGATATCTATTCCACTACCTGTGGCTGCTGGGACGACCAAATAAAAAAGTGCTGGCAAATAATGGCCGAGTTTACTAGTTCGCCGGTTCATTTCTGGGAAATCCCGAAATTCGAAACCGAAGCCGGAAGATGGGCCTTGGTTTTCCTGAAAGAGGAGCTTAAGCAACTTTTTAATTTTCTTTCGTCACAGACAGGCAAGAAGGTTACCAATGATAGCCTTAGCAGTGCTATCAAGCGTGGCAACCTTTTAAGGCAGGATTTGCTTGATTTAACGCGGCTATTACGGTGCTCTACGGTACCGATATCAGCCCTTGAGTTCTATATATCACAGTTGTTTATCGGTGATTATGCCCAGAACCCTGAGGGCTTGCACGACAACTACCGCAAGCTTATTGAGGAATTAGAGGAGAGGGTAAAGAGGGGGGTGTCCGCTCCAGGAATAATATCAAACAAACCCACCAGAATTTACCTGATGGGAGAGGAAACACAGGAGTTCCAGTTACTAAATATAATCGAACAGTACGGGGGCGCCCTGGTGGGATGTGACAGCCGTCTGTCACTCTATTATGAATTAATCAAGGAAGATGATTCGCCGATAGATGCTTTGGCCGAGTGGCTGTGGAATATGCCCCACAACATGTCGACCACCGAGAGGATTAAGACTACCCTCCCGTATATAAAGCAGCAAAAACCGGATGCCATCATCATCAACAATGTAGTTGGCTCAAGGAACATACCTGGAGCCGAAAAACTCGTTCGGGATATAATCAGGGATGAACTCCGTATCCCGGTTCTTTCCCTAGAAACATCAATGCCACGGGAAGACATTGAAAAGATTGATTATCAGGTCAGGGCATTTATTGAGATGAGCGCATATTAATCCATCGGTAAGTTCTACGGCCGGAGGTATTAATGAAACCAGCTGTAAAATCAAAGAAATTGGCTACATTCTTAGCACTTATTGTTGGGGGATTTGCTGTCTGGTGGTACTTTAGCCCATTCTGGTGGTTAGGCGTTATTATGGGGTTGGTTGCCGGTCTCTTTACTTTCTTTATTCTCAACTCAAGAAGGATGGAAAGGTACCGGAGAATCTATTTTATATCCCTGTTCTCCATAGCTCTAATATCACTGATTATAATAATCTCCGATATGGGACTAGCTACATTCCTGGACTGGGCACAGCTACACGAGAAAGAGTACTACTTGCCCGGTCAGACAATAGGAACCCTCACTTACCCATGCACCAGAGATGTGCCCCAGCTCCTGCTGGGTAGAGCAGCATTTATAAAAGGCGTGGGCTGGCAGACCAACTACCCGGACACCCTCGGTGTTTTTCTTTTGTTCATGGTGCCATTTTTTGTAACCGGTCTCTTTTTTAGCCGGGCTTTTTGCGGCTGGATTTGCCCCTTTGGAGGGCTAACCGAAGCATTTGTAACCGGTAAGAAAGAGAGATGGTCACTGAACATGTTTAAGAGGCGGCTTACAGGCAAAAGGGGATTTCGCTACGAAGGGTTAAAGGAGTGGGTCAAGGATACCAAGTATGGACTTCTGTTGGCCCTGGTGATACTTTCGTTCGCCATCGCCTTCCCGTTGGTCTGCATCTTCTGCCCGGTATTATGGCTGGAGTCATTTATCATCTTCTCCGCGATTCTTAGCGTAATCTTTATCTTCAGCATTGTCCTGCCATTCATGACCAAAAGGAGATGGTTCTGTGTTGTTATCTGCCCCATCGGTGCCATATTTGCCCTGCTCAACAAGATAAGCTTCTTTAGAATAAAGATGGACAAGAAAAAGTGTATCAAGTGCAACGACTGCGTCCAAGAGTGCAGGATGTACGCACTGACACCCAAGACAATAGAAAATTTCAAATCTCCGAATGAAGACTGTATCAGATGTGGCCGATGCATTGAGATATGCCCCGAAGAAGCCATGGACATCTATTGGGCGGGTACATCCATAAAGGCAAGGCCCTGGTTCATAACTGCGGCCATAATCACTGCCTTTGCCTGGTATGCCTGGTTTATCATGATTATTTTCGGTCTGCCCAAATAACTAAGGTTGTCGGTGACTAGTATGGGTTCAATAATCTGGGTAGGGTTGACACTGGGTATCGGGCTCAGCACCTCCTGCGCCGCTCTCTGCTCTCCTATCCTGGTGCCGTACATAGCCTCTTCCGCTCAACCCTCCGTCATCAAAGGCTTCTACTCGGCCTTCGTTTTTTCTTCCGGCAGGTTGATTTCCTACCTGGCCCTGGGCCTGATTTTCGGCTTACTGATAACAACGATAGAAATCAATCCGGCCATTACTGCCACCGCCACATTGGTGCTCGGCCTGCTATTAATCTTTCAAGGATTATCCACGCTTGGATTATTTAAGACCAAATCGGTATTAGGTTCTATCTTCTGTAAATATGCCGAGGGGCAGAGGTCGTTGTTCTCTCTCGGAGTGCTAACCGGGCTGCGGCCGTGTGTGCCGCTTATCGCCGCTCTGACCTACAGCATAACGCTCACCGGTGTAGGAGAAACCCTTACCTTCATGATGTCATTCTGGCTGGCATCTTCGCTGCTGATATTCGTGATTGGCCCGGTAAGCGGCGCTCTGGCAGGAGCCACGGGTAAAAAGATTTCAGCAGAGAGGATACGCCGGATATCCAGCCTGGCACTGGTGTTTATCGGGCTGGTGTTCACCATACAGGGAGCGGGTTGGGTAATCAGCCCGACTTAATCTTTATATCATAACCTATACCCGTAATCTGTTTTCTAGGCGAGTATAGACAACCCGTCAGCCACATCCTGAAGGCCAAGCTCAATCAATTTAGCCCTGGTAGGCCACCCCCTGGCCTTGTCCCAGCCACGCTGCTCATAGTAGTGGTCCACCATTATGGCAAATTCATCTTCATTGATTGATATGCCCTTTGAACCGTCAGGTCTTTTGAAAAACGGTAAAATCTGGTTGACTTCCAGTTCCCTGGTGCGGTCATGATTTCTTATCAACACAGCTCTCTGCATATTCCTTAGTCTCTCCCCTACTTTATCCAGCTCCTCCTGGCTGGTGTCTATTCCCGTTACCGCCGAATAAAGCCTGGCCTCGGCAGCAATAACATAAGGATTGGGGAATACCCAATCGCAGAGAGTTAAGGCGCACTTTAATTCTGACCTGTTCTCATCCCAGATAACCATCCAGGGACCCATCTCACCCCGGTAGGGGTCCTTTCTAAACTCCTCCAGCCATTCGGGTCTGTCCCTGTGGTGAGTATCATCGTTAGAGTCTCTGGTCTGGGTCATCCAGGTTAGTGCCCTGAGCAGCCAGTCTGGGTATGGAACTGCCGACTGCACCCCTCTGCCGCTCCAGTGCGCGGCATAACCCCACGCCTGTTGCAGACTCACCGGGGTGGACATCTGTTTTTCGCCGTATTCTCGCTGGCCGGTGTATATTGTTTCGCCGTATTTATCCCTGCCCAGAGCACCGATTGCCCTGGTGGTACCTTCCGCCAGCAGGTCACCAAACCCTTCTCTGTAGGCAATCATATGCAGTATTTTTACCCACCATTCCGGGTCATTGGCATTGACTGAGAAGCCAAGGTCTCTATTTGTGAGTACTCCCTCATGAGCAGCCATAACCATCCATGGAAACATACCCCCCAAGAGCTCGAACTGATTTAGCCCGTACTCATTGATTAACTCTAAGGCTTCAGCTCCTCTTTTCAGATTGATATTCCAGAGAGGCCACTTTACAAAACTACCATCTTTCCAGGTCATTGAGTTTTGCCAGCCGATAACCATTGTTCCGATACAACCGGTTTGACTATTGTGCAAGCCAGGCCTGGTCGCTCTTGGTATGTCCTTAAATGCCGGCATACAAAACTTGTGGCAGGCGTGAGCGCAGGCTACCTTGAATTGCCTGTAGGGGGCTTTGGTAACTAGGTGAGCATCATACTCAAAGTCTGAGTCCAATCTCCCGGGGTTTTTGGTTTTCTCTGGTGTTAGCTCAGCTCGTATCCGGAGAAGTTCATCCGGACGGGCTATGTTTACACTCCGTGTTCCTTTGACACAGATGGCCTTCAGGTTCTTGGCCCCGGCTACCCCACCAAAACCACCTTGCCCGGCGGCATCATTGTTGTCGGTCAAAAGCACTGCTATCCTTGACTTACGTTCACCAGCCGGACCAATAACAAGGCTGCAAACCCCTTTGCCATGTTCTTTCTGTAGTTCTTGTTGTGTTCCATAGGTTCCCAGCCCCCATAGCCTCCTGGCATCCCTGATTTCAACTTTGCCGTCACTTATCCAGAGATAACAAGGGGAAGAGGCCTGGCCGTGTATGATAACAGCATCAAAACCGGCGTACTTGAGTTCCGCACCCAGCCATCCACCCACACCGGAATGGGAATACATCTCAGGGAAGGACTGCGGCGCCACTCCTCCAATCTCTACCCTTCCAGAAGTGGGAGCAGGAGTACCGGTTAAGGGACCGGTGGCAATCATCAGCCTGTTTTGCGGGTCAAAGGCTCCGGTTCCTCTTGGAATCTCTTCCCAGGCAACTCTATGTATCAATCCCTTTCCGCCGATAAAGCTTGAAGAGTACTTTTCAGTATCTACAGTCGAGACCTGGCCGCTGGACAGGTCTACCCTAGCGATTTTACCGGTCCATCCATAGAGGTTCATCATGACCTTTCCGTTTCCTCCAACCTGAGGCATTGTGCCGGACAAAATTCGACACAGGCTGGACCACTAGCCCTGTCTCTACACAGGTCACAAATCAAGCACACGCTGCTCTCAGCGTCATAGTTTATCCTCGGAGGGTCAAACAGACAGGCTTCAATGCATCGGTGACATCCGGATTGGCACCTGTCTGGATTTATACATCTGGCGCCGGTACTGCTATCAATATACAGAGCCTCATCTCTATGCGGACAAGCATAATAACACCCGGGGAAGTTACACTGCTGGCAGCTCAGCACGCTATGGATGAGGTCTATAGCGTCTCTGGCCAACCAGATTCTGCGCAGCGATGGACCTACCGAGCCTCCGTGAACCGCAGCACACACCAGCTCGCAGGTACCGCAACCGGTACACGCTGACTCATCAAATGAGACCTGGACTATATGCCCCCCGGCTCTTGGGACTTCTACCTTACTCTTAGGAATCAGAAATGATGCCCCGGTAGCCCCGGCAACAATGCCACCGACCGCCAGACCGGAAGCCTTGAGAAAGTCTCTTCTTGAGACCCCTGCCCTTGGTTTTTTCTTTGATATAGCCATCGTCTTCCGCAAAGCCAATCATTGAAAATCCACGTGAGTATACAGGAAACAGGTCACACTATGCTATGTGGCAGCAGGCAAGCCGTTTATGAGATACTAAACACATCAATACTGAGCTCGTTGATAAGCCCGGTTATACCAACAGACGAAGTTTTCGGGTTACCAAAACTACTGAAATCTCAGCCATTACTCCGTTTCAGGGGCTTAATTGAAGGCTCCAACACCCGTGTCTTCGTTGTCCCACCATTCCTCAAATCCAGGAGGTGCCCACGGCACTTCGGCTGTATATAACTGCTGGAACTGGCCTTTAAGTCTGTTCACTACAGGATACCGGTTCAATGCCACTTTCCCTGTTCCGGCGCAAGTTTCATCCGGGACTTCCCCGGTTAATATCGCGGCCTTAACTTCAGTCACTCTCTTCTGGTCATGGTTGGACTGAAACCAGACGCGGAATTGGTATTCCCATGACGATTTGGCGGGTACTTTCACAATAGTATACTCGTTATCTTCCGGCGTACCTTTTAAGAAATCTATAAGCACCAGCTTTAACCAACCTGCGGCATCCTGGTCGCCCTGATTCTCAAGTGTAATCTTCACGTCATATCCGTACATTATAAACATGCCACAGGCATGGTACATGGTACCTATTTCTTCACTCTCTATGGAAATAATCCTGACTTTCTCCATGCCGAGGCTGTTGGTTACTACGCCGGTTCCCCCGCATACAGGACAGTTAACCTGAACAAAGGATGTTATCAGAAGCAGAGGCATTACCATAAAAAATGCTAAATATTTCTTCTGAAAATGAAATTTTGCGGGCGGTTTCATCATTTATCCACCTCCTTGGGAAACAGGCATATCTCATTTTCCTCTATCTTTATTTTGCTAAATTATTTCGAAAAGGTTAGCTCTTGGATCAAATTTTTTGATTTAAAATACCTCATAGTCCATTCTATTAAAATGATATGGCCGTGTCAACTGCCTATTGTAGTTGACACGGCCATAACCCGCTTATGCCCTGATAAAACCGGACTATGCAGCAGCGAGCAGTGCCCGTTTAACCGCGGTTTTGGCTATGGGAACTATCCAGCCGTTGTGAGATAAGGCCATGGAGCCTGTAGTTGCTTTATCGGCCGCCGCTGCTATCGCCGTCGCGTCCAAGGCCTTGCCCTTTAACTCATTTTCGGCCGCGGTAGACCGCCACGGTATCGGCGCCACGCCGCCCATCGCGATCTTGCAATCAGATACATTGCCACCGCTAACAGTGACAGAGACAGCGGCACTGGCTACGGCGAAGTCCCAAGACTTCCGGATGGCCCACTTGTAAAATGCCTGCACTGTTCCTGAAGCCGGCGCCGGCACCTGTATCTCGGTGAGTATTTCGTTAGTGGCTAGGGAGGTTTTGAGTACCTCAAACAAGTCCCCAATAGGTGCACTGGTTCTGGTGTTTGAGGTGAATGTGGCACCCAGGGCGGTAAGTGCTATGGCGGTATCAGAAGGACAGACGGCGAAACACACCTGACCCCCCAGGATGGCGTTAAAACGATTAATTCCCACCGTGGCAAAACACAGGGCTCCACCCTTCCTGAAGCAGTTGAAGAAGTTGTTGTGTGCTCTGAAATACCAGCACCTGACCTCCTGGCACAGGTTACCGCCTAGGGTTCCCATATTGCGCAGTTGGGGCGTCCCCACTCTGCCGGCTGCCTCTGCCAGTGAGGCCCACTTTGATTGTACCACCGAGGATTCAGCGATGTCGGTGAGTGTGGCCAGAGCACCGATTTTGAGCATCCCGCCTTCTTCCTTAATATAGTCCATATCCGGGATGGTCTTTATGTTGACCATGGTAGCGGCTGATGTGGCCCGCACAAAGTCCTTTTCCAGGGTCAACAGGTCGGTACCGCCGGCAAGTATGGCACCGCCGTCAGCCTTAGCTGTGGCAGCCTCAGCGACTGTTGTGGCATTCATGTGTGAAAATTGTCTCATCGCTTAACCTCCTCTATATCTTTCCCAACGCCTTGAGGACCGTCCACGGATTGAGCGGCCCCTCGGTGATGTAAGTACCGATGGCATTGGACACGGCAAGGCTCACCGTGTTGTGATTGCCTGAGGCCGGTTCGCCCATGCCGGTGGCACCAAACGGCCCGTTGGCACTGTCGCCCTCTCTTAATTGCGGGTCGTATGCCTCCAGAGGGAGGTCTAGGCTTGTCGGGAACCTGCTCTGCCAGAAGTAGGAGTTGAGCAGATAGCCGGTTGTCGGGTCCCATATGCAGTCCCAGTATTTCGACTGGGCCATGACATGGTCGCAGCCGGCTTCGGCTTGGCCGTGCGCCCCCTCATAGAAGATAATGCGGCCGATGTCGGTGAGGTAGAGCAGTTTGGTTACTTCCACCTCTCCGGTCTCCGGGTCAACGGCCACTTCGGCGCCCGAGATACGAATTGGCATTTGACGGGCCGGACTGCCTACGGGATAGCCATAGTGTTCCCTGGTCAGTGTGCCGCCCCAGTTATTGGTGGCATGACCGATAATCCTGGGATTCTTGGCGCACACCTGGGCGTGCGTTACGAATTTCGTCGGGTCGGCTTTGAGGAATATCTTGCGGTCAGCGGCATCAAGGTCTTCGGGATTTACCTTGGGGTCGAACATCCCCGCCGCCTGGGCCAGCAGCTGCTCCCTGGCGTCGCTGGCGGCCACGTAGAAGGCGGAGCCGGTCGAGGTTACGTTTGAGCTTCCGGCCTGCATGCCGCCGTCGGCGGTGGCACTGGTGTCGCCGTAAACGCCGGTGTTGATGTCATCATAGGTCACGCCTAACCGCTCTGCGACGATGTGGCAGTGAGCGCTGTTGGTGCCGCAGCCGGTACGACTGATGCCAGCGTTTATCCAACCGGTGCCATCGCGGCGCAGGTGGACGATAGCGGCACGACCACTGCTGGGTCCGCCGCCGTGGCCGTCGCGGTCGCCGGTAATGGCTATGCCGTGAAGCCGGCCGTCGGGCAGGACGTTGTTCTGCCCGTTGGGATGCCACTTCTGGCTCCAGCTCATCAGGCTCATAGCTTCCTGGAACCTTTCTTTCAGAGTGTCCAAGGCATATGGCTGGGGTGTTGATACATCATTAACAAGACCACCCGGTTCAGCCATGTTCTTAAGCCTGAGCTCACACGGGTCCATATCCAGCTCGTCGGCCAGCTTGTTCAGTGCTATGTTCATAAGGAAGCCGCCGCCGGGATGGGCCACGCAGCGGTAGTAGGAGCGCGGCACCGTGTTAGTGGCAATGCCTACCCCCTTAAAGTGCGCATTCGGGATGGCGAAGGCGTGCTGCCAGCACTGGTGGGTGCCAGTCATCGGCGCTCTTGAGCTCATACCCTGGTTGGTCCAGTAGGTAAAGTCTAAGGCGGTTATGGTGCCATCGTTCTTGGCGCCTATCTGGGTATGTGACTTGGTGGCAAACTGCTTAGGACCGGTCATGAACTGCTCTTTTCGGTCGATGTGAAAAGAGACCACTTGACCTGTCTTCTGGGCCAGCGCTGCGGCCACAGTCTGCGTCTTCGCCCGGCCACTGCCGAAACCAGCCCCGTTGCCATGGGTGTAGACACGAACCTTGTTCTCAGCCAGGTTGAAAGCACCGGCAAGACCGGACTTTTCAGAGTGAGGATTCTGGGTGTCCACCCAGGCGCTTAGCTCATCTCCGCTCCACCAAGCCGTGGTATTGCCACCACCCATGGGGTGGTTACTGTGGTTGTTGGTGTAGCCCTCGTCGGTCTCGATGGTGACGTCAGCATCGGCAAGGCCAGCGGCCAGGTCACCTCGGTCGAGCTCGGTCCTGACGTTGGTGTTTTCTTCGGGCCAGAGCCCCACCAGCGGCGCTCCAGCCTTCATGGCTTCCTCCGGGTCGATAATAGCCGGCCTCTCCTCATACGTTACCTTTATCTTTTCCAATGCCCGCATGGCGATATTCTGGCTGCTGGCGGCCACGCAGGCCACCGGGTCGCCTACGTAGAATTTCTCTTCCTGCCAGCCTGGTACTTCGGTGTGGTCCATAACCGCTACCACGCCAGGAATGGCCAGCGCCTCGTTGGCATCAATGTTGGTTACCTTGCAGTGGGCGTACTTGGAGCCGAGCTGGGCGGCAAAGAGCTTCTTACCCATAAACACGTCATCGGCGACTTCTATGGTGCCGGTGACGACAGCCACTCCCTGCTTGTCATGCTGCCCCGGTTTGCCTATAACGGTAAAACCTTCTCTTTTCATCGCTTACGCACCTCCTGCTTCCGTAATGGCTGGGATAATCCTAGATATGGCACCACAGGCACAGAAGTGACCGGACTGGGCCTGTTTGGCTTCATCTCTTGTCGGGGTGGGGTTCTTCCTGAGCAGCGCCGTGGCGGACATTATCTGTCCCGGGATGCAGAAACCACACTGGTAAGCGTGGTGCTCGTAAAACGACTCCTGGACGGTGCTCAAGTTCGCCGGACCGCCTATCCCTTCAATCGTCTCAATTTTCTTACCCTGGGCCTCTATCGCCAGCACCAGACAAGAATAGACATTCCTACCGTCTATCAACACGGTGCAGGTACCACATTCGCCACGATTACAGCCTACCTTGGTTCCCGGAAGCAAGCATTTCTCCCTTAGCGTAAAAGCCAGTGTATCTTCGTTGTCTACCATGACATAGTAGAGCTTATTGTTGACATCAAGCGTGATCAAACCGGGGATTGCCGCTCCACCGCCATCCTGGACTGTAGTTGTAGTAGTATGGGTGATGGTCGTTCCAGGTAATGTTGTGGTAACCGTCGCCGTTCCCACCTGCTGGGTGGTGGTAACCG
>DAOUMC010000028.1:0-41326 GCA_034413595.1 Dehalococcoidales bacterium | reverse complement strand
CCATAACGCCGTATCCAAGACGGTCAACTTCCCTCGGGAGGCTACCCGCGAGGATATAGCCCGGGTGTACATGATGGCCTATGAGCAGGGGCTCAAGGGGATAACCATCTACCGAGACGGCAGCCGCGAGGGACAGGTGCTGACCACTGGCAAAGAGAAAAAGCCCGAAGCTACCATTGCTCGCATTCCCAGAAAGAGAACCAAAACCACCTCCGGCATTACCGAAAGGGTGACCACCGGCTGTGGCTATATCTACGTCACGGTGAACTCCGATGACCAGGGCATCTGCGAGGTCTTCTCTACCTTGGGCAAGGCCGGTGGCTGTGCCTCGGCCCAGCTTGAGGCCACCTGCCGGCTCATCTCCCTGGCTCTGCGGTCAGGGATAGACGCCGCCTCGGTGGTAAAGCAGCTCAAGGGCATCCGCTGCCCGTCCATCGCCTGGGAGGAGGGCAAGTCCATCCTCTCCTGCGCCGACGCCATCGCCAGCGTCCTGGAGAAGCACATCGGCGGTGGCAAAGATGAAAATAATAGCATCAAACATGTTCAGGACTTCGGACTGGTGAAGAACATAGCCGGGCAGTGCCCCGAGTGCGGCAGCCTGCTGGTCTATCAGGAGGGCTGCTTTATCTGCTCCGGGTGCGGGTATACGAAGTGCTAAAGAAGTATTGACAGAGCATCCAGAGGCGTGTGATTATTCCACATCAAGGTAGGTGATCTTATGAAGCAATTCTGGCTCGTGGTAGGAACGAAGAAGAATTGGGAAATAGCTTTCGCGACGAATAACATCTGGGGACTTAAGGACTTTCGGGAGCTCGGTGCTTTATGGAACATGCTTAGGCAGGGAGACGGGCTCCTCTTTTATGTGTCCAAGCCAGTGCATGGCATAGTTGGTTTTGGGAATGTGGAAACGAAATTTAAACAAACTAAACCTTTGTGGCCGGAGGAAATACGCAGAAAAGAAGTCATCTGGCCTCTCAGGTTTGAGTTCGGCATCGAGTATTGCCTGCCTCCCAACCTCTGGACTACTCGGAAATATACATCTCACGACCTACAGCTAATCACCCGCATGGTTTTCCAATGCTATCCCATTGAAGAGGTTAACGCGGCAAGAGTGGGTTTGGGTCTTTTGCCTATTCAGGAGGCAGTGCCCCTATCTTTGGGCGAACCGATTGTCTCCCAGGCCTCCTCGGCAATCAATCATACCGACGTTATGGTAGACTTAGCCGAAATCGGACGAATCCAGGGCTATATTAGCGACAGGGAATATTCTCTTGGGAGTACTCGCCTTGATGTCGTTTGGCGAAGAGTGGAGCGTTCGGTTCCCACGTATGCATTTGAAGTACAGTTGGGAGGAGACATTTATCATGCAATGGCCAAGCTAAAGCATGCCTTTGACCTGTGGAATAGCAACATATTCTTGGTCGCTGGAAATGAGGAAAGAGCCAAGTTCGAAGAGTTGCTTGCTGGGACTTTTCACGAGGTAGCTGGCAAGCTTCGGTTTATTGAAATTGGTCTGGTTCGGGAATTATTGGGTAAGAAGAGGGACTATAAGAAAATGGAGCAGTCTTTGGGGATAATACGCTAAATTGATATAGGAGAGCGGGAGTGGTGGTTTCTGATAAGCAATTAGAAGAGTTGATGGCGTCTTGCCTAGAAGGCTTCTTTGAAAGAAGGCTAGAGATTTCGAACACCTTTGACCTCAAAGAAGCACTCAGGAGCGTTGACCCTTACATTTGGAAGGTAGATAACAAGGGAAACGCCTCGAAGATAGTAGAAGAACTAATGGAAGCACACCTTCGTGCTTCAGATGAAACCATTTTCGGTGAGGCTTTCTTTGAACCCATTGCCCGGCTTGCTTCAGGTGCCAAGGTCTCAGACGCTGAAGGGGTGGACTTTGTCATTGAATCAGATGACCGTGTGCTTGCTGTGGCCCTGAAGTCAGGGCCTAACATCTATAATGCCAGTCAGAAAAAACGCCAGTCTCAGGAATTCCTGGCACTAAGGAGTCGCCTCTACAAGCTCCATAAGCAGTTTGACCCTCTATTGGGGCATGCTTATGGACGTACTAAAACCGAATCCACCAAAGACCTTGTTTACCGGCGCCGTTCAGGGCAGGCCTTCTGGGCAGAGGTTACAGGTGACCCTGACTTCTATCTAAAACTGATAAGATTAATGAAGGAAGAACCGATTAAACATCGGGAGACATATGCTCCTGCTTGGGACGCTGCCATAAACAGATTTACCGCCGAGTTTATGAAAGATTTCTGTTTTCCTGATGGGCGCATAGATTGGGAGAAATTGGTGAAGTTTGTTAGTGGGGATACAACTTAAAGCAAGAAAGGAAGGTGATTCATGACAGACAAATCAGACCGGGTGATGATATTCATTGACGGCAGCAACATGTACCATTCTCTTAAGGGCCATTTTAAGAGGACGGATATGGACATCGGCAAGTTCTGCCGAAAGCTCCTGGACAGGCGCCGGTTGATAAGGGTCTATTATTACAACGCCGAGGTGGGGCGGAGGGAGGAGCCAGAGCGGTATAAAGACCAGCAGAAGTTCTTTTCCGGCGTTACCGCCATACCCTACACCGAGCTGCGCCTGGGGCGTCTGGTCTATAACAACTGGCCTAACTCGCCGCCCTATGAAAAAGGCGTTGATATACAGCTGGCCACCGATATGATAACCCACAGCTTTAAGAACAACTATGATGTCGCCATCCTGGTGGCCGGGGACAACGACTTTGTCGGCGCTCTTCAGGCGGTCAAGGACAATGGCAAGAATGTAGAAGTAGCGCTCTTCGGCAAGGAGAGCACCTCCTTGCAGTTGCGCAAGGTGGCTGACCGGGTTATAACCATAGACGGGCGGCTCCTCAGAAGCTGCTGGAAGTAAGAATGGGCTGGGATGAGGTTAGGAAAAGCAGGCGGGCCAGGGCCCGAGGGGAGCTTGCCCGCGAGCAGGGTACCATTGTCAAGGACTGGGGGGGCAGGCTCCCTGTCGCCCTCATCTATCCCAACTCCTATTACATCGGCATGTCCAACCTGGGTATCCATGCCGTCTACAAGCTGTTAAATAGCTACAGCGGTGTGGTCTGCGAGCGGGTCTTCTGGGGTGAAAAGCCTGTCTTAAGCCTTGAGTCCCGGCGGTCTCTTTCGGATTTTGCTGCCCTGGCCTTCTCTGTTTCTTACGAACTTGACTATTTCAATCTGTTAAACATCCTGAAAGCCGGCGGCATCCCGCTCTATGCCCGAGAGCGGGGTGAAAGCCACCCACTGGTTATCGCCGGCGGCGCCTGCATTACCGCCAATCCCGTGCCGTTACTCCCCTTCCTTGATGTGGCCTGCATCGGCGAGGCCGAGCCGGTGGTTCCGGCTATGATTTCGGTGCTGACCGGTGAGGTCGGGAGAGATGACAAGCTCAAGACGCTGGCACAGCTGCCCGGCGTCTATGTGCCCCGGTATTCCGGAGACAAGACGATTACCCGCCAGTGGACGCATAAACTGGATGACTTTGTAGTCCATTCTGTGGTGCTCACCGAAGACACCGAGCTTGGCGACCTGTACCTTATTGAGATAGAACGGGGATGCAACTGGAGCTGCCGTTTCTGTCTGGTCAGCCACGCCTTTTGCCCCCTGCGCTATCGCTCTACGGATGCTGTCGTAGCACAGGCTGAAC
Source organism: Dehalococcoidales bacterium (assembly GCA_034413595.1). GTDB lineage: Bacteria > Chloroflexota > Dehalococcoidia > Dehalococcoidales > JAUWZL01 > JAUWZL01. The sequence continues at coordinate 37,651 of DAOUMC010000028.1, read as the reverse complement.
AGGGACTTAGATATCGGAAGCGGCTGGGCCTGGTGGGGCCGGTGGTCTCCGACCACCCCCAGATAGAAGAACTGCTGCCCAGGCTGAGGCAGATGGGCGCCGGGCTTAGTGTGAGCTCGCTCAGGGTGAGGCCGCTTTCCGGCAAGGTGCTTGGAGAGCTGGTGATGGGTGGCGCCCGGACTGTCACCCTGGCGCCTGAGGCCGGTTCCCAGAGACTTCGCCAGTTCATCGGTAAAGGCATTTACGAGGATGATATTCTGGAGGCGGTAGCCAAGGCTGCTGAGCAAGGGGTAAGGCAGCTAAAGCTCTATTTTATGCTCGGGCTGCCTTCAGAGACCGATGATGATATAGCGGAGATGGTAAAGCTGGTCATCAGGTGCAAGAGTACTCTTGACAGGACTGGCTGTCGCCTGAGCCTAAATATCGCTCCCTTTGTGCCTAAAGCCGGTACTCCGTTCCAGTGGCTGCCGATGGCCGACCTGGCAACTTTAAAGCGCCGGCTGGCTATCTTGAAGAAGAAGCTCGCGCCCAGGGGAGTTAAGGTTAAGAGTGAAAGCCTGGCCTGGAGCCATGTCCAGGGGGCCCTGGCACGGGGTGACGAAAAAATGGCTTGTGTGCTGGCCGGTGTGGAAGAGGTATCCCTTGCCGGCTGGCGCAGGGCAATACGAGATTCCGGGCTGGATGTCGGTTTCTATGTCCTTGAGAGGTGGCCGGTAGATATGAAACTGCCCTGGTCGATGCTTGACCTGGGAATTCCAAAAAACCATCTGGTTGGTGAACTCAATGCAGCGCTGAGGGCTGTCCGGTGATAACAAAAAGAGGGCTTGCGCCCTCTTAATCTTATATCGGGTTAAAGCCTTAGCCGAGTAGCTCGGTGACTATCTCGTTTATCTCCCGTCCGTCGGCTTTGCCTTTGAGCTGGGGAACAAGTTTACCCATGACCTTGCCCTTGTCGCGGACACCCTGGGCGCCGACCTCGGCGATAACCTTGGCGGCGGCGGCTTTTATCTCGTCCCGGCTCATCTGTTTGGGCAGGTACTCATTCAGGATAGCCAGCTCGGCTTCTTCCTGAGTAACTAGGTCCTGGCGGTTTCCCTGCTTAAAGGCTTCAATGCTCTCCTTACGCTGCCTAGCCTCCTTGGCAATAACCCCCAGTACGTCTGCTTCCTCCAGCTCGGCCTGTTTGGCGATTTCGTCATTCCTGATAGAGGACATCACCATCCGGATGACCGAGCATCTTAGCTTATCCCCGCTTCTGAGCGCCTTCTTGAGGTCATCAAAGAGCTTCTGTTTCAGGGCTGCTTCCACTTGTATGAACTTTCAATATATTGGTTGGCTATGATCTTCTGGCGGCTCTGGCCGCCTTGGCCGCCTGGCGCCTGCGGGCTATCTGTTTGCGGGCGCGCCGGGTGATGGGTTTCTGGTAGTGTTCTCTGCGGCGGGCTTCGGACAGGACGCCATCCAGCTGCACCTTTTTGTTAAACCGTCTGAGCAAACTGTCAAAGCTTTCTCCCTCATTGGCCGTTACCTGTGTGGCCACATAACATCAGCCTCCTTCAAAAAATCAGGGTAGGGCAGCCCGGTTAGTCCGGGTTAGCCTTATTCCCGATTGACAAATGATATGATATTCTAAGCCACGACGGGCTGGGTGTCAAGGGTGAGGTTAATGATTAGCGATATGTTTATTAAATCATCTTATGCCTGTCTTGTTTTTTGACCTCGCTGGTCTGTCTGAATTAGCTCATGCGAGGATGAAGTCAGTTCTTATGTATACACCGCTATCACTCTACCGCCTCTTTGGGGTTGTGTTCGTCAAAGAACAGGACGGCCGTCTTTCTGCCGGCAGTCATTTCGGCCGCGGGAATGTTCCGGGCGACGGCGATGTCTTCCAGATAGACCTTGTAGCTTCCGGCAAGCTGGACGGTGGCCGTGTAGTTTGTTGAGTTGAAGCTTCTCAGTACTGCCTTTCTCAGTCTCATAATCCTGCGCCTCCTTTATACTTCACCCAGCATCAGTCGCTGCTCATACTGACCCCGGCCCGGGTTATAGTGCAGACTTAGACCGAGCACCCTTTTTTTCTCGGCGTCCAGCCCAGCCCGGCTATCAGTGACGCTGATGACGTCGTACATCTGCTGTCCGCAGTTAACCGGGATTCGGATTAAGCCACCGACCGATTCAATCTTGGCTTTTCTCAGCAGAGCATCCCCCCGGGCCTGGGCCTGGCTAACCGAGCCGATATTGCTATCCTCTATCTTATTAAACAATTCATAGACCCTGGCTATCTCGTCCCAGTCAAAGGAGCTGGTGATGATAGCTGAGCCGGTGCCGCCGTCATAGCCCTCGACCTGAATGTAGTTGTGCTTTGAGCTGCCAAGCTGGTAATGTCCCTCAAGAACAGGGTGGTCTAAGCCGTAGGTGTAGGCCGGGGAGTCTCCGGCCTGAGGGTTTACCAGATAAGCCTTGTAGCCCTCAATGAAGAGTACGTCAGGGACAAATGACAGAAGCCTTGAGATGACCGCACTGCCACCGGCATCCGGGTTTATGCTGAAGTCGGGATAGTAGCTGGTAATGACAGAAGACTGGGAAACGACTTCCAGCTTCAGACCGGCTCTGGCCAGGACACAGGCCAGAATGTCTTTGACACTCTTTTCGCCGGAGTCCTTGTTCCAGCGGAACTGATGCCTGGCTACCCAGTTTGCAACAAGGCTCCGGCCATCGGCGGCATACAGTATAAGGCTGGCTTTGCCTCCTGAGCTGGTGTGCTCATAGGTTTCAAGGGAGAAGGTCTGCCCGGAGCTTATCTCGTTGCCCTGAATGGTGACATAGCCCGGACCTAGCTCCAGCTGGCAGCCGATGCCCAGGGGTGCTGGCAGTGAAGAAAAGCGGCCATCATCGTTCCTGAGTTCTACGGTGAGTTTGCCATCCTTTGCTCTGGTCTCCTGTTTTAGAGACAGGACATCACCGGTCAAGTCCAGATTCTGGCTGGCAAGAGGGGCCCGCCAGACACCGTTCGGGGCTGACAGCCAGCAGTAATCGCCATAGTGGGCGATGGCCAGCCCGTAGTCCGATGACAGGTCAAAGGGCACCGGCTCCCGCCACAGGTTGTCAACAAATCCGGTGTCGGCCACCGAGTGAGACCAGAAGGGGCGGGAGTAAGCCTCACTGCCGGTGAACTTCTCAACATAGAAGCACCGGTAAACATCAGGCTTGTCAAGAAAGGCGTGGCGGTACTCAAAGTCGCCACCGGACGGCGACTGGGCAAAGTCCTTTAGCTCTCCCCAGGTGCCGGCGGCGACATCGCCACCATTGCCATAGACCAGGCTCCACAACCTGAAGTCGCCAGCCGAGTCCTTCCCGGTAACAAAAAGGTTCCAGTCGCCGTCATATACAGCGGCCGTACCGGACAAATCGCCGGTAGTCTTGTCCCAGGCCGCTTTGGTCTGCCACTGGCCGTTTTCATACTTTTTGACATAAAGCGTGGCCTGGTCGGCGAAGAAAAGGGCGATATCGCCGTTGGGCTTATAGGCCGCCGAAATGCCATTGATGGCCGTGGTCGGTGAGTAGTCAATAAGCTCCGGGCCGTCCCAGTTGACGCCGTAGTCACTGCTCTTTATGCGCTGGATTTTTCGGTCGGACTTGACCCAGAAGATGGACACCTCGGCCCCCAGCGAGGCACAGGCGATGATAACGGCGTTGTACTGGCTGGTGTAAGTCCACTGGCTGAAATCAGACCCCGGCCCCGGGCTGGCCACCCGCTGGCGGTAGAGCTTTCTGGAGTCGGCCGGCGGCGTGATTCTAACCCTTACCAGAGAGCCGTCGCCGGCCATGGTCACGGCGTGGAAGTAATCATCCTCCTGTCCGGTGTAGAGCCGGGAGAAATCAAGCCGGGTAACGCCTGCAATCTTGTTGGTCGCCTCCAGCCTGACATAGGGTGTATGGGCCATCTGCTTCTGGGCGGCGAGCAGACTATCGGTTAAGGTTCTCATTGTTGGTTCCCTTGACCCGGTATGTAGTCTTTGCCCCAGAAGAGGTGGCCTGCCAGATAGCCGGCCGAGAATATCAGCCAGCCGGTGAGTATGGCTCTCCAGCCGTAGCTGTGTCCCAGCCATACTCCCAGGCTGACCAGTCCCACGAGCCAGAAAAACTCGGCTTTGTGGTAGGCGTCCCGGATGATGTAGGTCCAGGGTCTGCCGCCAATTCTTGACCACCACCATTTATAAGTGAGGATGTTCATTTCTTTTTATGGTCCATAGTCGGTTGTTTTTGATGCCGCCGGATAAGACGGCTTATAGAGCCGGCTGATTCTGGCCCGGTTTCTTCTCCCCAGGCGGCGGAGCTTATTTCTGAAGTAGCTGAGCTTCTCCTTGCCCCAGTTCGAGAACTCAGACGGTGTCATGGTGCCACCGATATTGACCCGGTTGATGGCAAACTCGGCCCACTGGATAGCGGCATAGCCACAGGCGCCGGTGGTAACCAGGTCTTCAAGATGGGCGGGGATGGTGGAGATCTGGGCATCAAGAGTGTGGAGCTTACCGTAATATATACAGGCGTCTCCACCATCGGGGACTTCATCACCCAGCAGAGTTATGGTATCAGCCCACAGTGAGAAGCGCTGGTACATCTTGGGGAACTTGCCCGCCGGGTATTCCACCGCCTGAACCATAACCCTGTCTGAAAGGTCGGATATGTCAATCTCCCTTGAGCCTGACGTGGCGGCCAGGGTTGCCCTCTGCTCATAAGGGACGGCTTCGGAAAATTCCTTAACGGCGTGGGCGATATGACGGTCAAGCTCATCATCGCTCCAGCGGTAGCCTGAGGCGTCTTCGTCACACAGGTCATATCGGACTACGGCTCGCATCTCGGTTAGGTTCATCTAAATCTCTCCCTTACCCCCTCTCTTTAAAAAGAGAGGGGGTATTCTATTAAAGAGGGGCTTTGCCCCCTTAGACACCCTGATTTATCTACTTATTAAGGTAGCCAGTGCCTTGACCAGCTGCTTCAGTTGATTTGTGGTCATCTCGGCATCGGCTACGGCTGAGAGCTGGGCGATGATATTCCCTGCCTCTTCTCTAATCAACTCCCCGTCGGAGACTTCATAGGATTTCTGCTCGGTGGCTATCAGGTTGCTATTATTATCGTAGGTTTCAATCTTTTTGTATCTTGTATCCGGCATGTTATCCTCCTTAATCCAGTGAAGCTATCCTGACCAGAACCATGGGAGTGTGGCTGGAATAACTGGTGTCATCACCGAAGGGGTCTGGGAGGCTGCCATAGGCAATGTCGCTGTAGACGCCGCCGATCTTCCGGCTGAAATCGGTGGACAGTATTCCCCGTCCGGTCACAACGCCGTAAGCATAAGACAGCGCCCGCACCGTTGGCGTGCCGTCTGATAAAATGGTCAGCCAGTAGCGCCCCTTAGTCAGTTTCTGGTTGATGGCTATCTCCTTTATTCCAACGCTGTCGGTGTTCACCTCGCCGGCATCCAGAAGCAGTGCTCCGGGCGATATGTTGGCCCCATCTTTGTAGATGCCCAGGCGGACTTTTTTACCTGCTGCCTCGGTGGTGACCTCAATTGCTATCCGGTCAACAGTCATATCCCTGGCAACCAGGAGTGGTAAGGCGGTCATCCTATCGGCGTTCAGAATTGAAGTCTGAATGCCTGGGAAATGATAGAAGTATTCTCCGGTTCTGGTGGCTTCAAAAATATCTTTGGTGTGGGCATCAAGCTGGGCTATGTGATCAGCCATTTGCCCTTCAATGCATTCTCCGGCCAGTTTAAGCATGTTTCCACCTCCTAGCTAAGGCTGTAGTCCGCTGCCAGGGAGAAAGAAGTCCCCGAGAAAGCGGTCACCTTGAGGAAAATAATGGCTCCTCTGGAATCGACCACCAGGGCCTGTTGCCCGGTTGAAGTGAAGGTTCTCTTACCGCCACCAAACCACTTTCCCTGCCTCGGGTTCCAGTAGATGACCCGGGTCTCCAGGCTGGTAAAGCCGGTGCCGGTTATGGTGATGTCAAAGCGACATTCCTTGTAGCTACTGCTATCCACCGCCCCCGAGGTATCGGCCGGGTCAGAGGCATCAACGGTGGTGACATTGCTCCGGTGGAGCTTTGGCTGTGTTGCATAAACCTTGGACATAACTAACCTCTCTTTCGTTTCAAGCCGTCATTGCGGGCGAAGCAACCTCGCTGTTGCCTCAGAGATTGCTTCACCCTTTAAATAAGGCTCGCAATGACAACGGTCTTGTTTTAGTCCTGTACCCCGATTAGTGCTGCTGCCTTGACCGAGCTGAACAGGGCCAGCGAACAGTACCACTTGACCCGGGTGCGGGAGGCGTCCTTGTTCTCCAGGGGGCCGATAGGCTCCACCTGAAGAAATCCCGGGCTGGTCAGGCCACAGACAGCCCCCTCGCCGAGCTGGACGGCGTATATAGTGGAGCAGTCACCGCCGGTGGTGGCCGTTTCCAGACTGTCGGTGACGATATGGGTGTCGAGAATCCAGTCATTGACGCCGATGGGGATGCCGTCCCAGAGCTGGATGAAGTTGCCCCAGTTGTCGCGTTCGGTGTCCATCATACCGCCGGCGGCTCTGGCCAGGGTGTTAATCTTGCGCCGGGAGCGCCGACTCATGAGCAGCATATCGGGCTTGCCCCCTTTTATGGCGTCGATGAGCTCATCCAGCTTGTCCAGGGTCAGGGTAGCCCCGGTGGCTCCCATAGCGATGACCTGGTCGCTGGCGGCAGTGGTGTCAATAAGCAGCCTCAGACCATCGAACTGTTTTGAGTTGGTGGCTGAGTCGCCATAGATAAAGATTTCATCGAACTTCTGCTTGAGCGCCTTGGCCTTGAGTTCGATGATAGCCGCCTCAAGGTCCTGGACATTGCTCCGGGTGGCTTTGAGGAAGTTGTCAACGTCGGCATCGCCGCCCATAATCTTCAGGTTGGCGGTTATCTGCTCAAAGGTCGGCGTGGACTCAGCCCAGGTGTCGCCGACATCATAGAAGTCAATGCTGGGCAGGGTCTTCTCCTGGTTGTAGGTCAGGCCGTTGCCCACGATTTCAATAAAGGGTAGCTGCTGCAGGATAGGGGAGTCCTTGACGATGGTCTCCACCACTCCCTGCAGTAGCATATCGTTGGAAAGTTTTGATGCTTCAGCCAGTGTTAAAGCCATTTATTTGTTGCCTCCTATTGCATATTGAATCTTTTCCTTGGGTGATAAGGCTGAAAGGTCTGGTGATGACCTTGCCGGGGCGCCGCTGGGAAACCTGGTTCTTAGTGTTTCAGCCTCAAGTCCCTGCCTTACCTTGCTGACGAGCGTTTTGGCTCTGGCCAGTGAGTCATTAATAACTTCAATGGTATCGCCGGTGACGAGCTCTTCGGGTAGCTGGGGATGAGCACTGATTGCCAGGGCCCTGTAACTTGACACAGCCTGGGATAGGCTGTCAGCTAGGTGTTTCTGCTGCTCCTGGGACGCGGCTAAAGACTGTTTCAGGCCGGTAATCTCCCCCTCCTTATCTGCTATGGCCTGCTCCAGCTTCAGGATTTGCCGGTCTCTTGAGGCAAGCTCCCTTTCCCTCTGAGCTATAAGCTCGCCAAGCTCGCTGACTTTTGCCTTGAGCCTGTTCTCCTCTGCGGGTTCGGATCCTTTCTTCTTTTCATCTGTCAAAGTGGTAACTCCTCTCTCGGAATTATTGCTGGCTACCTTCTGCCTGGGGCTGTCCCTCTCATCCCCCGCCCCTTGAAGGCCTGGTATCTTGGTTCATCTTGAGGATGGCGGCTCTCTCTTCAAGCCAGCGGGCAAATTCCTGCTCCGGTTCTTTCACCCCGATTTCGGACATAGCCCGACGCCTTGAGTAGATGCCGTTCTGTACCAGTGTCTGTTCGCTATCTGCCAGACGGCCGAGGTCCCGGGGCAACACCGGACTCCAGACGACATCCACCCGGCAGCCGCCGAAGTCCTGGTTCTGATACCTCTCAAGGAGTCTCAGAATGAGCTGGCCTCTCTTTCTTAAGGTGGCTGTCCTGATGAGTCTCTTGCGCCACACCTTCTGCAGCAGCGGTTGAAGCTCAATCTCAAGGGCGATGCCGGACAGGTCTCTTATCGTACCGCCGAAGGCCGCCCGGGGCGATTCGGCCACATCGTGCAGAGTTCGGTAAAGGAGGTCGATGTAATCGATGTGAAGGCGGACACCGCCGCCCTGGAGCAGGTCAAGAAGGTAGGCTTTGGCCTCTTCGGGGATGTTCCAGACTGCTCCGGGCCTAACGGCGATGTCCTCGGACTGCTCAACGTTCTCCAGCACGGCGATGGGGTTGCCCGATAACTCCAGGATTCTTGATAGCTGGCTCAGTGCCCGATTCAGTTCCCTCTGCGGCTCCATGAGCTGGGTCAAATCCGATGTGCCCCAGAACTTCTTTGGCTCTCTTAAATTGGGATAAATGATAAATGGGATAAAACCGTACGGGTTGGGCTTTTTCTCCGTCAGGCTGTTGTCCAGCCAGAGTTCAAAGGATTGCTGTGTCCACAGCTCAACAATGGTGGCAGTCTTACCCTTGGGCTTTGCCTGGTACAGAAGTCCGGCCTCTTCGGCGGTGAGGCTGTACTTTGAGGCTACCCGCCATACCCTTGAGGTGTCGTCCCCCAGCCACCAGGTGTAGATGCCCTGGATATCGGGAGCGGTGACCCGGACGCCCTTTCTTTCGCTATCCCAGATGACCTTGAAGCAGGCATCTCCCAGGATAGCGCAGTCAACCTCGGTTTCAAGGTCAAGCTGTTCCAGGTCGTTCTCCCGGGCTACCCACTCCAGGGCGGCCTCTGCTCTTTTGGCTTTGGCCCTGGCTTCGTCCGAGTCGTCGGTGGCTTCAACATTGAAGTGGACGCCGGACATAAGATATGAAGAGAGCTTGTCTATGACCACCCTGGCGTAGTTAAAGGTGAGCTGTTTCTCGCCCCTGGTGGCACGACCCGGCCACTGCTTGCCCTGGTAGAAGTCAAGCAGCTCTCTGTAGTGCCTGAGTCGTTCTGTATCCCGCTGGTCTAGCTGTGCCGGTCTGAATTCATTTTCCATCATTTGCCTCTACTTTTCTCCTTACGGGTGCGCTGGTTCTTTAAGATCCTCTGTACGGTGCGCTGGCTGATGCCAAAGAGCCGGGCCAGTTCCGCCGCCGCCTTCCCCTTTTTTTGAAAAAGCCGGACTATTTCCTGGTCGCGGCGGCTCTTGAGAAGTCGCTGCCTGCCCCTGGGCTCATCGTAGACACATCTGGGGAAGGGGCAGGCAAGGCAGGAACCGGCCAGGTCACAGCCTTCGTCTTGATACTGACAGTATTCCGGCGGCAGGTCTAGCTGGGTATCAATAGCTTGTTCCAGTTCCATATCGCTTAGCCTGAAGAAATTATTGATAAAATAGCACAAATGTTCTACTATCGTCAATGGGTTTTTGTCGTTGTATTTACTTGACAAGGGTGCTGCTTGGGATTAATCTAGTCCTAATAAAAAGGGGCAGAACAGATTGAGGAGGTAACATTGAAACATAGTTTTGTTCTTCGGATACTCGGAGTAATTCTAATCCTATCCCTGCTGGTAACTACCATACCGGTATTGCCGGTTATGGCGGCGGCCACGATTTTAAACGTATCTCCGACCTATGGTCCGGTGGGCTCAGTAGTCAACTTTGCCTTTACATCAGACACCGTGCCAAGTGGTCAATATCTTGTTTATTTCTCTAATACAACAGTCGGCACAACACAGGTGGCTTACGGCAACTATTCTGCTGTCCCATTCAGTACCTCCTTCCCTGTCCCCGTGCTCCCCGGAGCGTCTTATAGTGTCTCCGCCTATATTGGTGGTGAGCTGGCGACTTATTCACAACCATTTGTTGTAATCCCCAAATTAACCCTAGTTAGCAGCGACACGGGTAAGGCCGGCGACCAGGTTACGGTCAACGGCAACGGTTTTGTAGCTAACTCCGGTGTTACCATCAAGTTTGATACCACCATAGTGGCCAGTGCCACGGCTTCTGCTACCGGGGTCTTAGCTGACGTCACCTTCGCTGTCCCCGAGAGCAAGGCGGGCAGCCACTCAATAACGGGAAGTGACAGCGTGGCTACTTCACCCGCCGTTGCCTTCAACGTCTTGCCCAAGATGTCTATTACCCCGACCTCAGGCGGTGTCGGTGACCAGGTTACGGTGACCGGCACCGGATTTGATGCCAGCAAAGCAGTAACCGTTACCTTTGACGGCAGTCCGGTTACCACCGAGCCGGCATCGGTGGCCACCAGCGACAAGGGCAGCTTTACCGCCAAGTTCAATGTTCCCGCTGCCGGGCAGGGCGGGCATGAAGTGAAAGCGTCAGACGCCAGCGGCTACTCCCTCTCCGCCACCTTTACCATCGGGGCAAAAATAACACTTACCCCGACCACGGGTTTTGCCGGTGACCAGGTTACGGTTGATGGCACCGGCTTTGGTGCCAGCAAGACAATAACCATTACCTTTGACGGTATAGCGGTTACCACTAACCCGACGCCGGTTGCCACTGGTGGCTCCGGTGGCTTCAGTGCTACATTTCTTGTCCCGGCGGCGGCCAAAGGCACACACACAATAAAAGCCGAAGAGAGTACCACCATTTCGGCCACGGCCACCTTCTCGGTCAATGAGAAGATAACCGTTAGTCCGGTGTCGGGGTTTGTTGGCGATGAGGTTACTGCTAGCGGTATCGGCTTCGCGGCCAGCTCAACCATCACCGTATTGTTTGACACCGTCAGTGTGGCCACCGCCACCGCCACCGCCAGTGGCAGTTTTGATGCTCTTACCTTCAATGTTCCCGCCGGCATCAAGGGTGACCACACCATAAAAATTCAGGACTCGGCCGGCAATTCGGCCACGGCAAGCTTCACCATTTCCGAAGAGATGGCCATTAACCCGACCACGGGTTTTGTCGGCGACCAGGTTACGGTTGATGGCACCGGCTTTGGTGCCAACAGGTCAGTGACCCTTTATCTTGACAATGTCAGTGTTGGCACTGGCAACACTGACGCCAGAGGCAATCTTAGTGGTAGCTTTACCATTCCCGCCAGCAGCCGGGGTGACCATACCGTAAAGGTGCAGGATTCATCAGGTAACTCGGCTACAGCGACACTGACTGTTAAGAATCAGATGGTCATGACCCCGCTAACCGGGGCTTTAGGAACTACGGTAACAGTCAATGGAACCGGCTTTATTGCCGGCAGTCAGATACTCATTAGCTTCAATAACAACCTGATAAGCACCGATCCCCTGGTGATTATGGCTGATGCCAGTGGTAGTTTCAGCGGCAATTTCAATGTGCCGGGGAGCCCCGCCGGCGATTATGTGGTCGGAGTCAGTGACGGCACTAACAGCAGCAGTGCCAGTTTTACGGTTCTGTCGGCGGCCACTATAAGTCCCGTTACCAGCGAGAAATCACCGGGGCATGTCGGCATGGAAGTTACCATCGTCGGGACTGGCTTTAAGGCTGATGCCACCATTACTCTCACCTATGAAAGCGAGCCGATAGTTTTGGGAACCACGACCACTGATGCTACCGGCACTTTTTCCGTGGCCATCATCATACCAGCCAGTGCCGGTGGTCAGCACACCATAACCGCCAGCGATGGCACGACGACCAAGCAGTTTACTTTTGTTATGGAATCAGTGCCACCGCCGGCCCCGACCCCTCTGCTGCCGCCGACGGGCTCTAAGCCAAAGCAGCCGGTTAGCTTTGACTGGGGAGATGTTACCGATGAAAGTCTTCCGGTAACCTATACCTTCCAGATTGCTACCGACCAGGATTTTGCCAGTATTGTGCTGGAGCAGGCAGGACTTACCCAGTCGCAATATACCCTCACTGAAGAGGAAAGGCTGGACTCAAGGAGCAAGAAAGAGCCCTACTACTGGAGGGTAAGGGCGGTGGACGGCGCCCAGAACGTCAGCCTCTGGTCAGAAGTGAGTACATTCGGTATTGGTTTCATCTGGCCGGACTGGATAATATACGTCTGGTTCGGGCTGGGTGTGGTCATCATTGGCCTCCTGGCCTTCTGGCTGGGCAGAAGGTCGGCTTACGCTTCGTATTAAGGTCTTTAATGCGGCTTTCAATCTGCCCTCCTCGGGTGGGGAGGGCAGATTTCTTATGGGTACTGTTTTATTTGATTGAAGGGTCAGCTAAAAGTGATAAAACCTTTTGCGGCGGGTCTTACTCTGAGCTTCCCCTGGCGCTCCGCGGCGAGTAGTGCCGGCTGGCTTCAACTAGGAGCGCCAGGCTCATCAGGAAGTCGTCGTGCCCCTGGGCCGGGTCGACGTAGAAGTTTATCGTCTGGCTGGGACGGAACTGACTTTTTGCCCTTTCCATCTGGAACCAGAACCCCTGGCCCTCCGGCGAGCCGTCGCCGACGTACATCTTCAGCCTGCCCGAGTTAGCAGCCGCCAGAAGGTTAAAGCCCAGCTGCGACTTTGATTGAGCGGTAAAGGTGAAGGGTAAAACCCTTGAGCCCAGAGATTTTCTGAGGAAAGAGCTTACCGGCTGGCCCACGCCGGTGGCGTCAATGGCTATCCTGCGGCAGCGCCAGACATTTTTCAACAGGTCGACAAGCTGGGGATAAAGCTCGGTGTGCCTTTTGCCTGTCCAGCAGTAGTGTTCCACGATGTTCACCCTGGGCTCTTTCTGAAGCTCATCGCCAGCAGGGAAGTCCAGTTCGCCTATGGTGACCACGGTTGAGTCCCGGCGCGGCTTTGCGGCTTTAAGGAAGACTTCGTCTTCCTCGGCCTCGCCGGCCAGGTCAATACCGGCGATGTAGGCTCTTCTTGGCTCTGGCTGGTGCTTTCTTGGGTGGCTACCGGCAAGCTGTGCCCTCTGCTCCGGACTCAGGAAACCGCCACCCCCGTGGATGGGCAACAAACGGTACTGAGTCAGAAACAGGGGGTGGTCCTCTCCCAGGCGCTTCATCTCGGCCTCAACATAGGCGAGGTAGTCCGGGTTGTATCTGGCTACCTCCTGCCAGTCAAACCGAAAGTGGCGCTTGATGCCGTCGCCCCTCTCCATCTCCAGGTTTACCTGCTTCACCTCTTCCAACAGGGTGGAGTCATCCCAGGTGGTACCGTAGTGGACCACGGTTACGTTGGTCGTCGCTCCCATGGGCTTGAACTCCTTGGTGTACTTCTCTTTACTCACGTCCTGGGACTCGTCTATCTCCAGCAGTATGTGGGCCGTGTTACCGACGACATTGGCCGACTCGTCAGCCGAGAGCAAAATAGCCCGGGCGTTACCCAGCCGGATGATATAGCCCAGTTCAGACGTCCAGATACCAGCGAAACCGGCGTCATTCAGCCTGTCCTTTAGACGCATCATAGAAATGACTGTCTGCGGTTTGAAGGTGGGGGCGCATTTTACCAGGTTCTGAGGTTCGGTCATAAAAAGAGTTAGCAACAGCAGCTCAAGCTGGGCAGATAGCTCATTCTTGCCCCCCTGACGGGCGATCTCAACCGAGAAGGTGAGCCCTTTCTTGTTAAAGACGCTGTCCAGTATGGCTAGGGCAACCTCTCGCTGGTAGGGACGCAATCTGTTTAAATGCAAGCCGTTCACGAACCTCGTATCCAGCATCTTGGAGTGTTTAAGGGGGCGAAGCCTCCGCAAAAACGCTAAGCCTAGGCACGAATTGTACGTTTAGTATTCGGATTTTGTGCTTGATGCCTTCCTCTGGGACGGGGACTAGGGATGAGTTGCCTGTTTCACCTCTTATCAATGATACTTCCGATGCCGATACCCAGCGGCAGGGCAACATCTTTGAGCACATTGGCTATCGCTTCCTTAAGCCCCTTCTTGTCCTCTTTACTGATGTTATACCTGGTTCTTATCAGCCGGGCCAGGGTGTTAGTCGCCTGCATGATGAGCTTGACATTGTCCGGGTCGTGGGCTACCAATGACTTAATCTTGACCCTCAGCAGGGCAATCTCGTCGTCAAGACCCTCAACGCTGGTGGCCTGTTCAAGGTCAAGCTGTTCGGTTTCATCCAGCACCCTGGAATAGAAGCCATGCTTTCTGGCGTTCTGATTGCCCTCGGGGGCGCCTCTTTTCCTGTCTGAATTTGGCATCTGTGCTATCTCCCTGTTGGATAATAGCACATATGTTCACATTCTGGCTACCTGGTTTTGTCGTTTTGTGATTGATATTGTGAGCCGAGAACTATAAAATAGTAACATGGCGACCGCGAGACAGCTTTACCAGCTACAGGTTCTAGAACTTGAGATAGAGTCTGGGGAGCAGGCTCTGGCGCAGGCCAGAAGCCAGCTTGAGGATGACCGGGAGCTGGCTGGTGTCCGGGCCAGGCTGTCAAAGGAGCGGCAGCATCTGGCTGAGCTTGGCAAGGAACAGAATTCTCTGGAGGGGGAAATACAGGACATTGAAGCCAAGCTGGCTGTGACTCAGGAGGGCCTTTACAGCGGCCGGATAAAAAATCCAAAGGAGCTTTCCGGTCTCCAGCACGAATCTGAGATTCTCAAGGGGAAGCGTAATCAGAAAGAGGAAGCCGCTCTGGGGATAATGGAGCGGGTAGAGGCGGCCCAGGCTGACATGGACAGTCTGGAGAGAGAGTTCAAAGAAGCCGAGAGCCGGTGGCAGATAGAGCAGCAAAGGCTGACCTCCGAGATAGAACAGATGGAAACAGCTTTGTCTGAGCTGAGAAAAAGACGGCGGCTGGTTTTAGCCGACATCAGCCCGGAGACGGCCGACCTTTACCACCGACTCAGAAAGCAGAAGGGCACCGCCGTTGCCCGGGTGGAAAGGGGAGCGTGCTGCGGCTGTCGCATATCGCTGTCCACCGCCTTTCTACAGCGGGTGCGGGGCGAGCGGCTGGTTGTGTGCGATAACTGCGGACGTATCCTTTTTCTTGACTGAGGCAGGTAGGATGGCTGGCAGGTTGGTAATCAATTCAGACGGTGTCTCTCGGGGTAACCCGGGTCAGGCAGCTATAGGGGCTGTCATCAAAGATGACCAGGGACGGCTCGTTGCCTCTATATCACAGCGTATCGGCTGGGCGACCAATAATCAGGCGGAGTATTGGGCTATCATCGCCGCCCTGGAGAAGGCTCTGGCCTTAAACGCCGGGCAGGTTGAGCTGAATTCGGACTCGGAGCTTGTGGTGAGACAGATTAAGGGGCAGTACCGGGTGAGGAAGAAAGAACTCCGGCCCCTCTATGAGCGGGCGAAGGAGCTGGAGAACCGTTTGGTGGGCTTTGCCATAAGGCATGTCCCCCGTGAGCAAAACAGGGAAGCGGACAAGCTGGCCAATGCGGCTCTGTAGGCTGGTTTAACTGCTATTCGGTTGAGCCTTTATCATCTATCGCTGCGAGGAGCGCGGCGGCGAAACAATCTTTGAAACCCCCTTAATCCTCCTCCAGAGGGGGAAGCACTAGGCATGAAATCCGAAATACTAAATGATGAGGTTATTATTGTTTAGAGCTTAGATGTTAGGATTTAGTATTTTACCAGAAGGGTGAGGTCAGTAAGTTGATAATAACTGGTTCAGGCCGTTGACTAACACTGCTCTATATACTAAAGTATACTTGGGTCAAGTAGACCGGGTGACCGCCCGCTGAAAAGCGGGAGGAAAGTCCGAGCTCCACCGGGCAGGGTGCTGGGTAACGCCCAGGAGGGGAGACCCTACGGAAAGTACCACAGAAACATACCGCCCCCGGCCTAATCGGGGGCAAGGGTGAAATGGCGAGGTAAGAGCTCACCAGCAACCGGGTGACCGGTTGGCTGGGTAAACCCCACTCGGAGCAAGGCCAAATAGAGGGAATTAGGGACGCCCGGCCTGTCCCCGGGTTGGTCGCTTGACCCTGATGGCAACATCAGGGCTAGATAGATGGTCACCGCCCCGGTTATCGGGGTACAGAACTCGGCTTACAGGTTTACTTGACCTGCCTCTTTTGCAGTTTATCGCCACAGAGCCCGGCTCTGACCGGGCAAAGTCACTTCAGCGGTTGGTTTAGAATTAGTCTGTTTGGTCAATCAAAAATTTAACTTTTTTCCAGCCTGTGGTCTAGAAAATGGTAGAAATGGCTTGGAAATCAAGGGTTTTGAGGTTCAGGTGGGGTCGGGTATGCCTTGCCAGCAACCGCCAGCAGATTTGCTCAACATGGTCTAGCGGTATATAGTTTTTGTTAATGTCTGCCCCCCATGATTTAGCTCAGGAGTTTATCTTATTCTGTGTTGACCGGCGTGGCAGTGAGTGGCCGGCTCTTTATGATGAGATGTGTCGGGTGGCTGGGCGTCGGCTGTTCCATGATATGGGCTATAGCGAGTTGAATCGGATGGGTCTGTCCTTTGGACTGGACAATATAGAGCATACTATCCAGATGGTAGATGACGTTATCGCCCGGCGGCAGAATTCCTGGGTAGCTGGAGCTTAAACCGGGTTCTTTCCCGTCTTTATTACCTGTTATTCAGAGCTTGGAGGATTTCCTCCAAGCTTTTCTTATTTGGTGGTTACTGATAAACTGTGTTATAGAACGGTTAAGGAGAAGTTGATGCCAAGAAGAACAAGACTGTGGTTGATAACTGTATTTTCGGTGGCAGTCCTTATCATAGCCTTTGGTCTGGGCTATGGCCTGGGTCTCAGAACCAACCCCTCAGGACAGGCCTTTGCCAGCATAGAACAGGCGTGGGACGCCATACTCAGTGACTATGTGGATAGCGGTAAGATTGACACTGAAGCCCTGAGCCAGGCTGCCATCAAAGGCATGGTTGAAGCACTTGGTGACCCGTACACCATGTATCTCAGCCCGGAGGAATACCAACTTGATTTTGGTGAACTGGCAGGGAGTTTTGAGGGCATCGGCGCCGAAGTAGCCCTACAGGATGGGCAGCTCGTGGTTGTTGCCCCTTTTGCTGGCTCACCGGCGGCTGAGGCCGGAATTCGGGCCGGTGATGCTATTCTTGAGATTGATGGTGTTAGCACCTCAGGGATGAGTCTTTCGGAAGCAGTGCTGAAGGTTCGGGGACCTAAAGGCACCCCGGTCAAGCTCCTTGTCCGGCACCAGGGCGACACCGAGCCTGTAGAGATTGAGGTAGTCCGGGGTGAGATTGCGGTTCCCAGTGTCTACTCCCAGATGAGGGGTGACATCGCCTACATCAATATCAGCCAGTTTACTGACAAGACCAATGGAGAACTGTCATCGGCGCTGGAAACTGTGGCTGATGAGGGGGCTACCGGCATCATTCTTGACCTGCGCAGTAACCCGGGAGGTTTTCTCGGGGCAGTGGTTGATGTCGCCAGCCACTTTCTGGGTGAAGGACAGGTGGTTGTCAGCGTCAGAGACAATAAGGGCAACCAGGAGGTTATTAAGACCACTCATCAGGAAATAACTACCGACCTGCCGGTGGTGGTACTGGTCGATAGCTTCAGTGCCAGCGGCAGCGAGGTGTTGGCGGGGGCACTTCAGGACTATGCCCGGGCCACCATTGCCGGCAGCACCACCTATGGCAAGGGCAGTGTTGATTACCTGGAGCCACTGGCAGACGGTTCCGGACTGTATCTCACCGTTGCCCGCTGGCTGACGCCCAATGGCAGACTCATAGAAGGCAAGGGGATTTCACCCGACGTGGAGCTTGAACTTAGCGGAGAGGATGCCGTCCAGTGGGCCATAGACTACCTTCATGCCAACGGATAAGTCAGTTTGATTTGATGCTGGTACAAATTGTATAATAAACATCAGGGAGGTTAAATCAGATGAAAATTGTAAGCCTGTGCGGTGACAGAGGTTGTTGCCCGGTGGTCAAGATAGCCGATGACCACGTAGAAATCGGGGAGAAGAACAACGTCTGCGTCCTCAAGAAGAGCGAGTGGGAGACACTCAAGAAGAAGATTCTAGGCCGGGAAATCTAGAGTTATCCCGTGTTCAAGTCAAGGGAAGGGGCAGAGCAAAAGCTCTGCCCCTTCCCTTGTCCGAGCGTTTGACCACTCTGCCCGCAATGGCCTATAATCCTTAGTTAAAGTCAGACAGGAAGTCTTGATGTGGATTGGCTGCAGAAGATTGAGGAGCTAAGGCGAAGGTCTCTGACTGGGCTGGATAGTATCACGGATTCCGGGGCACTGGAGTCCTGGCGCATTAGCTATCTGGGCAAGAAGAGCCAGCTAGCCGAGGTTATGGGCGGTCTATCGGCGCTTCCCGTTGATGAGCGAAGGGTGGTTGGCGCCGCCGCCAACCGGCTAAAGGCCGACCTTGAAGATAGCCTGAGCCAGAAAGCTCAAGTTATCAGTCGGGAACTGGTGCTGGCTGAAGAAGAAGGCATTGATGTCTCTTTGCCTGGTCGCCCTGTGCCCGCCGGGCGCCTGCACCCGGTCACCCAGGTAATTGATGAGATAAACGACATCTTCGTCTCTATGGGCTTTCAGGTGGTGGAGGGGCCCGAGGTGGAGTGGGACTACTACAATTTTGAAGCCCTGAACATCCCCAAAGAACACCCGGCCCGGGATACTATGGCGACACTGTGGGTAGACTACCGGGCGGAAAGCGGCGAAAGGCCGATGTTGCTCCGCACCCACACCTCTCCCATGCAGATAAGATTTATGAAACAGGCGAGACCACCGGTACGAATAGTGGTGCCGGGCAAGGTCTACCGCTACGAGGCCACTGACGCCACCCATATCCCCATGTTCCACCAGATTGAGGGCCTGGCGGTAGACAGGGGCATCACCATGGCTGACCTCAAGGGGACACTTTACGAGTTTGCCCGCCGTTTCTTCGGCGAGGACAGAAGGGTACGCTTTCGCTGTGACTACTTCCCCTTTGTTGAGCCCGGGGCTGAGATGGCCATCGAGTGTGCCGTGTGCAAGGGGGGCGGCTGCCGCCTCTGTGGCTCGAGCGGCTGGATTGAGATACTGGGCGCCGGTATGGTACACCCCAGAGTGCTGGAGCGGGTAGGTATTGACCCCGACGTTTATTCTGGTTTTGCCTTTGGCATGGGTATCGAGCGCATCCCTATGCTGCGCTACGGCATTGATGATATTCGACTTTTTTACTCCAGCGACCTCAGATTCCTGAGGCAGTTCTGAGACTATGAAAGTTCCGATAAGCTGGCTTAGCGACTATATCAGCATCGACCTGCCTCCGGCGGAGCTGGCCCGGCGTCTGACCATGGCCGGCACCGAGGTCAGCGCCTTTGCTCAGGGGGGTGATAGGTGGCAGGGCGTGGTCATCGGGCAGATAGTGGCTATCAGCCCCCACCCCAATGCCGACCGCCTCCGTCTGGTCACCGTAGACCCGGGTGCCGAAGAGCAGACGGTGGTCTGCGGAGCGCCCAATCTTAATCTCGGAGATAAGATAGCCTTTGCCTCCGCCGGAGTTGAGATAATTGACGGGCACAGCGGGGAGAAGGTCATCCTGAAGCCGGCCAGGATTCGCGGTGTTACCTCGGCGGGTATGGTCCTGTCGGAAAAAGAACTGGGTATCTCTGACAGCCATGAGGGCATTATGGTTCTGCCCCCCGAGGCGCCGGTGGGGAAGCCTCTGGCTGATTTCCTGTCTGACACCACTCTTGACCTTGAGGTGACACCCAACCGCCCCGACCTGCTGTCGGTCATCGGTGTGGCCCGGGAAGTGGCCGCTCTTACCAGCCAATCTGTTTGCCTCCCCGAAGCGGTTTATGAAGAGATGGGCCCGCCAGTTAAAGAGCGAGTGTCGGTTGAGATTACCGCCCCTGATTTGTGCCCCAGGTACTGTGCCAGCCTGATTACGGGTATAAAAATAGCCCAGTCCCCGGAGTGGCTCAAGCAGAGGCTGTTATCCTGTGGCATGCGCCCGATAAACAACGTGGTAGATGTCACCAACTATATCATGCTGGAATACGGGCAGCCACTTCATGGTTTTGACTTTGATAAGGTAGAGGGCAGCAGAGTCATTGTCCGCCGGGCTTATGCCGATGAGGTTATAGTCTCACTGGACGGGGTAGGGCGCACTCTTTCTGAAGATACACTGGTCATCGCCGATGAAGAGCGGGCCATCGCCATTGCCGGTGTCATGGGCGGTGCTAACAGCGAGGTAAGCGAGGAGACGACCTCGGTTCTATTGGAGTCGGCCAGCTTTAATCCGGCCAGTATCCACTACACCAGCCGCGGGCTGCGCCTGGTAAGTGAAGCCAGCATCCGCTTTGAGCGGGCCATCCGCTCCGAGCTGACCCTGCCGGCCCTCAAATGGGCAACACAGCTCATCTTGCGGCTGGC
Organism: Dehalococcoidales bacterium; assembly: GCA_034413595.1. Lineage (GTDB taxonomy): Bacteria > Chloroflexota > Dehalococcoidia > Dehalococcoidales > JAUWZL01 > JAUWZL01. The sequence continues at coordinate 17,426 of DAOUMC010000028.1, read as the reverse complement.
CGGCGGCATGGCGGCACGAGGCCTTGTCGATGTCTATCCGGGAAAGAAGGGGACAAGACCCATCTTGATGCGAGTGGCTGGAGTAAAGCGCCTGCTGGGCGTTGACTTCGGCCAGGAGCAGATGGTCAAGACTCTGACCTCCCTGGGCTTTGAGATGAAGACAGAGGCTACGGGGTTTTTGGTAACTCCTCCCTACTGGCGCAGCGATATAAGCCTTGAGGCTGACCTGGTAGAGGAGGTGGCCCGTATCACCGGCTACGACCGGATTCCGGCCACCATGCTCAGTAGCCCGCTGCCGAAGCAAAACCCCGAGCCCGTCCTGGGGCTAAAGAGAAAGATAAGGCAGGCTCTCGCCGGCTGTGGTTTCCAGGAGGTGATAACCTATTCCCTGACCAGCCGGGAGATACTGGAAAAAATTTTTGCCACGCCTGACCTTGAACCGAAGCCCCTTCATCTGGCTAACCCGATGACGGCAGACCAGGAGTATCTCCGCACCAGCCTCAGGGGCAGTGTTTTGTCTGCTCTGGCGGCTAACACTCGGCGTGAGGACGGTGTGATAAAGCTCTTTGAGCTGGCCAGGGTCTATCTCCCCCGGGATAACGATTTACCCGCTGAGCCTGAGTTCTTATGCGGTCTCTTAACCGGCGGTATGGAGAAGTCCTGGCCTGGTAGTGAAGAGCCGGTTGATTTCTTTGCCGTTAAGGGGGTGGTTGAGGGTCTGCTTACCCAGTTTGGGGTAGCTGCCAGCTTTGAGTTAGCCAGCGACCCAGGTCTTCGTCCGGGCCGGCAGGCGGCGGTTTTCATTGATAATATTAAGCTCGGCGTACTGGGAGAGCTAAATCCCAGGGTAGCGCAGGCTTTTGATATTTCCCGCGAGGTCTATCTCTTTGAGATAGACGTAGCCGCGCTCCTGCCTCATACCCTTGGTTATGAGACCTTCCAACCACTGCCTCGCTTCCCTTCAGTGGTCAGGGATATTGCCCTGGTGGTTGATGCTAAAATCACCCATCGGCAGATAGTGGACATTATTACCGGCTTCCCTCTGGTTGATAGGGTAATCCTTTTTGATGTGTATACCGGTAAGCAGGTGCCTCAGGGCAAGAAATCACTGGCCTACCACATCGGCTTCCAGTCTGAGACCCACACTTTGACTGATGAAGAAGCGGACAAAGTCCAGCAGCAGATTCTGGACAGGCTATCGGCTGAGCTGGGGGCTAGTTTGCGGGGTTGATGTTAGTCCACGATTTTTAAGGGTGCCCAAGAGGGGCTGAGGTAGGTAGCTAGTCTCTGATAAGTTCCTTAAGTCTTTTGGCCGCTTCCCCAACAGGCACCAGCTCGGTCTTCTCTTCCGAGCGCCACTTCAGCTCAACGCTTTCTTTTCCCAGTGTCCTGGGGCTGATGGTCACCCGTAAGGGTATCCCCAGCAAGTCGGCGTCGTTGAACTTGACCCCGGGAGACTCATTATGGTCATCATACAGGACTTCAAGCCCCTGCTCATTAAGCTCGGCATACAGGCCTTCGGCGGCTGATGTTATATTGGCATTTTCAAGGTGAAGGGGGCAGAGGTAGACTTGGTAGGGGGCGACTGACATCGGCCAGATTATGCCCCTGTCATCATGGTGCAGTTCAACAATAGCTGCCATTAACCGGCCGATGCCGATGCCGTAGCTGCCCATGACGATGGGGCGGGAGACACCGCTGGCGTCGAGGTAAAAGGCGCCCAGCTTCTGGCTCAGGTGAGTGCCCAGTTTGAAGACGTGCCCCACCTCGATGCCCTGGGTTGACAGCAGCTTGCCGCCGCAGCCGGGGCAGGCTTCACCGGCGCGGGCCAGGGCGATGTCGGCGACGATGTCAGCCTTAAAGTCCCTGGGATAATTGACATTCCTTAAGTGGGTGTCGGGCTTGTTGGCTCCGGCGACAAAGTTCACGCCGGTGGTTACCGAATCGTCAGCGATGATTTTTATGTTCTTTAAGTCTACCGGCGAGGCCGAACCAGCGACTATGCCAGCTTTTGCTACCTCGTCTTCAGTGGCCATTCGCAGCTCGGTGGCGTGGAGGACATTCTTCAGCTTGACCTCGTTGACCTCAAGGTCTCCCCGGATGACCACGAAGACCATCTCTCCATCAGCGATGTAAAACACCGCCTTCAGGGTGCAGCTACGGGGCACACCCAGAAAGCCGGCCACCTCTTCAATTGTGCAGTAGCCGGGTGTGGCTATCTCTTCCACGGGCAAAGGCTTGCCGCTTGAAGCCTTTTCCTTAACACTCTTTGCCTTCTCGACATTGGCGGCGCAGTCGCAGCTACCGCAGTAGATAATCTCGTCCTCGCCGGTCTCGGAGATGACCATGAACTCGTGGGAGTCCTTGCCGCCGATGGCACCGCTGTCGGCTTCAATGAGGATGGCGGGCAACCCGCAGCGTTTATAGATGTTGCTGTAGGCATCCAGCATCTTCTGGTAGCTCTGCTTCAGCCCCTCCTCATCGGCATCAAAGCTGTACAGGTCTTTCATGGCAAACTCCCGCACCCGCACCAGCCCGCCCCTGGGCCTGGGCTCGTCACGGAACTTGGTCTGAATTTGATAGAGCAGCAGGGGCAGGTCGCGGTAGCTCTGGACGTTGTGGCTGGCAAGCTCGGCGATGACCTCTTCGTGGGTGGGGCCCAGCACCAGCCGGCGCTCCCTGCGGTCGGTGAGGGTGAACAGGCTCTTGCCGAAGGCGACATCCCGCCCGGTTTTCTGCCACAGCTCCAGGGGTTGAAGGACGGGCAGGCTCAGCTCCTGCCCGCCGGCTTTGTCCATCTCGTCCCGGACGATGTCCTCAATCTTCCGCAGCACTCTCCAGCCGAGGGGCAGGTAGGAGTAGACGCCGGCGGTTAGCTGGCTTATCATGCCCGACCGGAGCATTAGCTGGTGGCTTATGGTATCGGCTTCTGCCGGAACCTCTCGTTGGGTCTTACCGAACAGCCTTGATAGACGCATTGGTTTTTAGACTCCTTAAAACATTAGGAGTATTAAAGCATAACGGACTGATTTATGCCAGCGACTATTATAACTTCTCCCTTTCGTAAAGGGAGATTGAGAGGGATTTAAAATCCCCCTTAGTCCCCTTTAAGGGGGGATAAAGAAAGAGGGGCTAAAGCCCCTTTTGGGGCACCCGTAGAGCTGAAGCTAGTCGAAATTACCTCGTCCATTTTCTAACAAAGGTTACCAGTAGTAATGTCATCATAAAAAATCCTAGAAATGCTTCAAGAACGCCCAAACTCTTCACCCAACCAGTAGCTTCCTTTATCCAGCTACCATAGCCTAAAGTAATGAAGGAGACAGCGCTATAGTAGAGGCTATTCAAGAAACCGTTAGGTGTTAATGTGCCAATACCGAAATAAATGAGTGCAAAGAATAATATAAACCCTGCTATCCAAAAGAGAATTCGTTTCCATCCTTCGCCATGCCCGAAGACTGCCCATGATAACCACCCAATTACGCGGTCACGCTTTCGCTTAGCACCTTTCCTCGCAGCTTCCCTCTCACGATAATAAAATTTGGCTGCTATGTCATACATGCCGGCATTGGTGTGCCACATCTTTAATTGTCTGTAAGTGTCTGTGGCTCTGTCGAACCAGTGGTTTCTCTCTTCCCCCAGAATAAAGTTGCCCCAGTCGACTTGCTCTAATCTGGTTTCTGGCGAAAATCTAGTGCCCCATAAATAGACTCCCTCAAGATGGGAGTTCATTAGATAGGCACCCTCGAGATGAGCAAGGTCTAAATGAGTACCTTCCAAATAAGCGTCCCCTAAATAGGCGCCCCCTAGGTGAGCAATCTCTAAATTAGCTTTCTCAAGATGGGTATTCTCCAAACTAATCTTGTCAAGGTGGGCACCCATCAAATAAGCACCTTTTAGGTCGGCGTGCGATAAATTCACCTGCTCAAGGTGAGCGCCCTTTAAGATAATGCCTTTGAGATCAAGCAGATAGAGGTCAATACCTTGACCAAACCATTTTTCTGAAAGGTCAAGCCCTTCGGCTGTGCCACCGTGTTCTTCTATGAGTTTTAGCACGTCTCCACGTGTATAGGGGTTTTCTCTTGTTCCGTCTCCCATCTCTATAACCTCTCCACTTCCCTCATCAGCACCTCAATGTAGTCCCTTTCCTCAACAATGCCGACCTTCTCGCCTTTCTTGAACAGCACCGCCTTGCCTTTGCCGCAGGCGATGCCGACATCGGCGTCTCTGGCTTCGCCGGGGCCGTTGACCACGCAGCCCATAACCGCTACCTTTACCGGCTTGTTAATCCTCATCAACCTTTCCTCTACCTCTCTGACCAGCTCAATGATATTGGCCTCAGACCGCCCGCAGGAGGGGCAGCTGACCAGCACCGGGCCGTGCTGGCGTAGGTCAAGGCTCTTCAGGATTTCATAGGCGGCGATGACCTCTTCCCTGGGGTGGGTGGACAGCGACACCCGTATGGTATCGCCGATGCCCATATAGAGCAGGGGGCTGATGCCGGTGACACTGCGTATTATGCCTGTCCTCGGGGGCCCGGCTTCGGTGATGCCGATGTGAAGGGGATAGGGGATTTTGTCGGCGATGTCGCGGTAGGCTTCTATGGTGGTGGGCACGTCAAAAGCCTTGAGCGAGACTTTGATGAGGTCAAAGTCAAGGCTCTCAAGTAATTTTATCTGCTCCAGGGCCACCGCCACCATCTGCTGGGCGATGGTAAGGTTCGGGTCAGCTTTCTTGGGCAGGCTGCCGGCGTTCACCCCGATGCGGATGGGGATGTTTTTCTCCCTGGCGGCATGGACGACGGCGGTCACCTTCTCCGGCTGGCTGATGTTGCCCGGGTTCAGCCTTAGCCCGTCAACGCCGGTGGAGATAGCCGCGAGCGCCAGGCGGTAGTCAAAGTGGATGTCGGCAATGAGGGGAATGGAAATTCCCTTCTTTATCGCCGGCAAAGCCAGTGCCGCCTCTCTATCAGGCACCGCCACCCGCACCATCTCGCAACCACACTCTTCCAGCTCTTTAATCTGGTTGATGGTTGACATAACATCAGCAGTATTTGTCTTGGTCATGGACTGCACCACGACGGGAGCGCCGCCGCCGACGGTGACCTTGCCTATTTTTATTGCTTTGGAAATCCGGCGAGGGTTCATGGTATCAGGCTCTCTCCGCTTATTATGCGTATTATATCCTGGAAGGTAACGGCTACCAGCAGCGCTAGTAACAGGATAAAGCCGATGAGGTGCACCAGTCCCTCTTTCTTGGGCGAGATACGCTTGCCCCGGCGCACCCACTCCAGCAGGACAAAGGCGGCATGGCCGCCGTCAAGGGCGGGCAGCGGGAAGAGGTTGAAGATGCCCAGAATCAGGCTGATGAGAGCGGCAAACTCGAGAAGCGGGATGATTCCGTATTTGGCTATCTCGCCGGTGGCCTGGACGATACCCACCGGCCCCATGAACTCGGCTGGCACCGCCCCCATGATAACGCCGACCATGCCGTTCTTGTACAGAATGAGGGTCTCCACAAGCCCGTTCGCCCCCAGTGGTATCGCTCTCCAGAAAGGGTAGGACTCACGGGTGGTGGCGGCGTTTAGGGTTTCTTGTTTTATCCCGATTGCCCCCTGGCTCTCCGGGGGCTTCCATCTGGGCGTCAGCTCAACCGTCTGGGTTGTGCCATCGGTGTGCTGGACAAGGATGGACACCTGCTTACCCAGGTTGAGCTGGATGTAGCGGCTCAGGTCAAAGCTATTGGTAACCGGCTTGTTGTTGAAGCTGAGGATGACGTCTCCGGCTTCAATGCCGGCCATGGACGCCGGGGAGTCCGGGGAGACTTCTTCCACGGTTACATTGCCGGTTACCACGTCGTGGGGAATCATAAAGGTGAGTGAAAAAAGGAAGAGCGCCAGCAGGATGTTCATCAGCGAGCCGGCGCTCATAACCAGCAGTCTTGTGCCGATGCCCTTGCTGGCCAGGCTGTTGGCTACCGCCGGGTCTTCTTCGCCGGCCATCTTGGTGAAGCCGCCAAAAGGCAGAGCATTTAGTGAATAGATTGTGTCACCCCGCTTGAAAGACAGCAGGCGTGGCGGATAGCCGAACCCGAACTCCTCCACTTTTACCTTTGCCATCTTGGCGGTGAGAAAATGGCCCAGCTCGTGGGCAAAGATAATCACCGAGATAGCGACTATTCCGATTAGGATATTAACCACTGATTTTATCTCCTGAAGTGAATTCAAGGGCCTTGTCCCGTGCCCAGGCGTCGGCGGAAATGATTTCGTCTATCGTGGGCTGGGCTGTAGGCTGGTGCTGTCGCAGCACCTGCTCTATGAGGCCTGGAATCCGGGTGAACTTGATGCGGTGGGCTAGAAAGAGCTCCACCGCCACCTCGTCAGCGGCCGAGAGCACCGCCGGACAGGTGCCCCCTTCCCTGCCGGCGTCTATCGCCAGCCTGAGGCAGGGGAAAGCGTTAAGGTCTGGCTTTTCAAAGTCAAGGTGGCTGATAGTCTCCCAGCTAAGACGGGGAAGCTCCGGGTTGGGCAGGCGCTCGGGGTAGGTCAGGGCATACTGGATGGGCAGCCTCATATCGGGGCAGCCTAGCTGGGCTTTGGCCGAGCCGTCGGCAAACTCAACTATGGAATGGATGATGCTCTGCGGGTGGACGAGGACGCTGATGTTGTCGTAGGGCATGCCGAAGAGCCAGTGGGCTTCAATCACCTCAAGCCCCTTGTTCATCAGGGTGGCCGAGTCAACGGTCACCTTTTTCCCCATCCGCCACGAGGGGTGCTTTAATGCCTGCTCGGCAGTCACTTTCTCTAGCTGTGCCAGAGTATAGTCCCGAAATGGCCCCCCGGAGGCGGTCAGGATAATTTTTGAGGCCGGCCTAGTCTCCCCTTCAAGACACTGCCAGATGGCGCTGTGCTCGCTGTCAACGGGCATGATGCGGGCGCCATTCTTCTTGGCTTCGCTTATGATAATATGTCCGGCGGCCACCAGTGATTCCTTGTTAGCCAGGGCGATGTTCTTACCCGCCCCTACCGCCGCCAGCACCGGCATAAGCCCCGAACTCCCTGGCGTGGCGATGACTACGGTGTCTATATCGGGATAGGCTGCCATTTCCTCCATAGTCAGGAGCTTAAAGTCGCCACTTATGGAATGAGACCCTTCATCTTGATAGTAGACGAACTTTGGCTTGAACTCTTTGACCTGTCTTTCCAGCAGGGCAGTGTTGCTGCCTGCCGCCAGAGCCAATATTTTAAATCTCTCGGGGAAAGCGCGGACTATTTCCAGCGTCTGGCGGCCTATGGAGCCGGTTGACCCCAGCACTGCCAGCCGCTTTACCTTGTCAGACATATTCATATTATTATCACACAATCAGGCGTAAGTTGCCAGCTTTAGAGAGGGTTCATGGGGAAGCCTCACCTTGAACGGCTTCTCAGTAAAAATAGACTAAAGCTAGAGCACACAAGCAATGGGGTAGACCAATAGGCTCAAAGGATAAAAGAAAGGCGGAAATGGGACTAATAATTAGAGATTAGTTCAGAGATTACATCTATTAGTTTATCAGCCAAAAGGTCTTGTTTTATTTCCTGCTCCTTTACTGCTGTTATCGCGGCTTCATATTGCGGTGGAGTTCCTTGGATAATAACATTACTACCCGTTGGTATTGTATTTATTGCTAATGTTAGTTTTTCTTGCGTTACAGATATTTCTTTGCATAATTCCTTAACTAATGCATTTAAGGGTCTTTTTTTGAATATTAAGGCAACATTGCTCATAATTCTCCCTTGTCTTAGTATGCTGAGCAGCGATTCTCGATCGTATGAAAGGCGGGTAGCAAGATTAAACCATTCTTGTGTCGCGTGCAAAGAAACCCCTATTACATTCTCAGAGTACTTCCAACTTGTTATAATATTCGCCCACGTGAGAATATCGTTGAGTTGCCTTAATTCATAATCTCTCTTAACTCTTTGAACTTGTATAAATGAAAAAGCAGCTAATCCTCCTGTTCCTACAGCAACAAAAAACGAAATAACCAAACCAATTATGATGGTGGTTTGTTCAAAGCAAGACATGTGCGGATTATATCATAAAAAATATGTCTATTTTTGTGTCATTGACTTCCGTTAGCCATAGTGTAGAATATTGTGTAACAAAGGAGGTGGCATAAATGGATAAGATATACGAACAGTCGGAGACTGGCTGCTGCCCCAGGTTTAATCCTGAGCCCTGGGAAGAGAAAGAGGTAACGTTTGAGGATAAACTGTTCCTCAAAGACCACGTAAGGAGCTTCTTTCACATCCCGCTCGGTTTTGGCAAGATGATGGTCAGGGACATGGAGAAAATCAAGGCTGCCGATGCCCTTTCCTCCGAGCCCCTGATGCTCTCAGATGAGAAATCGCTCTGGGGAAGCGACGTCTACATCGCTGTAAACAGAGAAGTTCTCGGCGCCGAGGTGGTGAAGATACCTGGCGACTTCTTGAGCAAGGTCTTTGAAGGCTCCTACGGCAGCACCCCGAAATGGGTGAGGCAGATGGACAAGTTCGTCAAGTCCCGGGGCAAAGATATGAAGAAGGTTTATTTCTTCTACACCACCTGCCCGAAATGCGCCAAGTTCTACGGCAAGAACTATACCGTCCTCCTGGCTCAGGTCTAAACACCAAACAACACTACATAATAATAGACCACGACGCCGGCGAAGAGGACGCTGTCCATTCGGTCAAGGAAACCGCCGTGCCCGGGTAGCACCTTGCCCGAGTCCTTGACCCCCATATTGCGCTTGAACAGGGACTCGACCAGGTCGCCGAGCTGACCAAAGACGCTTACCGCCGCCGCTAGAGGTATAGCTTGGGCGTAGCCTATCGGCAGGTCGGGGAGCAGGGTCAAAAGGGCACCGATTACCACAGCCGCCAGAATACCGCCGCAGGCCCCTTCCCAGGTCTTCCCCGGACTGATGCCGGGAGCAAGGCGGTGCTTTCCCCAGGCCCGGCCGACAAAGTAGGCGGCTGTGTCCGAGGCGAAGGTGGCAAAAAGGGCAAATAAAACCCAGTCCCGCCCCGAGGCAAGCTCCCTCAGGGCGACATAGTGGCCCAGCAGCCAGCCGACATAGAGGATGCCGGCCAATGTCCACACCCAGCTTAGGAAAGCCCCTTCCTTCTGGTGTCGCCAGAGCAGCCAGGCTAGAGGCAGCACGACCGCCGAGGTCAGCAGCAACTGATTAGTGTAAGCCCAGTCAAAGAGGGGGCCAAAGATGAGCAGCACCGTCCAGACCAGTCCGAAGCCGGTAAGGGGCAGCACTTTCTGGTTTGAATTCGCCACCGCTCCATAGAACTCAAGGACGGCCAGTCCTCCCCAGACGGCGGCCACTATGGCCAGCCAGGGCAGGGGCTCATCAAACCAGACGGCGGCCACCATTATCGGCAGCAGAAAAACGGCGGTGATAACCCTCTTCTTAAGCATTCTGTAAACCGCCGAAGCGCCTCTGCCTCTTGCTGTATTCTAACAGTGCCCGGTCCAGCTCTCCGGTGTCAAAGTCGGGCCACAGCACATCGGTGAAATAGTATTCGCTGTAGGCTGACTGCCACAGCAGGAAGTTGCTGACGCGCATCTCGCCGCCGGTGCGGATAACCAGGTCAACATCGGGCATACCGGCGGTGTAGAGGAAGCTACCGAGCAGGTTCTCATCTATATCCCGGGCGGGGATTTGCCGGTCAACGATGCTCTGTACCGCATCCACGATTTCCTGACGCGAGCCGTAGTTAAAGGCAAAGCCCAGGGTCATCTCCGTGTTGTTTCTGGTCAGCTCAACCGCCTTTCCTATCGCCAGCTTGAGGTCTTGGGGCAGCCCCTGTGAGCGGCCGATGTGCCTGATTTTGACTCCTTTTTGGTGGAGCTCAAGGCTCTCCTTCTCAATTGACTCCTTAAGTATCCTGAACAGACCGGTGACCTCTTCTTCGGGACGCTGCCAGTTCTCCGTGGAGAAGCTGTAGAGGGTAACACTCCTTATCTTGTACTCGCCCAGGCGTTCAATCACCGAGCGGGCGCTCTCTATTCCGGCCCGGTGGCCCTCCAGCCGCGGCAGTCCTCGCTTTTCCGCCCAGCGACCATTGCCATCCATGATGAAGGCGATGTGGTTGGGCAGCCGGGCAATCTTTTTCATGGCCACTATTGTAACACTAGGTGATTGGAAAGGCTATTAACCCGAAATTGGCTTCCCCCTTTGAAAAGGGGGAGTGAGGAGGATTTGTTAAAGAGATTGTTTTGCCGCGGAATTTACCCCGAGTTAATTGAGGGACTCTTCATAATGACAGGGGACAAGCTAAGTTTCCATAAGCTCAGCTTCTTTGTCTTGTCCGGCCCCGTCGGTGCTGCTGATGAAGCTGTCGGTGAGCATCTGCAGCTGGCTTTCCGCCCGTTTATGCTCATCCTGTGATATCTGCTTGTCCTTCTCCAGCTTTCGGAGCTCATCCAGGGCTTCATGCCTCAGGTTGCGTATTTCTATCTTGCCTTCTTCAACCCTTCTCCCGACTATCTTGGTCAGTTCCAGCCGCCTTTCCTCGGATAGCGGTGGAATGTTCAGGCGGATGACGTTACCATCGGTGCTTGGCGTCAGCCCGAGGTTGGACTTTAAGATGGCCTTCTCTATGCTCTGTATGCTTGCCGGGTCCCAGGGCTGAATCACCAGCAGGCTGGCCCCGGAGGCAGAAATGCCAGCGATGTGCCTAATTGGCGTGGGAACACCGGCATAATCCGCCTTGATGTGCTCTATCAGGGCGGGGCTGGCCCGCCCGGTACGGATGCTGGCCAGCTCCCGCTTCAAGGCTTCAACTGAAGCCAGCATCTTCTCTTCGGTTTTCTGTAAGGTATCCTCAATCATCATTCGCTGGCTATCAATGTGCCAATCGGTTCACCAGATATGGCCCGCTCCAGGCTGTGTTCGGACTGGAGGTCAAAAACGATGATGGGTAGCTTGTTTTCCATGCACAGGGAGAGTGCCGTGGAATCCATAACCTCAAGGCGCTTGTTCAGGGCGTCAAGGTAGGTCAGGTGGTCAAACCTCTTGGCTCTGGGGTCTTTTCTGGGGTCGGCGCTGTAGACGCCGTCAACTTTGTACTTGGTCATCAGCAGGACGTCGGCCTCAATCTCTATCGCCCGCAGTGCCGCAGCGGTATCGGTGGACATATACGGGTTGCCGGTGCCTCCGGCCAGGATAAGGACTCTGCCCTTCTCAAGGTGGCGGAGCGCCCGGCGTCTTAAGTAAGGTTCGGCCACCTGCTCAATGACTATGGCTGACTGGGTCCTGGTGACCACCCCCAGCCTTTCCAGGGCGTCTTGGAGGGAAAGGGCGTTTATTACCGTAGCCAGCATCCCGGCGTAGTCGGCGGTCACCCGGTCTATGCCTTCCCTGGCTGCCTGGGCGCCGCGCCAGATGTTACCGCCACCGACGACAACAGCCACCTGCACACCCGTGTCCATAGCCTGCTTGATCTGCTGGGCTATCCGGGCCACCGTGGGGGCATCAATACCAAAGGCGGTTTCGCCCTTGAAGGCTTCACCGCTGAGCTTGAGGAGGACTCGCTTGTACTTTGGAGCGGTCATATAGCTACCTGCCAAGCTCAAATCTGGCAAAGCGCCTGACCCTTATGTTCTCTCCTGTTTTGGCAATCGTCTGGACAATAACATCCTGGACGGAAAGGCTCAGGTCTTTAATGTAGGGCTGCTGAAGCAGGCAGACAGTATCAACCTCAGCTTCGGTATCCGGGGGGACTTCCTCCTTGGAGATATACTGGGGGCACATGGCGGCTACCTGCATAGCCAGGTTGTGCGCCAGCTCCTTAAACTCATCTGTTCGGGCGACAAAGTCAGTCTCGCAGTTGAGCTCAATCATCGCCCCGATTCTGCCGCCGGTGTGTATATAGGCTTCTATGAGTCCCTGTGTGGTCGCCCGTTCCGCCTTCTTGGCCGCCTTGCGGAAGCCTTGCTCCTTCAGGGCCTCCAACGCCTTTTCTATATCCCCCTGCGCTTGGATTAGAGCATTACGACAGTCCATGACACCGGCACCACACTGCTCTCTTAGTTCCTTTATGCTGGCGGTTGAAACTTCCACTCTTGCCTCCATGTCTACTTGTCTTCTGATACTAAAACACCCTGTTCGCTGGCTTCGGCCGTTGTGACTTCTGCCGAAGCTATCTCCTCTTGCGACACTGCTTCGCCGGTCATGCCTTCAATCACAGCATCGGCGATTTTGGTAACTATCAACTTTATGGCTCTAATGGCATCGTCATTGACTGGAACGGGGTAGGTAATCTCATCCGGGTCGCAGTTGGTATCCACCATAGCTACTATCGGTACGCCTAACCGCTGGGCTTCGGCAGTGGCAATCCTTTCTTTTACCGGGTCAACGATGAATATGGCATCGGGTAGCTTGGTCATCTCCTTGAAGCCACCCATCTGCTTGTTGAGGCGTGTAATCTCCTCGCCGAGTTTTAAGGCCTCCTTTTTGGGTAGACGGTTGAAATCACCCTTTGCCTGCTGGTCTTCCAGGCGGACCAGATAGTCTATACGGGCCTGGATGGTGGCAAAGTTGGTCAGGATACCGCCTATCCAGCGTTGATTTATGTAGTACATGCCGCAGCGCTTGGCTTCTTGTTCAACAATCTCCTGTGCTTGCTTCTTGGTGCCCACAAAAAGGAGCTTGCCACCACTGGCCACCACCTGTTTAATAAACTCGCAGGCCTTAGCCAACATGCTGGCTGTCTGCTCCAAATCAATGATGTGAATACCATTCCGCTTGGTGAAGATGTATTTCTTCATGTGCGGGTGCCAGCGGCTGGTCTGGTGGCCAAAATGGGCTCCGGCCTCAAGCAGCTCTTTGATAGTGGCGGTATCAGGCAAATTTTTCTCCTTCAGCGATAGTTGTTTTACTAGCCTAACAGTATAACACACCCTGTGACGGGCGGCAAATAGCGATAAGCTACCAGCCTCCGATTTGTCTATTGAGTTACCGCCTGCTTGCCGGCGAGCTCGTGTTTTTCATGCCATCTCTTGACGGCGTCAACCACCTCTTCCGGGCTGTCGCAGACGCGGAGCAGGTTGAGGTCCTTTTCTGATATATATCCCTTGGCCAGGGTAACACGGCGCAGCCAGTCCAAAAAACTTTTCCAGTAGCTGGCGTCAAACAGCACTACCGGGAAGGGCTTTATCTTATAGGTCTGCATCAGGTTTAGCACCTCGGTCAGCTCATCAAGCGTGCCCAGGCCGCCAGGCATGATGATAAAAGCACTGGCATATTTAACCAGCATGACCTTGCGGACAAAGAAGTGATTGAAGGTCATTGACCGGGTGGTATAGATGTTACCGGCCTGTTCCTCAGGTAGCTGGATGTTCAGCCCGATAGACTTGACACCGGCTCTGATGGCGCCTTTGTTGGCAGCCTCCATAACGCCGGGCCCACCGCCGGTGATAATGGAGAAACCCATCTCGCCCAGCCTGAAGCCGATTTCCTCTGTTTGCTTATACAGTTCGTCTTCTGCTTTCAGTCTGGCCGAGCCGTAGAAGCTCACCGCCGGTTCTATGTCAGAGAGAGAGTCAAAGCCCTCCACCAGCTCACCGATGATGCGGAACATGCGCCAGGATTCTTCCTTTTCCAGCTGGTTTATCTCATATTCGTACTGCATAAAGCCCTCCTTACAGCCGCTTGACCCATTCTACTGCGTTTTCAAAAATCTTGAATCCATCCCCCCGTTTTGTAGCTCCCTCCCTGGGCCATCTCGGGTGCTGGCTGGGGCGGATGTGGCGCTCCGGATGAGGCATCAGGGCAAAGATGCGCCCGGTGCCATCGCAGATGCCGGCGATGTTACCAGCCGAACCATTGGGATTATAGGGGTATCCGGCCTGCCGGTCGCCGTGCTCATCGGTGTAGTACAGGGCCACATCCAGGCCGGATAAGACATCGGCATCGGCCACCAGCTTGCCTTCGCCGTGTGCCACAGGCAGATAGAGGTGCTCTATCCCCCTGGTGAAGACGCAGCGGCTTTGGGGGTTGGCGGCGAGATGGACCCAGCGGCACTCAAACTTACCCGAATCGTTGGTGGTTAGAGACAGCCTTTGCTGGCCGGTGTTCCCGGGCAGGATGCCAGCTTTCACCAGCGCCTGGAATCCGTTACAGATGCCCAGAATCAGCCGTCCGTTCTGAATGAATTGTTCTATTTTGTCACCTAGCTTTAATTTAAGCTCATTAGCCAGCACCTTGCCGGCACCCAGGTCATCGCCGTAGGTGAAGCCCCCGGGAATGACCATTATCTGGTAGTCATTCAGCCTTTTTCCCCGGCGGATTAGCTGGCTTACGTGAATCAGAAAAGCCTCGGCTCCCGCCTGCTCAAAGGCGAAGGCGGTCTCCTGGTCGCAGTTGGTCCCCGGGGCTCGCAGTATTATTATTCTTGCCTTGCTCATATTGCTACCACTTCAAAGGCTTCTGCCAGGCATCTTTTAGTTGGGCTATGGGTAGAGATAGAACTTTATCGCCTTTTAGGCCGCGTATCTCTACCGTATCTGAGGTGTTAACCTCACCAATGCAGGCAAAGGCGGAACCATCCGTCGTCTTTTCGAACTCGTCCCTGTCCTCCGGGGCGACCTCGACCAGGAAACGGCTGTTGGACTCGGAGAAGAGGATGAAGTCGTCCCTGTTGATAGGCTCGCCCAGCGGTACGTCCTTGAGGTTGGCGGTTGCCCCCAGCCCACCGGCAAAAGCCATCTCAGCCAGGGCGACACCCAGGCCACCATCGGAGAGGTCGTGGCAGGCTTTGACCAGGCCTGCTTCTGTCGCCCGGCTCAGATTGTCCATAGTTTGCTTGGCGGTCTCAGGGTTCACCCTGGGCACGCTGTTTCCGGTAAGCCCCAGGCTTCTAAAATACTCCGAGCCGCCCAGCTCATTGAGGGTAGCACCGATGATGTAAATCAGGTCGCCGGCCTGCTTGAAGTCCATAGTTATCGCCTTACCGGTGTCCTCCATAACTCCCAGAGCCGATATGAGCAGGGTGTGGGGGATGGAGACGGTCTTACCCTCGGATTCAAACTCGTTGTTTAGGCTGTCCTTGCCGGAGATAAAGGGTGTGCCGTAGGCGATGGCCATGTCGTAGCACGCCTGGCAGGCCCGTACCAAGGCGCCCAGGTTCTCCGGGCGGCCGGTGTTGCCCCAGCAGAAGTTGTCCAGCAGGGCGACCCGCTCCAGGCTGCCACCGACGGCAATGACCTGCCTCAGGGCTTCGTCAATGGCCGAGGCCGCCATCCAGTAGGGGTCTATGTCGCCGTATTTGGGGTTTATGCCATTGGCGATGATGGCGCCTGTCTTTGAGCCAAGCACCGGCCTGATAACGGCGGCGTCACCGGGGCCGTCGTTTTCCTTGCCCACCAGGGGCTTGAGCACACTGCCTCCCTGCACCTCGTGGTCGTACTGACGGATGACCCACTCCTTGCTGCACACGTCCCAAGAGCCCAGGACTTTAAGTAAGGCTTGAGATAAGTCTGGTGGTGGAAAATCGGGCTCGGCGTGCTCTTGTTCCCGCCAGTCTGCTTTAAGTCGGAGCTGGGGACGTCCCCGATGGAGAAAGTCCATATCAAGGTCGGCCACCGGGTTATCCTGATAGAGTAGCTTGAGCCTCCTGTCATCGGTGAACTCGCCGATGACGGTGGCCTCGGAGCCTTCACTGGCAAAGAGGGCCAGAAGCTCGTCGGCACACTGGGGCGGCACCGCCAGCAGCATCCTCTCCTGGGACTCGGAAATCCATATCTCGCTATAAGACAGGCCGGCGTATTTCAGCGGCACTCTGTCTAGGTAGACCCGGACGCCGGTCTCGGCCGCCATCTCGCCCACGGCCGAGGAAAGCCCGCCGCCGCCGCAGTCGGTAATTCGGCGGAAAAGCCGGCGGTCTCTGGCCTGAATCAGGGCATCAATAACCCTTTTCTCGGTGATGGGGTTGCCTATCTGGACCGAGCTAAAGGAGACCTCGGTTGACTCTTTCCTCAGCTGCTCGGAGGCGAAAGTAACGCCGTGGATGCCGTCCCGCCCGGTTCTACCCCCGACCAGTACCACTAGGTCGCCGGGCTCGTGCGGCTCTCTCCTGGAGAGGCTTTTGGGTATCAGCCCGACGGTGCCGCAGTAGACCAGAGGGTTGGCGGTATAGCGGTCATCAAAGAGTATGGCACCATTGAGTGTCGGGATGCCCAGGCGGTTGCCGTAGTCGGCCACACCGGCATGGACACCCTTGAAGACACGGCGGGGGTGCAGCACTCCGGGTGGCAGTTTTTCGTGGGGTAAGTCCGGTAACCCGAAGCAGAAGACATCGGTGTTGGCGATGGGTCTGGCGGCAAGCCCGGTGCCCAGTATGTCACGCACCACGCCGCCGATGCCGGTGGCGGCTCCGCCGTAAGGCTCTATGGCCGACGGGTGGTTGTGGGTCTCCACCTTGAAGGCCAGAGCCCAGCCGCCGTCGAAGTCAATGACGCCGGCGTTGTCCTCGAAAACGGACAGGCACCACGGTCTGTTTAGCTCCCTGGTTGCCTTCATGATGGTGCTCTTGAGCAGGTTGTCTATGATGTTGCCGTTAAAGCTTATTTTGCCCTTGAAGGTCTTGTGGACACAGTGTTCTGACCAGGTCTGGGCCAGTGTCTCCAGCTCGGCATCGGTCGGGTTGCGCCCCTGTCGGGTGAAGTAGCCCGCTATTGCCTTAATCTCTTCGCCGTTAAAGCCAAACTGCCGGGCGATTTGGGCAAGTTTGTTTTCATCTGCTCCAAGTAGCTCTATGTGCTCCAGCCGGTATCTGTACTGCGGGCTTTTAGGGAAAGCTACCGGTTCTTTTTTCACAACGTGCTGGATGATGGGGTTGACCAGTAGCCGGTTGCAGATGGTCTCCAGCTTGTTCTTGTCCAGTTTGCCTTTTATCAGATAGCGTCTGGCTGTTTTGACCGCTCTGATGCTTTCTATACCCAGGTCAAGGATGGCTTTCATGGCTGTTTCCTCAGCCGGGTCGGTAACGCCGGCGTTGTAAGCGACCTCAACCGAGTAAAGCCCGGCCTTGTTGCGAAAACCTGAGCCGGAGCGGTATTCCTGGGTTACCGGGTCGGCCAGCAGGCGATGGCAGAGCAGTTTCAGCTCTCCGGGCTTTAGCTCGGCGTCCAGCCAATAGACGTCCAGGACACGGACATCGGAGACGGCAGCTATTCCCAGGTCGTGGATATCCCGGACCAGTCCCTGCCCTCTGGCATCCGGCAGGTGCTCCTTGAAGCCGACCTCTACTCTATGCATCAGGCAATGCCTGTCTACCATCCTCTGGGTGCCAGCAGTTCCTTCTCCGGGATTTGCTTGATGTCCAGCCCGGGCATGGCCTCCCCCAGGTCTTTGGACACCCGGGCGATGACCTCCGGGTCTTTGAAGTGGGTGGTCGC
>DAOUMC010000027.1:0-35268 GCA_034413595.1 Dehalococcoidales bacterium | reverse complement strand
TGCCCAGTATATCGGTAAACCACATCCGGATGAACTTGATGTCGTGCTCCCTGGCCATCTTGAGGACATACTCCTTGCCCTCTTCACGACTCCTGTTTGCCATTGCTACCTCCTGTTTGAAGTGATTATATTACATAACTATGATTTGCCGTTTGTCGCTTCGTTGTTACATGTTCACCACCACGGCTTGTCTAGATTGCATTTTCATCTCTGTCTCCGGTCCTGACCCTGACCACCTTCTCCACCGGCATGATGAAAATCTTACCATCGCCGACCTCACCTGTGCGGGCGTTGCGGACAATGGCATCTATGGCCACGGCCACGTCTTCATCAAGCACCACCAGTTCAATCTTGAGCTTGGGCAGCAGGTCTACCCGGTATTCCCCCACCCGCCACTGCAGCGGAATTCCCTTTTGCTTGCCCCGGCCGCTTACCTCGCTGACCGTCATGCCGAAATAGCTGTTCTCTTCAAGGGCTCTCTTGACTGCGTCCAGCCTTTCTTCCCTGATGATAGCCTCTATCTTCTTCATCTCAGCGACCCTCCGTAGGCTCTTTCGCCGTGCTGGGAGAGGTCAAGGCCGACCGTTTCCTCGGACTGCCCCACTCTCAGACCGACGGTGACATCCACCAGCTTGCCCAGGAGCCAGGTAGCGGTGAAGGCAAAAATACCCACGGCCAGAACACCGGCCAGTTGCTTTAGGAACTGCACTCCGTTGCCCAGAAGCAGGCCGTCAGCCCCGGCCGAGTTGACCGCCGCACTGGCGAAAATACCGGTAGCCAGGGCACCCCACATGCCGCCCAGGCCGTGGCAGGCGAAGACGTCCAGGGAGTCATCCACGCCGCGCTTTATCTTGAGCAGGAGCATCCCGTAGTAGGAGATAACGGCGGCGATGCCGCCTATGGCTATACCGGCCAGCGGAGGCACAAAACCGGCGGCCGGGGTGATAGCCACCAGCCCGACCACGGCCCCGGTGACCGTGCCCAGAATGGTGGGCCGCCGGTGGAGCCAGCTTAGCATCATCCAGGTGAAAGCCCCCGCGGCGGCGGCGGTGTTGGTGGTGACGAAGGCGCTGGCCGCCAGACCACCGGAGGTCAGGGCACTGCCGGCGTTAAAACCAAACCAGCCGAACCAGAGCAGACCGGCACCCAGCGCTACCATAGGGACGCTGTTGGGTTCCATGGCGTCGCCGGGAAAGCCCCGGCGCCGTCCCAGCAGCATGACCAGGGCCAGAGCCGATACACCGGCGTTGAGATGGACAACAGAACCGCCAGCAAAGTCAAGGACACCCAGCTTGGCCAGCCAGCCGCCGCTGCCCCAGACCCAGTGCGCCACCGGGCAGTAGACCACCGTCAGCCACAGGAGGGAAAAGACGAGGAGAGCACTAAACTTCATCCGCTCAACGACGGCACCGGTAATCAGGGCAATGGTAATGATGGCAAACATAGCCTGGAATATCATGAAAGCCAGGTGGGGCACCGTGGTGGCGTATACCGGGGACGGTGCCTGGCCTACATTGGCAAGCCCGGCAAAGTCAAGCCCGCCGATAAAGCCGGCGTTGTCCTGGCCAAAGCTCAGGCTGTAGCCGTACAACACCCAGAGCAGACCTATCAGGCCCAGACAGGCAAAGCTCATCATGATGGTGGACAGGATGTTCTTCCGCCTCACCATGCCGCCGTAGAACAGGGCCAGGCCCGGTGTCATCAGCATAACCAGTGCTGAAGACATCAGAAGCCAGGCGGTGTCACCAGCGTTGATTGCCATCTTCGCCTCCTCAGGGTTCAGATGGCTTCATTCTAGATGGCTAATGTTACGAACAGATTACGGGGAGGTTAATTTTGTGTTACATCAAAAACATCGGCTACGCTTCTTTGCGGAACCTGTAGCCGATGTTTCGTACTGTCTCAATGAAGATGTGGGTTGAGTCTTCAATCTTGCTCCTGAGCCGCCTGACGTGCACGTCAACGGTTCTGTCGCCGCCGAAGTAGTCATAGCCCCAGACCTTGTCCAGCAGGGCCTGGCGAGAGTAGACCCGGCCCCGGTTGGCCGCCAGCAGCTTGAGCAGTTCGTATTCTTTGAAGGTGAGCTCAATCAGCCGGCCGCCGACGGAGACCTCGCACTTGGCCAGGTCTATGACCAGGTCGCCACGTCTGATCTGCTCGCCGTCACTCTGCCGCTGCGTTTTCCCCAGCAGCCTGTCTATCCTCAAGACCAGCTCTTTTACGTGATATGGCTCAATGGCGAAATCATCTACATTCCGGAAGCCGTCAGCCCTGTCCAGGGCCCGTTTTGTCACCAGGCCGATGACCGGCAGTCCCCTCTCCTGCTTCAGCCGGCGGCACATTTCTTCTGTTGCCGCACGCCCGTCCAGCTTTGCCAGGACCAGGTCGGGGGACTGCCCGTTGAGCCTGTCATCGCTGGCCGTGTGGCAGGAAAAGCCGGCCCGGCCCAGTTCCAGAGCCAGCTCCCTTCCGGTTTCGTCTCCGTCTATGATAAGTAAGCGCAACAAGTCTGATGCACCTGCCAGTTAATAGGCGTAGAGCCGGCCGTAGGGCCTGAGCCAGCGGGGAAGAAGCTTGATAAATCTGTGGTCAAGTATTTTACGGGCATCAACATCAAAATAGGAGGCGAACTGCCCCACAATCTCGGTCAGAACTCTATTATCATCTTCATCAAGCTCCGCCTTACCCACTTCTTTACCTAACTGGAAATCCTCGGTGTTTCCCCGAAGGTAGATGACGCCGCCGTGCATGCCCGTCCCGATAAAGTTGGCCTTGTGGCTTTCTCCCTCCCCCAGCGTGAGGCCCAGTAGTGCCAGAATACCACCGGCCATATATTCACCGACAAAGTCCTGGGCGGTACCGCCGATGACCAGTATCGGTTTCTTGTCTCCGTAGCCTTTCATATGGATGCCCGCCCGGTAGCCTACGTCGTCCCGGATAAAGATCTGGCCACCCCGGGCCGAGAGGCCAACGATATCCCCGGCGTGTCCGTGGACGATTATCTTGCCCTCATTCATGGTGTTGCCACAGCCGTCTTGAGCGTTGCCGTAGACGGTGATTCTGGGCCCGTCCATAAACGCCCCCAGGTCGTTGCCCGGAGTGCCCGATATGCTGATTTCAACCGGCCTGTCCAGGTCGGTGCCGATGTACCTCTGACCGAAAACATTGTAGAGTTCAATCTTGCTGGTGCCGTTAGCCACCAGTTCCCACAGCCTGGCGTTAAGCTGGCGGTATGTCAGACCGGCGGCATCTACCTTTGTTACCTGATTCGTTCTGTCCACCATCTCAGCTTCCAGCCATCCTTACCCCTAGAATTTCAAGCTCGGTATCGGTAAGCCCGATGCCCCTCAGGTGCAGCCGGTTGCCGCGGAGGCTTTCTATGGCGTTAATGCCCATGCCACCCAGCATGTCCTTCAGCTCAAGGCTCCAGCCACGGAGAAGATTGGCCAGCCGTCGGGCGCCGATGTCGGGGTTGATTCTCTTGGAGAGGCGGGGGTCGGTGGTGCAGATGCCCCAGGCGCATTTGCCGGTATGGCACTGCTGGCAGACGGTGCAGCCCAGGGCGACCAGAGCCGCGGTGCCGATATAGACGGCGTCGGCACCCAGGGCTATAGCCTTGGCGACATCGCCGCTGCTCCTTATGCCACCGGAGACGACGACAGAGGCCAGGTTCCTTATTCCCTCCTGCCGCAGGCGGCTATCCACCGAGGCCAGGGCCATCTCTATGGGAATGCCCACGTTATCGCGAATGGCTTTGGGGGCAGCTCCGGTGGCTCCACGGAGTCCGTCAAGGACAATGATGTCGGCACCGGCGCGCACCATACCGCTGGCGATGGCGGCTGAGTTGTGCACGGCGGCTATCTTAACCGAGACCGGCTTGGCGTAGTCGGTGGCCTCCTTCAGGGCGTATACCAGCTGCGCCAGGTCTTCGATGGAGTAGATATCGTGCTGAGGGGCCGGGGACAGGGCGTCTGTCCCGGCGGGTATCATCCGGGTCAGGGAGACATCCTGGCTTACCTTTTCTCCGGGTAGGTGCCCGCCGATGCCTGGCTTGGCTCCCTGCCCGATTTTAATCTCTATAATCCGGGCGGCGTCAAGATATCCGGCGTGGACGCCAAAGCGCCCCGAGGCTACCTGCACGATGGTGTTGTCTTTGTATTTATACAGACTGGGGTGAAGGCCACCCTCGCCGGTGTTCCACAGGGTGCCCATTTCTGTCGCCGCCCGGGCCAGGGACTGCTGCACGTTGAGGCTTACCGCGCCGTAGGACATGGCGGCGAACATGACCGGGACCTCGAGCCTTACCTGCGGGGCTAACTCCGTCCTGATTTTCATGGACTCCGGGTCAACCGCTGCCTGGTCTGGTTTCCGCCCGAGGTAGGTGACTAGCTCCATTGGCTCTCTGAGCGGGTCAATGGAGGGGTTGGTCACCTGGCTGGCATTCAGCACCAGATGGTTCCAGTAGATGCGATGCCCCTTATCATCGCCCATGCCGGTAAGGAGCATGCCACCGGTCTCGGCCTGTTTGGTGATGTCTTCAATAACCTCGGGAGTCCAGTTGTAGTTCTCCCGGTAATCCAGCAGGTTTCTCCTGATGGTGATTGCCTGGGTAGGACACAGGATGACGCACCGGTGACAGCCGACGCAGTTCTCACCCCGGCTCCTGGTTTCATCTTCCTCGGCATCATAGTAGTGGACATCAAAGGAGCACTGGCTGACACACGCCCGGCACTGGATGCACCTCTCGGGGTCTCTTTCAACTATGAACTTGGCCGGTAGATAGGTTTTCACGAAATTTCCCTTTTCAGTTTGTTTAGGTCAATAAATAAGTCTAAATTCGTACTGGTATCCCCTTTTCCGCCAGATACTGTTTTGTCTTGACGATGGAGTGCGCCCCGTAGTGGAAGATGCTGGCCGCCAGTACGGCATCCGCCTTGCCCGCGGAGAGCGCCTGATATAGGTCTTCCAGAGAACCGGCACCGCCACTGGCGATAACGGGGACGCTCACCGCTTCAGAGACGGCCCGGGTAAGCTCGATATCATAGCCCGCCCGGTGGCCATCGGCGTCCATACTGGTGAGCAGCAGCTCTCCGGCGCCGAGTCCCACGGCTCTTCTCGCCCAGTCAATGGCGTCAAGCTCGGTGGACTTCTGCCCGCTGTAGATATACACCCGCCACCTGCCGCCCTCTATCCGCTTGGCATCTATGGCCACCATGATGCACTGGCTGCCGAATCTGTCTGCCCCCTCGGTGACCAGGCCGGGGTTGAGCACGGCGGCGGTGTTCACCGAAATCTTGTCCGCCCCGGCCATCAGAATGCGATGCATATCGTCTATGGTGCGCAGCCCACCACCTACGGTGAGGGGCATAAAGACCTGCTCTGATATGCGCTCAACGATGTCAGCCATGGTATTGCGCCCCTCCGGTGTGGCGGTTATGTCCAGAAACACCAGCTCATCGGCCCCCTCTTTGTAGTAGAAGCTGGCCAGGGCCACCGGGTCGCCGGCGTCGCGCAAATCAACAAAACTGGTTCCTTTGACCACCCGCCCTGCCTTGACGTCAAGGCAGGGGATGATCCTTTTAGTTAGCACCAGTCGTTACCTCAATTGCCTCTAATTTGTTCCGCTTTTTGAGCCGGCCAACTATCGGCTCGCCGCCCATGGGAATCCAGGCCCTGTCCAGATCCGGGCAGACCAGCCTGATGGCCGATTCTTCAGAGGAGAGATAGAGCACGTCTCCTCTGACGCCGACGGTCATGGGACGGAGCCGGATGCGGTCGGTAAGGCCAATCATCTCTCCGCGGTGAGCGATAATAATCGTGAATGGGCCGTTGAGCAGCAGGCTGCCGTAGACCTGCCTCAGGGCCCTAAGCAGTTCCTGTTCCCGGGCGGGCCGGCGTTCAATGTCGCTCCACAGTGGCGGTGCCAGTATTCTGGCCACTATTTCTATGGGCAGATTGTGCCTTCGCATCAGCAGGTCAACGGCGTAGGCTATAACCTCGGTATCTGTCTGCATGGTGCAGTGATAGCCGAATTGCTCCAGGTAGCGGCGGTTTATGCCGTAAGACGAAATCTCTCCGTTATGGACTACCGTCCAGTCTAGAAGGTTGAAGGGATGGGCCCCGCCCCACCAGCCCGGGGTATTGGTCGGGAAACGTCCGTGGGCTGTCCACAGATAGCCCTGGTATCGGTCGAGCATAAAGTACCGGGCTATGTCCTCGGGGTAGCCCACCCCCTTGAACACCGCCATGTCCTTACCGCTGGAAAAGACAAAGGCACCGGCAACCCTGGTGTTGATGTCCATGACCTGGCACATAACATAGTCGTCCTCGGACTGCCCCTCAGGCCTGTGCCCGTTAACATCAGCAAAGTAGCGCCACACCAGAGGTGGCCGGGAGATGGCCGGTGTCTTCTGAGCCGGCACCTCTTCGGCGTAAGCCAAGCTGAACCTTTCTTTCAGGAACTCTTCCGTTTCCTCCTTTGCCTGCCGGCCAAGATACATTATATGGAGGGCATACTGGCTGGCATACTCGGGATAAAGACCGTAGATGGCAAAGCCACCCCCGAGGCCGTTACCCCGGTCATGCATATTGGCGATTGCCCGGATTACGTCTTCTCCAGAGAACCTTCTCCCCGAGGTGTTCATCATCCCGAATATAGAGCAGGCATCCATTACCTTGTCATCCTGGTAAGGGTTGTGCACCCAACTAAGCCCCTTCATTTTCATGTCCTCCTGGCAATATTCATCCGGTAACGGTCAGATGCGGTCGCCATATCTCCCCGGGGAGACAGGTAAGGCCAAAATCATCGGCCACCAGCACCTCGGGGAAGCGGCTGACATCCACCTTGTCTTTCATAAGATTAAAGACGATGCCCGACCTCTCAATGTCACCGGCAAAAACCATGCCTGCCACCCGGCCGTTTTTGAGGACCACCCGGCGGTAGTCCCCGTTCCCCTTCCGGCTGAGTACCTGGTAGCTGTCATCAGGCGGGACGGTTATCCCGGCAGAGACAATATCCAACCCGAAGTATTTTATGGTGTTCATGGCTGTGCTACCCCGGTACTCGGTGGCCACGCCAGCCATGTTGAAGCCGGCCACCCGACCGCCCAGGTAGGCGTTGGGCCAGATGAGGTTCAGCCGGTGGTCACCGCGGACAAAGTCATAGGCTTCCGCCACGTCGCCACAGGCATAGACATCGGGACGGGAGGTTGCCATGTGACTGTCAACCACTATGCCCCGGTTTAGTTCCACCCCGTCGCCGGCGACCAGCTCAGTTCTGGGAGTGACACCGATGGCCACTACCACCAGATGACAGGGGACCACCCGTCCGTTGTCCAGGGTGACGCTGGCCACCAGCTCCGAACCGGCCCTGGGGCTGTTAATCTCGGCTACGGTGTGGCCGGTGATAATCTCAACTCCGGCTTGTTTCAGGACATCGGCTTCCATGGCCGAGGCTTCCTCGTCAAGAATGGTGTTCAGTATCCGTTCTTTCATCTCAATTAGGGTAACCTTGACGTCTCGCCTTACCAGTGCCTCGGTGACGCTGACGCCGATAAGGCCGCCCCCGATAACCACTGCCCTCTCGGCACCGTTGATGAACTGGCTGATGGCCGCGGCATCACCGAAGGTGATGAAGGTAAAAACCCCCTTCCGGTTGATGCCGTTTATTCTTGGCACAATGGGGCAGCCGCCGGTAGCCAGCAGCAACTTCTTCCAGGAAATCTCCACGCCCCCGTCCAGCCAGACGCTGCGGGCTGTGGTATCAATAGAGTCCACTTTTCTGCCCAGGATGGCCCGGATGTTGTTGGTCTCATAGAAACTACTGGGGCGAAACAACATGGTATCCAGGGGCCGGCCGTCAGCCAGGTGTTCGGAAATGAGCGGTCGGCAGTAGGCGGGGCAGGGTTCATCGGAGACGATGGTGATAGCCCCGGCCTTGTCCACCTGGCGAATCGCCTCGGCGGCACCTATGCCACCGGCCGAGTTGCCGATTATCAGATATTTTGCTTTCTTGGCCATGGCTCTTACCTCTGCTCTGAAGCCAGTTTCAGGAAATTGTCGTAAATTCTCAGCCCGAGTTCACCGCTCTTTTCCGGGTGAAACTGGGTGGCTACCAGATTGTCCCGGGCGACAACGCTGCACATCGGGACGCCATACTCAGTTTCACCGGCGACCAGCGAGCCATCATCGGGCACGGCATAGTAGCTGTGAACAAAGTAGAAGTTGGCTCCATCGGGTATAGACTCAAACACGGGGTGGTAAAACTTCTGCTTTACCTGGTTCCAGCCCATGTGGGGAATCTTTAACCCCTGGGGCAGCTTTCTGACCCGCCCCGCAATAACGCCAAGGCAATCACACCAGCCTCCTTCCTCGGTGCCGGTAAACAAGACCTGCAGCCCGATGCAGACACCCAGAAAGGGTCGGCCGGAGGCTATATACTGGCGAATAGGATTCACCAGCCCCAGCCTGTTTAGACTGTCCATGGTGCTGGCACCGGCACCAACACCGGGCAGGATAACGGCTTGTGCCTCAGGCAACCCGGCCGGGTCACTGGTTATCTGTGGCCGGTAGCCAAGCCGGGTGATAGCGTTGACCACGCTGCGCAGGTTTCCGGCACCATAATCAATTATGGCTATCATCTAAAACCCTCTGGTGATTTCCGATATTAGTCCTTGACCATAATCTCAACCATGGTTCCCTGTCATAACACATGGTGCACCTTCTGTTAAGTATCAGGTATCGTTTCATTGTTTCGTCTCGGTGTATACCAGTGCTTCATTGGGACAATTGGCGACGCAGGCTGGCACTTCCTCCCCGAAACATAGGTCGCACTTGGCCACTTTCTTCTGGCCGACATCCCTTATGACGGCGCCGAAGGGGCAGACCAGCAGACAGCTCCAGCAGCCGATGCATCTCTCCGGGTCTAGAGTAACCCGGCCGCTATCGACATCCCGGCTGAGAGCTCCACCCAGGCAGGCATAGACACAGGGGGGGTCGTCACAGTGCTGACACCTTACTGAGAGGGATAGCGAACCCCTTTCCTCAAGTCTCAGCCTGGGAGTAGGGCGGGGGAGCTCCTTCTTAAACGCCTTGATTATGTCTTTGGACCGGGAGTGGTGGAGCTGGCAGTAGACCTGGCACAGGCGGCAGCCGATGCAGCGCTCCTCTTTTATGTATATTTTTTTCATCTAGACAATCCTGAATATATAATATATACGGTAAAAGGTTGCCGTTAATTCCATTAAAGCACACATTTTGTCCGTTGTCAATACCCTTTTTGGGCAAAAGGGGTGAATTGTGAAAGATAGCAGGCTGCGGTGCCCGCAGCAACTTAATCTAGCGACAATACCCCTGATTGCGGGTTACTTGCCGAAAGGGCAGATGGGATAGGCGCAGACAGCACAGTTCAGACAAAGCCCGCCCTGGCCCAGAGCGATAATATCCTCCCGGGAAACGGGCTCACCGGCCAGAACCCGGGGCAGTATGATGTCAATTATGGTCGCCTCGTTGAAGATTGCCGCCGCCGGAGCCCCGAGTATGGGGATGTCCCCCAGCAGGGCAAAGAGGAACATAGCGCCGGGCATAACCGGGGCACCGTAAGAGATTATCCTGGCCCCGCTCCTTGACACCCCCTCAACGGTGACGTCGTCCGGGTCAACGGAAAGCCCGCCACAGGCGAAAATAATCTCCGAGCCGTTATCCCTCATCTCCAGGACAGCCCGGGCAATCAGGTCTTCGTCATCGGGGACTATGGTCTGATAGTTTATAACCGAGCCCAGGGACTCAACCTTTCTTCTGATGGTCTGGCCGAACTTGTCTTTGATTCTCCCTTTGAATACCTCGCTGCCGGTGATGACCACACCCACCTTCCTGACTCTAAAAGGAATGACCCTGAGCACCCTGCCCTTCCGGCAGAGCTCCTCCACCGTATTCAGATTGGCCTCGGGGATGTACAGGGGAATAATCTTGGTGCCGGCGATGGTCATATCCGGCTGGCACACCGTGTTGTCGTGTCTGGTCGCCAGCACCACACCGTCAATGGAGTTGATCTCTTTGAGCAAGGGGCTGTCTATTCGCAGGAGACCGGAGATGGCCGACTTTATGTTTACCCGTCCCTCTTCGGGGCTGGTCAGTTTCATCTCCGGGCCGGATACCGCCCGGGCTATTCTGAGAGCGGCCTCTTCTTCGTGGACTTCCCCTTCTTCCTCTTCTATTATGTAGATGTGTTCCTTGCCCATGCTCAGCAGTTCGGGCACGTCTTCCTGCCTGATGATATGACCCCGGCGAAAGGCGGCCCCCTTGAACTTACCCGGGACAATCTTGGTCACGTCATGGCCCAGGGCCATGCCTATGGCTTCTTCCAGTTTGACCTTTTTGAGCATTTTGCTGCCCTCCTTGCTGACTCACCGACTCGCGCCGGCAGTAGTATTCATCCATGGTATTGATGTTGACAACAACCCCCTCAGACTCCAGGGCAACCTCAAGGACGTCATCCGGGTGCCTGCTCACTATTTCCCGGCCGCCGACATCACCGGTGAGCCCCAGAAGTTCCTGCCTGTAGCCGATGGAGAAGATGATGGGGTTACCCCTTCTGGATTGGAACACCGGGATGACGATGCCCTTTTCCGAGCTAAGCGACTCCTCAATCAGCCTGTTATATGTTTCCTTATCTACAAGTGGCTGGTCAGCCAGGGCCACCATTACCTTCTGCGCCCGGCGGTTGACCATTTTCAGTCCGCAGGTCAACGAGGTGCTCATCCCGCGGCGGTAATCCGGGTTGAAGACCAGCTTGACCGGTCGGCTGGCTATCACCTTTTCCAGGTCACGGGCACCAGCCCCGAGCACGACGATAACCTCGTCCACCAGGGAACTCGAGATGTTATCCACGGTCCGCTCCAGAATGGTGCTGCCACCAAAAGGTAGCAACAGCTTGGGCCTGCCCATGCGCTTTGATTTACCGGCAGCCAGAAGGACCGCCGATATGAAAAAGGGTTTAGTCTGCCTCACCACCATACTGCCTGCTACGAGTAAAACAATACAGTATGTCACGGAAGCCCCTGCCCCGTCAAATTGTATGCCATGATGGTGTTCTCTTTTAATTAAAGACCAACCAATGGACTCTTTCTTGACTGTGACCAGCGGCCGAAGTATGCTATCACTGTGAAAATGAGGGGCAAGGTATATCTGGTGGGCATTGGCCCCGGCAGCCGGGATGATATTACACCGAGGGCTGTGGAGACCTTAAAGAAGGTGTCGGTGGTTATTGGCCACAAGGCTAGTCTGGAGCTGGTAATGAACTTGATTACCGGCAAAGAGGTCATCTCCCGGGAGATGACCCCCCTTGAGCGCACCAGGATAGCCGTGACCAGAACGCAGGAGGGAAGGGATGTGGCCGTGGTGAGCAGCGGTGACCCGGGCATTTATGCCATCGCCAGCACATTCTTTGGCTATCTAAGGCAGAACGGGCTTGAGGTTGAGGTTGAGGTTGTCCCCGGGGTGACGGTGGCCAGTGCCGCGGCGGCGCTTCTGGGCTCACCCCTGGGTCACGATTTTGCTGTCATCAGCCTGGCCGACCTGGCGACCCGGTGGGCGGCCATCAAGAAGCGGCTTGAGTCTGCGGCCGGCTCGGACTTTGTCATCGTGCTCTACAATCCCAAAGGCAAGGTGGGGGACAGGCGGGTCAGGGAAGCCGTAGATATTCTGCTGAACTTCAGGAAAGCGACGACGCCGGTTGGCATAGCCACCAGAGCCACCACGGAGAAGGGAACGGTTCAGGTTACCGCCCTGGGAGAGGTGTCCATCCCTGACATTGACACCGATACTCTGCTGATAATCGGTAACTCGGAGACTTTTGTCTTTAACGGGAGGATGGTCACCCCGAGGGGATATGAAGTGGGTGTTGGTTACTGACTCCCCGTCTCTTCGCTCACCTTCCCATCGGGCAGCAGTGCCTCGATGATGGGAGTCAGCCGGGAATGGTCGTAGCCAACGGTGAGGATATGAATATTCGGCTGTTCTACCGGCGCCTTTTCCTCTGGTGCCGGCTCCTCGGTGGCCTGCTCTGCCTCCAGTTCCCCCATGGGTTCTGGCATAAGCTCCCTGAGAGCCTCCCCAGGTGCCTGAAGTCTGGAGATGACATAGCTCCCTAGCCTCGGTTTGAAGAAAGCGTGGTTTTCCTTCACCCTCTTAAGGCCACCTTTCTGGTACCAGTCGGCCTGCTCCATGCATTCAATGATTATATCGGGCCGGCAGAACCGGCCGAAATCAGCCACCAGGGCAAGGTTTTCCGCATTATCATCGGCATAGATAGATAGGTCGGGCCAGGAAGCTATGACTTCATACGGCATGGCCACCGTTCTAAAGCTCTGCCACTCCCTTTTGTCACTTATCTGCCTTGCCCTCCACTTGGCCTCAAATAGTTCCGACCTGATTGAGACATAGCGGTCTGCTTTGGGTGAGTGGACTATAATGTCGGGGACAATGAAGGCGACGTCTCTGATATGTTCAAGGGACAGCAGCTTGGCCTCCTCGGGGCTCTTGATTGGCTCTTCGCGCAGCCCGGGTATTGCTTCGCCGCCTTCCTCCAGGGTGGTGTCTACCCGGGCATCCTCAGTCGGCACCGTTAACGCCCTGTCCGGGGCTACCAGATTTACCAGAGAGAGAAAGACCCAGTTTGTATATCCCAGCCGAAACAGTCTGTTAAAAGAGTTCTCAATATTGATTGAGGCCGCATACTCAAAGATGCTGGTATCTATTTTGCCCTTAAGCAGGTCGAAGAGCGTGTCAAATATCGACCTTATCAGGCCGTTCACCGGGTCGTTGAGGAACCAATTAAGGCTGGCGGTAACCTTAATCTCCGGCAGACCGAGAGATTCCGTCATCTCCTGCCCGGCCTCGGCATAGCTTTTGATGAGGGGGGTGGCTTCGTCGAGCAGGTTCCCGTGCTTTTCTTTGAGGAACGCCACCCTGACCGTATCAAACAGCCGGTAGAATTCCGGGCGGACGTCCCCGGGTATGGCCACAATATTCTTGCCAATCTCAATCGCGGGATTCTTAGTGATGTAATCTTTAAGTTCAGAGTATGCTTCTCGCCAGCCTGGTGACATAGTGTTCTCCTCGGCTTTCGTTGTAGTAAGCTAGCTCAGGACACCCAAATTATAGAATCTATATCCGATTTGTCAATGCCTTCCGGGGTCCATATGGTAAAGCCTCTATTGTTTAAACAGACCTGCGCGTTTGTATAATCTCGGCTAGAATGCTGACGGCTATCTCCTCCGGTGTCTGGGCATGGATGCTCAAACCGATGGGGGCGTGAACTCTGTCCAGCTTGTTCTGGGATATTCCCTTGGCCAGGAGGTGGGAGAAGACCGCCTTGTTTTTGGCCTTGCTGCCTATCATGCCGATGTACCTGGCCTCTGTGGCCAGAGCCCCTTCCAGCGCCGTTTCATCGCCTTTGTGACCGTGGGTAACAATAACAATATAGCCCGACTTGTCTATGTCCAGTTTTGAGAAGGCCTGGGCGAAGTCGGTGGCCAGGGTCTGTTCGGCTTCGGGGAACCTCTGGGGGTCGGCAAACTCGGGTCGGTCGTCGATAACCACTATCCTAAAGCCTGCCAGCTTGGCCATCTTGGCCAGAGGGAAGGCTATGTGACCACCGCCGAAGATGTACATGGTTGGTGCCGAGAGTATGGGCTCAACGAAGACCTCGCAATTTCCGCCGCATATCATGCCTAACTCCTCCCCTTCTTTTAGGCGATAGCTGAAGCGCTTTGGCTTGCCACTCTTTATTATGCCGGCGGCTTCTTTGATAATTTGTTTCTCTATGCTGCCGCCGCCAATGGTGCCCAGTATACTGCCATCAGACCGGACCAGCATTTTGGCTCCCTCTTCCCTGGGGGTGGAGCCACTGGCCCCGACCACCGTGGCCAGGGCGGCCTCCTCCCCGGCGTTTTTAATCCTGACTATCTCCCGATAGATATCATCCTGCATCTGGTACTCCTTTCTTACTTGTTTTAAGCGGCCAGGACAACCCCGGCAACCGGCTGCGGTAGCCGAACCTGACCCAGAACCACTCGCTCAACCCGGGGACACCCCTTCTCCAGAATCCTGGCGGCTAGGTCCCGGGCTCTGGTCAGGTCCTTTTCTAGGTCCATCTTGTTGATGAGAGGGGCAATCCTGGCATTGGCCGGGCTCCCCTTGGCTATACCCTGGGGGTGGGTGACCAGAGTGGCGATGGTATCGGCTGAAATGGTGCCACCCAGAGGAAGTCCGGTCAGACGGGAAGCTATCTCCGGGCGAAAGACATTTTCGCTGGTCAGCGCCAAGCCCAGAGCGTCTATGCCAACAATGGGTATCACCAGGGAGGTGCTCTGGGGAATCACCGGCTCGGTGGCACTTGGTGCCTTCAGCGGCCTTCGGGCGGCCCCGTCAGCCTCAACGATTATGCCGGCTATCCGCTTTATCCGGGATAGACTAGCCACCAGCCCGGGGTCAATTCCCTTTAGCTTTCCCTCGGCGGTCAACCTCTCCCCGGCCAGGGTGACATGCCGGTGCTTTTTCA
This sequence comes from Dehalococcoidales bacterium, assembly GCA_034413595.1. Taxonomy (GTDB): domain Bacteria; phylum Chloroflexota; class Dehalococcoidia; order Dehalococcoidales; family JAUWZL01; genus JAUWZL01. The sequence continues at coordinate 20,708 of DAOUMC010000027.1, read as the reverse complement.
GTTCCCGGTCAAGCAGTTCCAGCATCTTCTGCTCATCTGCTTCAAGGATGAGAGATGCCCCCGGCGCCTGCCAGTCAAAGATTTTAGTGGTGGTGGTGGTAATAACCGATTCACCAGCGGCCGCCAGTTCCCCGGCCAGGGCCGACATAAGGGCAGACTTGCCGCCGGCACCGACCAGGCTTATCACCTCGCCATAACGGATGGCAAAGGCTTCCCTGAGGCCGGAAGCCCTTTTGAATACCCAGCCCCGGCCCTCTGCCACGTCTACTTTCGTATGCTCAGCCAAAGTCCACCCTCTTCAATAATGCGGCAGTTATCAGCCAGTCCGGCCCTTTTTGCCATGGCTTCAAGTTCCTTAACGCTGACTCGTTTGCGGCCCAGCCTGTCGTTTAATACCTGGGATTCGTCATGAATCTCGTCTATGAGTTTTTGGGGGATGCCCTTGCCATAGCCACCGCCGACAAAGGCCAGGCCGCCAGGCTTGAGCACCCGGAAGATTTCCCCGAGGAGGCCCTCATTCAAGAAAAAGAAGGCGCCGCGGACGATTATCAGATCAAACTCCGATTCGGCAAAGGCAAGATGGTTCAGGCTCGTCGGCTTCACTCTTATAGCCCTGTCCTGCCGGCTGGCCTTAACCTCCGGCCAGATATCATTGAAAACATCGGCCTGTTCGGTGGCGATGGTGATGTCAAGCCCGGGGTACCGCCCGACCATTTCAATGGAGATGCCGCCGGAAAACGGTCCTATCTCCAGGACTCGGCCGGTATCCCTCTGGTAGCTGTCCATTATCTGGGCTACCAGATAAGGATATATCTCTCGCCACAGATGGTTTACCCTCTTTAGGTCATCCAGGTTCATATTCATCTGAGCTACTCATTGAAACGGGATAGTACGGCCTCAAGGACACCGCCGGCGATGGCCCGTCCCTTGTCGGAGATAGTATAGCAGTATTCCTTGATGCCGCGGGGGTCAACATCACCGGCCTTCATGCCCTGATGGACCCGGGTGCCGTCCCTCAGCAGGCCTCGGACAACACCGCCAATCCTGGCTGCCACCGGTGCACCGTCAACCAGGGCGACGACGTCACCGGCGTCAACCAGGTCACCTATCTCCTTAACGGTGGAGAAGCCGCCGGCTCGGGGTGCCCGGAGCACCCTCTCCCAGGAAAAGCCGGCAATCACCCCGGGGACTCCGGTGTCGGGCTCGGCCTCCCCTTCCGGTATGACCCGCCCCAGGTTGTGGCCCCGGTTGGTCTCGATGACCACATGGACGTCCCGGCCGGCGTAAAAGCCGATACCCAGACCGATGACCAGCGGGGCATCGGTCATTCTGGTGCCCAGATTCTTTTTGGCGATTATGGCATCAACCAGAACGTCCGGTTTCAGGACGGCCTTAACCTTGGCCTCGGGGTCAACCAGCAGGGGCAGTCTACCCTCCTGCCATGCCCGGTCTATCTCGTCGGGGGATGAAATCAGCCTGGCGGTTATGCCCTCAACCTCCTTTTCCCCGTCATAGACGGCTTCACAGAAGGCGACCTGTCGCCTGACTGCCTGGGGCTGGGCGACCTCGGTCATCACCAGCCGGAAGTGGCACCGGCTAAGACGGTGGGCCACGGCGCTGGCCAGCTCGCCGGCTCCCCTGACCAAAACCCTAAGCTCTTTTTGTGACATTGCCACTCCTTATTTCTTGATGGTTACCAGTCTCAAGCCTTCTATCTGCTTGAACATAGCTCCCTCGGTGATGCAGTGAAGCATCTTCTCTGGCTCAGCCACTATGACGCCGCTGATGACATCCACTCCGTAGTCGAAGAGAACCGGTGATAGGGGGCTGGTCGGCCCGACCATGACCACGAATTTACCCCGGCACAACTGCATCAGCCGGCCAAAGGAGTGGTTGATGAGACAGGTGCCGGTGAGTCCAACGACATCGGCCTGGGGAATTGTTTCCTGAGCCGCCTCGGCCGGCAGGTCTTCCCCGCGGGGCCTCTGCTCTATCACCCAGAGCTTCCTGGCTATATCTTTGAGTCTTGGCGTAAAGGGGAAGTGCCCGACAACGGCGATGCCCTTGCCCCTCCCTTTTTGCGCCAGGACGTCAAAGGCGTTCTCAACCGAGCACCTGGTCTGGTCAATGTCTATTAGTGAGTTGATGGTGGCTATTCCGATGGACGCTTCAAGGAGGTTGTCCGATCGGGCATACCCGGCGAGCTCCAGGGCCGGCTTGGTCCGCAGCTTTCCCACGTCCCTCACCCTTCCGTGGTCGGGATGTTTCTGATGAAGGCTTGATGCCAGCCCCCAGTTCCGGGTCTCGACTCCTGTCCACAGGGCGCAGGCATATACCTCGCGGACCCGGCTGTCCCGGGCGGCACTGTCCTTGCTCAGGCTTGAAATCAAATCTTCAAGAACTTTCACCTTGATTCCTTGCCGTGGTTACATTTGCACTCGTAAGCCCTTATTCTTCTCAGCTTAAGTATCAGGAAGACCTCTTTGCCCACCTCAAGACTCATCTCGTCAAAGACGTGATGGGGCACTTCGGCTATCAGGTTGTTCTTGCCCACGTTGACCTCAAGCCTGACCGAATCATCGACGTGTCTGATGCTGGTGATGGTGCCGCGAAACCGGTTTACCCCGGGCCCAGGTGGATGGCTATCGGACACATAGATGTCTCTGGGCAGCAAAGCAACCCGGTCAATCGAGTTGCCGTCATGGGCGACGATGATGGGCAACCCGCCACAATCAGCCTCAACCACCCCGTGTTCCAGTTCCTGGCAGTGGTCGCAGTCCAGGATGTTGGGGGCACCGATAAAATCGGAGACGACCTCGTTTTTGGGGTAAAAGAAGACCTCATCCGGGGTAGCCACCTGGGCTATAGAGCCGTTGTGGATGATGGCTATCCTGTCGGCTATCTCCTCGGCTTCATCCAGGTTATGAGTTACGTGTAGTGTGGTGATGCCCAGCTCCTCGTGAACCCGCCGCAGCTCCCGCCTCAGGTATTTGGCGGTCTGCAGGTCAAGGTTGCTCAATGGTTCATCCAGAAGCAGCACTTTAGGCGACAGAGCCAGCGCCCTGGCCAGAGCCACCCGCTGTTTCTCGCCACCGCTTAAGGTCTGAATATGACGAGATAACAGGTGAGAGATACCCACCAGCTTGGCCAGAGCTTTGACCTTCTGCTCCCTGTCAGATTTTGAATAGTTTGCCTGCTTTAGTCCGAAAGCGATGTTACCGAACACATCCAGGAAGGGAAATAACACGTAGTCCTGGGGCACATAACCCATGTTTCTCTCTTCGGGCGTTAGATGTGTGGCGTTAGTCCCGTTTATCCAGGTCTCCCCATCTTTGATGCGGTGGAGCCCGGCGATACACTCCAGGAGGATGGTCTTGCCGGCCCCGGTTGGTCCCAGGATGACAAGATATTCCTGGTCATTGATATCCAGGTCTATGCTTTTTAGAGAGAATTCACCCAGGTCTATGGAAAGATTCTTAATCCCTATCATATCTCATACCTTCTGCCGGTGATTTTTCTCATAACCAGCAGGGCAACAACGGCGATTATTATGAGCATGAAAATCAGGGCTATCGCCTTGCTCACATCGGCGGAGGACAGGGAGAGGAATATGGCAATGGGCAGGGTCTCTGTTTTCATGGCCGTTGCCCCGGCCAGGGTGACGGTGGCCCCGAACTCTCCCACCGCCCTGGCCCAGGTCAGGATACAGGCGGCGATCAGCCCTCTTTTGGCCAGAGGCAGGGTAATCTTCAGGAATGCCTCCGGTTTGCTGCAGCCCAGCGTCCTTCCCACCTGCTCATATCGAGGGTCAATGCTGTCAAAGGTTGACTTGAGCAGCCTGATGGCCAGGGCACTGACCACCACCACCTGGGCCAGGACTATACCGGGTACGGCGAAAACAAATTTCACGTTGTTGTCGATGCCAGCGCCAAGAGGGGTGTTAAAAAAGACCAGCAGTGCCGCCCCCAGGGCTACCGGGGATATGACAATGGGCAGGTCAAGCAGGCTGTCAACGATGTCTTTGCCCGGGAATTTGGTCTGAGAGATAGCATAGGCTACCGGAATGGCTATCAGAATAGCGACGATAGTGGCTATGGTGGCGGTAATAAGGCTCAACCTGATGGCAAAGAGGATTTCGCTGGATGTTATGGCCGAGATAAAAGTGTTCCAGTCGGTGTAGGCCAGCATGGATACCACAATGCCAACAACAAAAAGGATTAACAGGGCCAGGGCGCTGATGGTTGCCCATCTGAACACCCTCTCGCCACCAACACCCTTTATAGTCTTAAGCATATGGCTTACCTGGTAAACGACCTTTTGTTGACCAATGGCCGGTAGTCATCGGGGGCTGCCATTCGCCTATCTTAACACCTGGAACAAAAATTCTCACCTATTCCTCAGAGGTAATGTATCCTCCACTAGCTAAAATCCCCTCGCTGGTGACGCTAAAACAGTTCAGAAATCTCTGGGGGCTTTCTCTATCTGGCAAAGGTAGATATGGCCATAAGCATAGAATCCGGGATAGTAGTCCGATAATATAGTCAGTTTTAGTGCATTGGCTTCCCTGGGTGTTACTGGTCATCCCGTAAATTTTGTGGTATAATAAAATACGCATATTGGTAGGCTCTGCCGCTAGCCCGATTACACCCAGGGCGGCTCACGGGAGGGGGAGGCTATAATTTAAGCTGTCGGCTATGTCAGACCCCAGCACCCTGGTTTCCCCCGGCAGAGCCTACCAAGTTGTTTTCCTTTCTGTTACTTCATCTATAATGGCCACCCCTAATTTACCCATACCCTTTCCAGAATACCGGCGTCATCTACTTCAACCGGCTTCAGTTCCCGCCTGTGGTGCCAGAGCACTATCCGGCCACCGGCATTGCCCCTCGCCCTGAGTAGCTCCGGGATAAGCAGGGCATCAAAGATGACCGGGTGCCCCCTCATCTGTGAGTAGGTAGGAACAATAACCGAAGTCCTCTCCTGTTTGTATATCTTCATCAGCCTGGTGACAATATCGGGTGTAACAAAGGGACGATTGCCCAGGCTGAGCAGCACCGCCCGGGTATCATGGGACAGCATCTTCAGTCCGTATCTCAGAGACCGGCTCAGACCGTGTTCGTAGTCAGGGTTCACAATTATCTTGACATCCTTGTTCGCAAGGGCTTTTTTGGCCTGCTCCGCCCGGTGGCCGAGAACCACGATGAGGTCGTCGATGCCCGCGGCCAGAAAAATATCGGCGACATAGGATATGGGCAGGGCGTTCCGGTAGCCAGTCCTGCCGGCAGCCAGCACTATGGCCGAAATCTTGTCCCTTTTTCTGGCTGGCAGGGGAGTTTCCCTGGCCTCTTTTATGCCCAACACCTGGACCTGCCCCAGAGACAGTCTGTAGACCAATTTTGTCTCGGTTGCCGTCTGGTAGAGGTAAAGGCCTTCCCGGCCCCAGAGTCTTAGCCCAAGCTCGGGGTTTTCCCTGAGTTGGTGGAGGGCCTTGCTTATCAGCCATCGCTCTTCAGGGGGTAGGCCTGCGAGGTTTGTGTACGCCTGGGTACTGAGCAGAATCCTATTCACTGCTTTCACCCGCGTCCTTAAGTGCTATGAGCTTCCCCTGGCCGGCTTCAACCAGGCCCTGCCTGACATCACGGGCCAGCCCCCCGTCTTCGATCAGCTTCAGTGTCTCCATCATCCGCGAGTACTCCTCGTAGCTGATAACAACGGCTACCGGCTTGCCGTGCTTGGTCACCATGAACCGATAGAGCTCATCCTCGACCCGGTCAATAAGGGGCAGGAAAGCCTGTCTGGTTTCTGTTACCGAGAAAACTTCTAACATAGGTCAAATAATGTACACTTTAGTGTTCAGTTTTTATGATTTATACCACCTTTTCTTGGTTCTGTCAACCCCTTTTACCGATTTTTTGACCTATTTCTCTAATTTAGGTATCCTGTGAATATGGAAGTCATTCCTGGTGTTTATCAGATAACGAGCCGGATGACTAATGTGATACTCATTGCGGAGGATAGGCTGACGCTGGTTGATGCCGGGTTTCGTGGCGCCGCCGGTAAGATAGCCAGCTACATAAATAGCCTCGGTCGTTCCATCAATGAACTGGAACTTATCATCATTACCCACAACCACTTAGACCATGTCGGCGGTCTGCCCGAGTTAAGGAAGATGACCCGGGCAAAGGTGGCCGTGGGCAAGGCTGACCTGAGTGAGCGCGAGAGCGGGCTGCCCTACCCCAGATATCTGATAAAGCTGATGCACTTCCCGCTGATAGCCCTCCTGAGACCCTTGGTATATGCCAGACCGGGCGAGGTTGACATCCGGCTTGAAGGCGGCGAAGTTCTGGGCCCCCTCGGCGGGCTTCTTGTTGTCCCGACGCCGGGGCACACCCCGGGCAGCATCAGCCTCTACTCACAGACGAAGAAGCTGCTCATAGTGGGTGATGCCATAAACAACCGCCTGAGAGACCTGAGGCTGCCGCCCAAAGACCTCAGCACTGATATGGGGCAGGCGAAAGACTCAATAAAACGGCTGGCCCGGCTGGACTTTGACACCATCTGCTTCGGGCACGGCAGGCCGATAATAGGCGGCGCTCAAGCTAGGCTGAGGGAGTGGATGGAAGGAAAAGGGCTTTAAGCAAGCTCAAAGGCGGCCACCAAATGCGAGTCATTGCCGGAAAAGCCAAGGGGTTCATCTTAAAGACGCCCAGGGGGAAGAGAACACGCCCCGCCACCGAGCTGGTGCGGGGGGCCATCTTCTCCATCCTGGAGACGGCGGCAGATGACTGGTCGCAGGTGCTTGACCTTTACTCTGGGAGCGGGTCACTGGGCATCGAGGCCCTGAGTCGTGGTGCCGGCTGGGTTGACTTTGTTGAAAACGAACCCAGGTGTTGTGATATAATAAAATATAATCTGGAAAAGACGGGCCTGGCAGGCCAAGCCCACGTTTACTGTTGCGGTGTGGCCAGGGCCATTTCCTTTCTGGAGAAGGAGTACAGCATCGTACTGATGGACCCGCCCTATTCCAGTCCAGCGATAGACAGGTCTATAGGGCTGCTGGCGGATTCGAAGCTGGTTGGTGGTACATCTGTTGTTGTCATTACCCATTCGCCCCGTCGGCGGCTTAATTCAAGTTATGGCTCACTGAAACTCATCAAAGAGCACCGCCACGGCGATAGCGTTATCGCCCTTTATCACAGGGAGGGTCAGTCTTGACCATCGCCATCTACCCCGGTAGCTTTGACCCGATAACCAACGGGCACATTGATGTTGCCGTCAGGGCCGCCAGGCTCTTCAGCAAGCTTATAATCGGGGTCTATGGAACCCCGGGCAAGAAGCTGCTGTTCAGCCTGGAGGAGCGGGTGGAGCTGGCCCGGCGGGCGGTAGCCAGCCTGCCCAATGTTGAAGTACAGCCGTTCAGCGACCTTGCCGTAGACTTTGCCAAGAGGGTAAAGGCCAAAGCCATGGTCAGGGGGTTAAGGGTGAGCGCCGACTTTGAGCGGGAGTTTGATATGGCCATGATGAACCGGAGGCTGTATCCTGAACTGGAGCTGGTGTGTTTGATGGCCAGTCCGGAATACCAGTTTCTCAGCTCCAGTCTTCTCAAGGAAGTAGCCAGACTCGGAGGCAGAATCACCAATCTTGTTCCAGAGCACGTAGCTCAAGCCTTAAGGGAAAAGGAAGGTGTCTGAATGTAAAGCCAACTCTCAGAGCTGGTTATCACCCGGGAGCGGGTTCAATTTCTAAAGAAAGAGGTCAGGAGGGAAGAAGCCTTATGGCATTTATGATTACAGAGGACTGCATCAGTTGTGGAGCTTGTGAGCCGGAGTGCCCCAACCAGGCAATCTCCGAGGGGGAGACAATATACGTAATTGACATTGATAAGTGCACCGAGTGCGTCGGCAGCTTTGAAACCCAGCAGTGTGCCGCAATCTGCCCCGTGGACGCCCCTGTTCCCAACCCGAACCACAGGGAGACGCGGGAACAGCTACTGGAAAAGTGGAAGGGGCTGCACCCCGGGGAAACACCCAAGGTTACCCAATAGAGGCCAGGCCGGAGAAAACGCCAATCTACCGTGATTACCGGAAGAAGCCACGGATAGCGTCAAATTCACCGGGCAATAGTCCGAGTATCAGCGGGAACTTGTCCAGGAGCACCTTTGCCAGAAAGGAACCGGTGACCAGCTCGCCACCAAAGAACTTCACCCAGATGGCCAGAATGACGCTCCAGGATATGGCGCCTATCAGGAGGCCAAAAACAGCGCCGCCGATGTGGTCAAGCCAGCCCAGTATTATGGTTGCCTTGGCGATAGACCGGAACAAGGTGGCAAGCAGCATGGCGACCACCATAACGGCTACCAGTATCAGGACGAAGGCAACTATTTTGGCGGCGTTTTCGTTGGGGATGAAGCCAAGCAGCCCGGCCAGTGGCTCGTAGAACCTGCCGGCCAAAATCACGCCCACTATCAGACCGGCCAGGGTCAGAGCCGCCCTGATGAGACCCTGCATCAAGCCACCAAGGGTCGAGATAACCAGGGCTATCAAAATGACGATGTCAAGCCAGTTCATTTCAAACCCCCTAACTCTCGTGCTTTATCATAGGCGGCGGCCACCGCCTGTCTGACCAGTTTGGCCAATCTGCCCTCTTCCAGAACCTTTATCGCCTCGGCGGTGGTGCCCCCGGGCGAGGTGACCCTCCTCCTTAGCTCGTTCAGTTCCCCGCCCGACTTCCGAGCAAAGTTACCCGAGCCGACCACCGTCTGGAGCACCAGCTCCCGGGCTAGCTCCGGCGGCAGCCCGACAGCGACAGCAGCGTTTATCAACGACTCCATAAAGAGAAAGACGTAGGCCGGGCCGCTGCCGCTCACCGCCGTGGCCATATCTATGTACTTCTCGTCGACAACATAGATTTCTTTGCCCATCGCCCCGAGAATAGCACCAGCCTGCGCTTTCTGCGGCTCGGTGACTTCGTTAGTGACTGTCCATACCGTCATCCCCTGTCCGACCTGGGCCGGGGTGTTGGGCATGGCCCGGACGATGGCGTCATGCTTCAGCCCCCGCCGCAGGGTAGCAATACTTTTGCCGGCGATGATGGACAGCACCAGCTGGGCTGACTTGAGCCTGCCACCAACCTCAGTCATTACTCCGGCCAGGTTCTGGGGCTTGATGGCGAGAATCACGACATCGCCCCTTTCAAGGGCTTTAAGGTTATTTGCCGTAACATGAACGCTGTATTTCTGCCTGAGGTAGGCAAGGCGGGCCTCATTTATATCGCTCACCGAGATATTTTTGGCGGTGCTCAGGCTTTTGTCCAGAATAGCTGAGAGCATGGCCTCAGCCATGTTGCCGCCGCCGATAAAGGCTATTTTCATATTGGCTGAAATCTCTCCCCCTTTATCCCCCTCCCTTTTAGTAAAGAGAGGGGGGAGATTTTGGAAGAGGGACTTCGTCCCTCTTAGACGCCCTTTTAATAATACCAACGCCAAAAGACCGATTCTGTCATTGCGAGCCCCGATTTATCGGGGCGAAGCAATCTCACAACACTTCTACCGCACCACCAGGTTTATCAGCCTACCCGGGACATAGATAACCTTGGCCGCCTTCTTGCCTTTAAGGTAAACCCTGACCCGATTTGATTCCTGAGCTAGTTTTCGGGCTTCGTCCTCGGTGATGGACGCCGGCACCGTAACCCGGTCGCGCAGCTTGCCATTTATCTGCACCACCAGGGTAATCTCCTCTTCCTTGGCCAGTTCCTCGTTCCACCCGGGCCAGGACTGGTTGTGGATGCTGTACTGGTTGCCGGTCTTCTGCCACAGCTCTTCGGCCAGATGGGGCGCCGTCGGCGCCAGCAGCAGGAGCAGGGTATCAATTGCCTCATTCCAGGCTGCCTGGTTAACCGCGCCGGTTTCCTTTACCTTGGCCAGGTAGTTGGTGAACTCCATCAGGGCGGCAATCATGGTGTTGAAGCGCATTCTCTCTATGTCCTGGGTCACCTTCTTGATGGTCTGGTGCGTGATACGCTGTAAGTCGCCGAGCTCTTTTTCATCCACTGCCATTGACTGGTATGGTTCCAGCACCAGCCTCCACAGCCGGTTGAGCCAGCGGCTGATGCCGCTGAGTCCGCTGTCATTCCACTCGCCGCCCTGCTCCCAGGGGCCGATGAACATGAGATAGGCGCGCACAGCATCGGCACCCAGCTCGGCGACATAGGCGTCCGGGGTGATGACGTTGCCCCTTGACTTGCTCATCTTCTGTCTCTGGGTGATGATAGTCCCCTGGTTGAAGAGGCGGGTGAAGGGCTCGCTGAAGCCGACCAGCCCCATATCACGGATGGCCTTGATGAAGAAGCGGGCGTAGAGCAGGTGCATCACGGCGTGCTCGGCGCCGCCGGTGTAGAGGTCAACCGGCAGCCAGTGCTTCACCTTCTTATCATCAAACGGAGCGGTAGCCAGGTTGGGGCTGGTGTAGCGCAGGAAATACCACGAGGAGCACATAAAGGTGTCCATGGTGTCTGTTTCACGCTTAGCCGGGCCACCGCACTTAGGGCAGGTGGTGTTGACAAAGCGCTCGTTGTATTTCAGGGGTGATTCCCCGGTGGGTTTGAACTCGGCATCGGGAGGCAGCAGCACTGGCAGGTCTTTTTCCGGCACCGGCACAGCGCCGCACTTGGGACAATAAACAATGGGTATCGGCGCCCCCCAGTAGCGCTGGCGCGAGATGAGCCAGTCACGGAGCTTGTAGCTCACCGTTCGCCCGCCCCAGCCCTTCTCCTTTAGGAAATCAGACACGGCTTGTATTCCCTTTTCACTGGACAGGCCGTCAAACCTGCCCGAGTTGACCATCGTGCCGGCTTCAGTGTACGCCTCCTTGAGCTCTTCACCCTGCCAGTCGGGGGGAGCTATTACCACCCTGATGGGCAGGTTGTATTTTTGGGCAAAGGCAAAGTCACGCTCGTCGTGGGCCGGCACCGCCATAACCGCTCCGGTGCCGTAGCTGAGCAGGACGTAATCGGCAATCCATATGGGCACCTTCTCCCCGTTAAGTCTGTTTATGGCATAAGCGCCGGTAAAGACCCCGTCTTTCTCCTTCTCTGTTGACAGCCTCTCTATCTCGTTAAGGTAGCGCGACCTCTCTACATAGGCCTCGACTTCCGCTTTCCTGTCGGGCGAGGTCAGTCTGGTGACCAGGGGGTGCTCCGGGGCCAGCACCATGAAGGTGACGCCGAAAACGGTATCGGGGCGGGTGGTGAAGACGCGGATTTCTTCTTCTTTCACGCCGGGTTGGTTAAGGGCAAAGGAAATCTCGGTGCCGTAGCTCTTGCCCACCCAGTTCCGCTGCATTATTTTTATCCGCTCCGGCCAGTCAATGCCGTCGTGCTGCATCAGCTCATCGGCGTATCTGGTGATGCGGAAGAACCACTGCTCCAGGTCGCGGTGGATGACCGGCTCCTCGCAGCGCTCACAGACGCCGGCGCCTATCACCTGCTCGTTAGCCAGCACCGTCTGGCAGCGGGGGCACCAGTTGACCGGTGCCTTATCCCGGTAAGCCAGGCCGTGCTCATACAGCTTGAGGAAGAACCACTGTGTCCACCTGTAGTATTCCGGCTGGCAGGTGATGACCTCCCGGCTCCAGTCATAGATGGCGCCCAGGCTCTTCAGCTGGCGGCGCATATTCTCAATGTTCTGCATCGTCCACTTGTAGGGGTGGATGCCCCGTTTGATGGCCGCGTTCTCGGCAGGAAGCCCGAAGGCGTCAAAGCCCATCGGGTGGAGGACGTTGTAGCCCTGCATCCGCCTGAAGCGGGCGTGGACATCAGAGGGTGCCATGGCGTACCAGTGTCCGATGTGCAGGTCGCCCGAGGTATAAGGGAACATGGTCAGGGCGTACCACTTGGGCTTCGGGCTATCGTCTCTAACCTCATAGAGCTTATCTCCAGCCCATCTCTGCTGCCACTTCTTCTCTATTGCCTGAGGATTATAGCCAGATGTCATTTACTCTCTCGACTCAAGAACTCTGTTTCAGTGCATCTTCAATAATGTCCCATCGGTTTAGGTATTTGTCAGCATCTTTTGGGTAGATGTCGCACCAGTAGTCTCCTGAAAAGTCCTGTACTAATTTCTCTAATTCATCGGGTTTTACTATATATACATCTGGTGTTGACTCCGGTTTGTCTTTAAGGTCAATGAATGCGTATAAAGAAGCATGCCAGGGAGGTTTACCAATACGCCATTTCCGCCAGGATTCTGTTCCACTTCGTGCAAATGCATTCTTCATTGTCTTGGTTTGTATGGTCACCGATTTCCCTGTATCAGGGTTAGCCACGAGCAAATCAATTGACCTTGTACCATAAGCTGTTAATCCAACGGCATACTCCATTGCAGTAAGTCTAAAGGCAACGTAATATGCGCCTGCAGCACCCGTTAAAGCCTTATCTTTAGCCATATTTCACCTCTTAGTTGTGATTCCAATGAAGGTAATTGTAGCAACAAGACACGAGCTAAGCAACTGGCTGAAACAAGCAGGTCTTTAATCTCACCCCCTTAATCCCCCTCTCTTCCCCAAAGAGAGGGGGAAGAGTAAGAAAGAGGGGCGTAAGCCCCTCTTAGACACCCCCGATTGCAGTTTGTTCGTTGTTAACAATTAGAAGGAAGATTTCAGGAAGTGCTTAGCCTCCTCCCATCATACTCCCTTTCCCTTGGGTCTTGCCTCAATGTCATTCTGAGTGAAGCGAAGAATCTCGGTGGGGCGTGGCAGAGCCCAAAAAGGAAATAAGGGGGGCTTAATAAAGAGGTTGCTTCATCCCAGAGTTCACCCTGAATTAATCGAAGGCTCCTCGCAATGACATCAACATTAGGAGGAAAGAGGGGCAAGGGGGATGGTTGCCAGATGGACTCTAAAACCTTACCCGTCCGCTAATATATCTTCATGGCAATCAAAACACGTGATTGTCTACTGAAAAGTATAGCTTACGGGAACAAAAATTTCATATATAATCTCACTCTGGTAAATATTTATTATCTGGAATCTCAGTTGGTCAACGACGACCTGGCCGGCTTGCGCGCTGACGGTGAATTCGCTTTCTCCTTTGTGTTGCCAGGGTTGATAAAAGCTCTTGCCGCTAGAAAGATACGCAGGGGTAATTGTTCCATTTGTAAGTGGGTGCATGAAGATGTACACGGCTATCGTATCATTGGTTGAATAGTCAAAACCTATTTTTACCCGTTCGCCGTAGTTCAGTGTAGCCGGCCATTGAGGTTCTAAGACCACGCCGGATATGGAATGGGTTATTGATAGACTGGCAAAATGAGCTGTAATATTGTAGTTTCCGTTCATTACAATCTCGGTGTTGCCTAAAATGGGATTAGTAACCGTCCCTATATCACCTGTCCACCCGGTGAACTCCCAGCCGAGCTCAGGATTAGCCCTGATATTGACCTTGCTTCCTTCTCTATATGCACCGGCGCCACTAAGTGTATCTTGGCCTACCGGCATCGTGGTGTCCAGTTGCATCGTAAGAGTGTACCAAGTATCAAGGGTAGCATCAGACCCACCGCAGCCACCCAGAATAGAAAAGCTTATCAGAATGCCGATAACTGCACCGGTAGCTATCGGCAGGCAGTGAACATGCCATCTCTTAGACCTCGGTTTGTAGAACAACCTGATACCTTTGTCTTTTGAGCGTACAGACCATAGTATATCTAAAGGTTTATTACTATTCTACTCCCAACTTATACCAATCTCTGCACCTGATTCCCCATATTTTCCTTCTCATCAAGCACATAGGGAGGGAGTGTAACATTGGACCAGGGTTCAAGTCTATTATTTCAGCTAAATGAACAGTATGCTATAATATTTGCTCCGGAGGGCTATTTGTTTTATAGCCCTGTCTTGATAAACATCAGCATTTTGTTGTAATAATTAATAAAAGAGTAGTGGCGTGAGTGATAATCTTATTGTTACCCTGTCCAGCAATAAAATCGAGATTATCCCCGGTAAAAGAACAGAGATCAGGGCTAGCATAAAAAATGCCAGTAATTTTGATGAATCTTATTCCATCGCTCTAGATGGGATAGACCCGAGATGGTACACACTATCGCCAGCCAGCGCTTCCCTCTCTGCCGGGGAGACATCAGAGTTGACCCTTGCTATTCAGCCTCCCCTGATAAGTAGTGGTGAAGCCAAGAGGTACACCGCTAGCCTAAAGGTCACTTCTACCAGAGATTCATCTGTTGAAACCGTAGTCCCCATTGAAATACCGGTGGGTTCACTGCTTGATTTTGACCTGCAGCTGGCTCCAACAAAACAAAAAGGCCGAAAAGGCTCTTTTTTTGTGACTATAAGTAACAAGGGTGATAGACCGGCTACCTATGCTATAGAGGCTAAAGACCCTTATAATGCCTGCCGTTTCCAGTTTAATCAGCAAACCGTAGATGTCAAACCCGGTGATACCGCCAGGGTATCTGTGTCGGTGCAACCCAAGGACAGGCCTTTTCGCGGCAGTGTTGAGGTGTATAGATTCAAGGTAATCGTTACCCCCAAAGGCGGTCTGCCTTATCAGTCAAAGAGAGTCTCCGGGGAGTTGACCTATAAACCAGTGCTGAGAACGATTCCGGCTTTCCTGCTGATAGTAGCCGCTATTTTAGTTGCCAGTTCTGTTAACGCTATTTCTTCACTGGTCAGCAATTCCGTTGGAGGGGGCTCGTCTACCGGCTACACACTCACCATGAATGTAGCCGGTTTCGGTACAGTCAGTGGTTATGGTGCCTATAAGGAGGGGGCTGAGGTAACTATCAGGGCTAACCCTGATTTGAGGTGGGAGTTTGTTAACTGGACCGGGGATATAGATACCGTCAGAGATCCTCTCTCAAGTAGGACCACCTTAGTGATGGACGGGGACTACAATATTACAGCCAATTTCAGAGAAAGGGAGATTACCCCCCATACGGTATATAATATTGTTTTCGACCCTCAATGGCCAACAACATTGTACTACGGTGAATGGGTCAAGATTAATTTTGACTATATGGTCGAGTTTGACTATCTGAATGCCGATGGTTCTGATGTGGACATCGTGCCTGATGCCCATATCCTGGCACGTCCCTTTTCAAACGGAGCTCTTGCTCCCGGGTATCTCGTTAGCGGATACAACTTCCTCCGTCCCTGGGATAAGAAAGGGGAGTGTGGGTTCACCATTAGCTCACAACCTGGCCAGGTTGTCGTTGACCAGATAAGATTCCAGATAACCAGTGCCGATAAGAGCATAATCTTTAATGAATTTTTCGTTCCTGTGCTCTACACCTTTCAGCAGGATGCTTCGCTAGAAGACGGGGGATGATTATAGGCGAACCATGAGTGGTGTAATTCTAATTAAACCTGACTGAGTTGAAACAATAGTTGCCTGTTGTTATACTTCTTAAGTCAACCATGAGTAATATAGGAAGGTCAAAAGATGTCCCAAACTTGGCGTCAAAAACACACGGCAGTTACAGACTTTGTGGTTAATCACCCTGAGATTAAGATAGGGTCGTCTGTTGTCAGGATACCAGAGACGGTTCGCCCCGAGTTCAACAGGTTTTCTTGGAACGCCAGAGAGGCGTTTCTAGAGGAAACAAGTAGAGCTTTGCTGGATGAGGCCGAAGTCCTGAGCCAGGAGTATCTGAAGGTTAAAGAAGAAGTAATCAAGCTTCTTGGGCTGGAGGGTATTTCCTCATTAATCCCCGTTGACAGTTTTTTAGCCAATCCAGCAGGTGCACTGATAAATGCACTGAGAGGCCCGTTTTTTGATTTACTCAAGGGGCGAATGGACATCACCGGATATGAAAAGGAAGCTTCAGCCGTTTTAATGTCCTCCTTTGATTTGTTCTACCAGCGGGGATATGAGATGTGGCTGGTTCTTTCATTAATTAAGCTGCTGGAGGCCGATAAGTCGTTTCGGGTTGACACGGATGAATTTGACTGTGATGAGTATTTTGCGCACGGACCGGGGGTGGTAACTCAAGTTCTTAAGCCGAAGGAGTTAAATGAACTATCCTTCAAGCACAATCCGGAGATCGGAATTCTGGTCGCTGACCAGATAGTCCACTCATCCAAATACGGGCAATATTTTTCCTTTAGACCGCATATAGTGAAGCCCATAGGCCCGATAAACTCGAAGAGTGTAAAAAGGGAGTGGTTGCTCCTGCCTGTAAACACAATAAGGTATATGGAGCGTAACGCCATAATGGTTTACACCGATAAAAGTTTGGAAGAGCTTGTTCTTATCGCTGACTCAAAATACTTCTGTAGGCCGGACCTGATTTTGGTATGCTTTGGACTAAAAAAATTGTATAAAGAAAACAGCCTGGATAAGATAAATGACTATCAAGACAATTTCAAACCAAGGCTGGGAACATACGTCGTTTCCAGAGAGCCACTTGTGAAGGAGATGCCCGAAGCTAAGAGGCCAGACATTGTCCCTGGTGAGCCGGCGACTGAAAAGGTATCCGAAGATGAACCAGTGGATATCCATTTTCTACCTGTTGGATTTGACCGGCCCAAGCTGGAGCATATTGTTAATCTGTTAGTGGCTGAAAACAGCAGCCATTCTCCCCAAGGCTGATGCTGAATCGGATTTGAAAATACAAGACTTTGTTGAATCATCCCTGTTTACTTTATGACCGTGTGATTGCAATGCATAATTAAAAGAAAGACTGTTAAGTGATTTTAAAATCGTGAGTATTAGAGGCGTAATGTGAATCTGATTCTGGCCAGGGCATGTTCCAATTCCTGCCCCTATTGTTTTGAGGCGACCGAGCGTGAGGAAGAGCAACAGAATCTGATATCGATGGAAAATATCGCCCGTTTTGCCCAGTGGGCGCGGGATTCTGGCCTCAGGTATCTTTCATTACTTGGAGGTGAACCATTCTTGCACCCCAAACTTGGAGAGATTGTCGCCACACTCCGCCGGCTGTGTCCTGGAATGGAACTTCAGATATTTACCGGGGGCGTCTTCAAACGGAGCCTCCTGGACAGTATATCCCCGGGGGATGTCGGCTTGATTTTTAACGTCAACGAACCTTGTGACTACAGGAAGCCCAAACAGTTCGCAAAAGTAATAGAAAACGTTGAGACAGCGATAAGGAAAGGTTTCCTGGTGGTATTGGGCTTCAATGTCTGGCGTGAAGACTTTGACGTTAATTTTATGCCAGCACTGGCCCACCATTATGGCCGGGTCAGCTTCCGCTGGACGGTGGCAAATCCCCAGTGGGATTGTCATTCAAACGTGGTGAAGCCGGCAGATTATGGCAAACTTGCCCAAAGGTGTATTACCATGCTGCGAGAGGCGGCAAGGTTGAATATCACTGCTGACCTTGACTGTCCTTTACCACTCTGTTTTTTCGATGAGTCGCAGCTGGCATGGGTAAGGCAATATCATGCCGGTACCGCCTCACGTATGGGTTGCTGTGACCCCGTCTTGGACGTTACTCCGGAATTGGAAGTAATACGATGTTTCGCCCTTTCTAAACTGACCCGGGTAAACGTGGCCGACTTCCCCAATGAGAACGCGATATGGCACTGGTTTCTGAGGCAGGTTGACTTTCAATTACTGCCGCAGGGTTGTTATCCGCATTGCGGCGATTGCCAGCACTTTAATTACGGCAGGTGCAATGGCGGGTGCCTGGCCTGGCATGAATGCATTGTTGATATAGGGGCGCAGACTGGTACCTCAATATTGACTCAAATTATGCAGAAGGCTCTTGACGCTGGAGAACCGGCACTCGCCCTGGAGCACTATGAGAGAGCAAATCACTGGTCAAAGACGGCGGTACCCAAATTTGCCGCTGCCTATGCCGCCTTCCAGCTGGGTAGATATGAACAGGCATTCCGTCTTGCCGCGCTGGCATTGGACCTTACAACAAATCCCGGGCTCAGAAGCCAGATTGGCCAGTTGATGCAAAAAATACCTGTAAATAGATACCGGGAGAGCTCCAGTCCACCTAATGAAATGAATTTTATTGAATTCATTTCGAACCAATAATGTGAGGGATGGGGCTGGTTGCACAGATGGCCCTTGCCTTCTTAAGGCACTTCGCCACGCTCAGAGTGACACAAAGCAATACTTTTGAGCGTAGCCTCGGTAAGGGAAGGAGGTCGGAACAGGTTGCCAACCGGTATTAAGTTGATAAGGAATACCGACTGGCTTGCTAACTCTTGTTACGCAACGATACTCTTTTTGGTAATACTCAATAAGTCAGTGTGAGGCTATTGAAAAAAGATAAAACTAATAATAAAATACTCATGGCAATCGATACATGCTCAATTGCATAGCGGTCTATAGAAGGGTTACCAGCTGTTGAATAGCGGGGCTAAGGTGACGGCGTTGGCATTGTAAGGAGCGATATAAAACCCGGAGCAGATTGCTGATGGTTATCACCAAAATGAAAAAGTCCGGAGTGATACTAATTGGTATCGGCTGTGCTGTTCTCTTTTGGGTGTTTGAGTCCACATTGGAATTTTTTGTATTTAACACGGGCAATTGGTTTAAGAGTTTTTTTACCCCCACTGCCCATGAAACCTGGATGCGCCTGGTACCTATAGCCTTCATTATCGCCTTCTCAGTTTTCGTGCAAATTGTTATGGACAGGCAGAGGAAGATGGAAGAGACATTGAGGCGGTCAGAGGCTTTGTACCGGACCATCTTTGAGACGACTGGCACCGCCACCGGAATAGTTGAGGAAGACAGCACGGTGTCTCTGGTGAACAAAGATTGGGAAACAGCCTTCGGTTTTTCCAAAGAAGAAACCGAGGGAAGAAGGAAGTACTTGGATTTAATCCCTAGAGACCAAAAGGAAAAAACAGAAAGATACTTCAGGTGGCTAGATGGAGGGCGACGTTGCGTTCCCGGGAAGTATGAAACTCAGATTTTGGATAAAACGGGAGATATTAAAGATGTCTTCGTTAACGTGTCCGTGATTCCAAGTTCGGGGAAGTATGTGGTGTCTATCTTAGACATCACCAACCTTAAGCAGATAGAGAAGGCACTAAAGCAGTCTGAAAAACGTCTCAGGCTACTGGCGAGACGTATAATTAGTGCCCAAGAAGAAGAGAGGACGCGTATCGCACGTGAACTCCATGACCAGATGGGGCAGGTCGCCGCGGCTATTAAAATAGAGGCGATATCTCTATCAGAGAAACTCGGCGACTCTAAAGAAGGTTTAATGGCAAAGAGAATAGTAGGTTTAGCAGGCCAGCATATAGATATAATACACCGCATTTCCTTTGAACTCAGACCGCAAGCACTGGATAAGCTGGGGCTTTTTAAAGCGCTAGAGTGGTATGCGGAAGAATTCGAGCAAATAACAAATATATCATGCATGGTTGAGCTTAAAGACGAAACGGTCATAGAGTCAAAGGATACGGCGGTAATCGCATATCGCATCCTTCAAGAAGCCCTCAATAATGTGAAGATGCACGCCAAAGCTTCTGAGGTTAAAATAGCTGTCGGCAGACATAATGGCCAGTTGGTTATTTCGGTGGCCGATGACGGGGTCGGCATGAAGCCTGAAAAAATTGATAGTGAATCGTCGCTTGGGCTATTAGGTATGAAAGAAAGAGCCAGAATCATTGGAGGCACCCTTGATATCACGAGTCTCCCCGGTAAAGGTACAAGAATCACCGTCCGTTTACCCTTGTAATAGTAGTGCCCGTTTTTGATAACGGGGCTGAATAAAAATGTCAGAGCACTGAGATGATAAGGGTTTTGCTTGTAGATGACCATGCTCTGGTACGGGCCGGAATAAGGCGTGTTTTGGAAGAGGCCGATGACATGCTGATTGTAGCCGAGGCAGCTGACGGACTGGAGGCAGTCAAGAAGTACAACCAGCACCAGCCTGATGTAGCCGTTGTAGATATTTCTATGCCTGGTCTTGACGGACTTGATACCTGTAAACAGATAGTCAAGCTCTACTCAGATGCAAAACTCCTGATTCTTACAATGTATGACGAGAATGTCTACGCTATGCGTTTTTTTAAGGCAGGTGCTACCGGATATATCACCAAAGGAAGTTCTACCAAGGAACTTCACAGCGCGGTACGGTCGGTTGCCAGAGGACAGGTTTTTCTGCCTGAAAAAGGGAAAGATGACATCTTAATGCATCTGCTGAACCATAAAACGGATGTTCCTTCCTTAAGGAGTCTCTCCGATAGGGAGCTACAGGTTCTCTGCTTTCTGGCACGGGGCAGAAAGACAAAAGAAATAGCCGCCACCCTGCACCTCAGCACCAAGACCATTGAGACATACCACTCCCGTATCCTGAGCAAACTCAACTTTAGGAGCAACGCCGACCTTATACTCTTTGCCTATGAGAATAAGCTTATCTAAACAATAAATATATTTTATGTACTTGTAGGCAATCCCTTGAGTAATTTATCAGTATCCTCCTGACTTACATTTTCTGTATTAAGTTATACTCTTTATAAAAGTTTTGATATGTGATTATCTGATTGATTATCTCCATATTATTAAGGAGTGAGCCATGGCAAAACAGCCAAGAACAAGCATTAGTATTACGGAGACAATCAAGTTCAGGTTAGACAAGAATCGGTCACCAGGCCAGTGCTACAACGGGTTCATCTGCCAGCTTATTGACCTATGGGAGGAAAAAGAGAGTAGAAAAACAAACTACCGGGCAGGCTCTGCCGGGGGAAACCAGGGTGCTGAGGGTCTGGCATCTA
>DAOUMC010000026.1:0-66031 GCA_034413595.1 Dehalococcoidales bacterium | reverse complement strand
TGCCCAGTATATCGGTAAACCACATCCGGATGAACTTGATGTCGTGCTCCCTGGCCATCTTGAGGACATACTCCTTGCCCTCTTCACGACTCCTGTTTGCCATTGCTACCTCCTGTTTGAAGTGATTGTTCCGTTCGTGCTGACAATTTTGCCCTATTCTACCAGTTTTGCCGTCCGGAGTATAGTTGTTGGCTGGCTACCGAGCTTTAAAATTTAAAGGCTATGTGATATAAGAAGCTGGGGGCTTTTGTAGTGAGACGATACCGGCTGATAGAGCACACGGCTGACATCGGGCTGGTCGCCTATGGCCAGAATCTGGCTGAGGCCTTTGGCAATGCCGCCTACGGCATGTTCTCTATCATCGCCGACCTTAAGACAGTGAGAGAGGTTGAGTCGCGCCAGCTAGAGTTGAGTGAGAAAGACCTTGATAGCCTGCTCTTTGAATGGCTCAACCGCCTGCTCTACTTTTTTGATGTCGAGACGCTGCTTTTCAGGAGGTTTGATATAAACGAGCTTGATGACCATCATCTGGAGGCGGTATGCTATGGTGAGGAGTATGACCCGGCACGCCACCGCATCAAACTCGGGGTGAAGTCAGCCACTTACCACATGCTCAGGGTGGACAGGGAGA
This sequence comes from Dehalococcoidales bacterium, assembly GCA_034413595.1. Lineage (GTDB taxonomy): Bacteria > Chloroflexota > Dehalococcoidia > Dehalococcoidales > JAUWZL01 > JAUWZL01. The sequence goes on along the minus strand of DAOUMC010000026.1, from coordinate 65,400 downwards.
AGAACCGGGTGCAGGTTATCTTTGATGTCTAGGAGGTGAGGACTATGGCTAAGTGGAGCGGGCCCATAGAGAAGATAGATGAATACCGCTGGCGCATACCCAGGAGCTACAAGCCGGGAATGCGGGTGCCTGGGCTTATTTACGCCAGCCGGGAGATGCTGGAGCACATTCTGAACGAGCAGGCGCCGGAGCAGGTGACCAACGTCGCCCACCTGCCGGGCATAGTCGGCTATTCCCTGGCCATGCCCGATATACACTGGGGCTACGGCTTTCCCATAGGCGGGGTCGCCGCTATGCGGAAAAGGGACGGCGTCATCTCACCGGGCGGCGTCGGTTTTGATATCAACTGCGGCGTTCGCCTGCTGAGAACCAACCTTGACCAGGAAGAGGTCTTGCCCAAGATAAAGGAGCTGGTTGACGCCCTCTACAGCAGCGTCCCCTCCGGTCTGGGCTCGAAGGGCAAGATAAGACTGCGTTCCGGTGAAATAGACGAGGTGCTGGTCAAGGGCTCGCGCTGGGCGGTGGAGAAAGGCTATGGCCGGCAGGAAGACCTGGAGACCACCGAGGAGAGAGGCGAGATGCCTGGTGCCGACCCTTCACGCGTCAGCAGCCGGGCCAAGGAAAGGGGCATACCCCAGCTGGGCACTCTGGGTTCCGGCAACCACTTCCTTGAGGTAGCGGTGGTAGACCAGATATACGAGCCTGATATCGCCAACCAACTGGGCATTGACCGGAAAGGGCAGGTCATGCTCCTTGTCCACTGCGGCTCACGCGGACTGGGACATCAGACGGCCGATGACTACATCAAGGAGATGCTGACGGCCATGGCAAAGTATGGCATTGAACTGCCTGACCGCCAGCTGGCCTGCAGTCCGGTAGATTCCCCGGAAGGCAAAGCCTATCTTTCGGCCATGAGGTGTGCCGCCGACTACGCCTGGGCCAACCGCCAGTGCATCACTCACTGGGTCAGGGAAGCCTTCTGTCAGGTGCTGGGCAGGTGCCAGGCTGATGCTGGCCTTGAGCTTGTCTATGATGTCACCCACAACATAGCCAAGATTGAAGAGCACCAGCTAGACAGTCACGAGGAGACACTCTGTGTTCACCGCAAGGGCGCCACCCGGGCTTTCCCGCCGGGTCATCCTGACATCCCGGAGAAGTATTCCCGTGTGGGCCAACCAGTCCTCATTCCCGGTGACATGGGCAGGGTATCTTATGTCCTGGTGGGCACCGAGCAGGCGATGAGGGATACCTTCGGCTCCACATGCCACGGCGCCGGCCGGATGCAGAGCCGGGCGGCCGCCAAGAGACACCTGAGCGGACGGGAAGTGCTTAAATCACTCGAAGCCCGCGGCATAACGGTGCGGGCAGGCAGCATCTCCGGGCTTGCCGAGGAGGCCTCAGAGGCTTACAAGGACGTAACCCAGGTGGTCGGTGTTGCCCACAACGCCGGCATCTCCAGAATGGTCGCCAGGACCAGGCCAATCGGCGTGATAAAAGGATAAGACCCCAGGTTCCGACGACCCAGCCCCTAGGTCAATCCCCTCAGAACACCGATAAGTTCAAGGCCCCGGATAACCATATTAACGGCGATGGCCGCCAGCAGCAGGCTGAATACCCGGGACAGCGCCTTGATGCCGCCTTGCCCCATGAAACGGGTAATACGTTCACTCGCCAGGAAGATAACCCAGGCCAAAAACATGTTCAGGCTGAAGGAGACAAGAACCATATAGAGCTGGTCTTTGAACTGGCTCGCCAGCAAAAGCAGGGTGGTGATTGTGGCCGGTCCCGCCAGCAGCGGAGTGCCGATAGGCACCACGGCTATCATCTCTTCCTTTACCGCTTCCACCATTCGTCCGGTGGTCATGTACTTGATTGACAGCACCAGCAGAATGATTCCACCGGCGATGGCAAAAGAGCCCATGGAGATATTCATAACATTAAGTATAAGCTGCCCGAAGAAGAGAAAGATAAGCCCGACAACGACCGCGGTAGCCACGGCAAGATGAATCATCCGGCGCCGCTCGCTGTCAGTCATCCCCTGGCTCAAGGTTATGATAAAAGGCAGACTACCAACGGAATCAATGACTATAAACAGGGGGATGAAGGTCAATATAAATGTATTAAGCAGGTCCGGCATATTGGGTATTATACCACTCCTGATAGTGGTGTGGGCTGCAAATGACGTGGTCGTAGAGGCAGAAGTATAGATAGAGAAACCGGACTAATTTATCCCGTCGTCTCGTTGTTAAGCTTATCCAGCAGAGACAGGACTTCTTTGTTTTCGGGAATATCGCTCATGGAGCTCCCGTAGTGTTGGTAACGAATTCTGCCTTCCCTGTCAATGACAAAAAGAGCCGGCATCCGGCCGAATTTTAAGTAGTTCACCTTTTGTCCATACAGGTTGGCGATAGCGTGTTCCGGGTCGGGTATGCCGGTAAAGGGCATACGCTTCTTGTGCCAGAAGTCGGAAAATCTCTGGTTATCTTCAGGTCCCACCGCTATGACCTCGGCACTTCGGTCAACAAATTTCTGGTAATCGTGACGCAACTGCGCCATATGCCGGCGGCAGTAGGGTCAGCTAAAACCGCGGTTAAACACCAGAATAACGTGCTTCTTACCCCTGAAGTCCGCCAGTTTTACCGTCCTGCCTTCGGAGTCAATAGCGGTAAAGTCCGGGGCAAGAGCGGCTTTTTCAGTTTCTGCCATGCGCTTATTCCTTTCTGAGCACAGGCTCTTGATTCTATGTTAACAGGTCTTCGACCAGACCGACAATACACTCGGCAGTGGCCAGAGCCGCCGATGAGGTTGATAAACCCTGGCAAGCCTTTATCACCCCTGTATCATTAAGAAAGTTCTCCGCAGCCTTTATTGCTCGGCTCTAATCGTCTTGCTGAGCTGGAGTAACCGGCTTCTAAGGCTGTGGTCCAGCACCTTGTCACCCACCCTGATGACTATGCCACCCAGTATCTTGGGGTCAACAAGAAAGGCAGGGAACACTCTGGTGTCAAACATTCTTTCCAGATATCTGATAATTTTCTTTTCATATGCATGGTCGATGGCCACGGCAGTGGTGACCTCTGCCCTTATAATGGAAATGCCCTGAAGCAGATTATGGTACTCTTCTACGATGCCCGGCAGCAGGTCGGTCTCGTGCTTGTTCAGCAGCCTGTAAATCAGGTCAAGCACCAGTTTATTATCCCCGGACAGGCGTAAAACCTTGTTCCTCTGGCTGAAGCGGATATTCGGGTCTTCCAGAAAGGCCACCCAGCCCGCATCCTGGAACAATCCGGAAAAACGCTGAAGACAGCCGTAGCAGTCATCTACCTGCTTGGCGGTAAGGGCTCCTTTAAACAGCTTCTCGGCGTAGTGGTGGGCAGTCAGCTTCCTGGCCCACCGCGGCGATTCCTTGAACTCGCCCTTTTGGATGTAGCCTATGATTTCCCTGACAATCTCCGGAGGCAGCGCTCTTTGAGTGACATCCGGAATCTTCTCTCGCGGACGCCTGGTAGACTCCACTATCTCACGAACAAAATCGGGGTCTAAAACAGAAAGCTTGTCCTCTTCAATCTGAGCCACTAGTTGATGCAGAATTTCCTTATCAACGGTTACCAGCATCTTGCTACAGATCTCCAGGAATGACGGGTGCTAAAATAGACAGAACTTCTGAACTCATCTCCAGCACCGCTCCCTGTAATTTTACCCCCGAATAGAATAGAGGTCAATTTAGTCAAACGATGGGCGGCATGTACCATAAATTTTGGTATCCGAAACGACCGACCCATACCAATAACAGACGGCTGTTGACAAGGATGGTATAATATGCTATTAATCATCTTCAGTGGAATGTTGATGCATCCGATGTTATAGGGTGTTCAGTGGGCGATTTAATAATCTATCCATTGCAGCAGAGAATGTAGCCAAAGGGTAAAGAGAATCAATTCCCTTCACCCTTTTTTGTTTTTAGGAGGATTCTAAGACACAAGTTATGGGGATAGCTTTGGTATGGACTACCCCTGAAGGATGAAACAAAACTAATAAACTTCTTGCTTAAACATATGATCAGTAAGTTCAGGACAACCATCGGGGTTAGGAAACAAACTAAGGATAGGCTGGATAAACACCGGGCGCCGGGCCAGTGCTACGATGGTTTTATCTGCCAGCTTGTGGACCTATGGGAGGAGACCAAGGGGAGGAGAACGGGTTACTTGGCAGGCCCTACCGGGGAGAACCAGGATGCTGAGAGTCCGGCATCTACTTATCGGCCTAAACAGTAACTCTCCCTATCGTGTGCAGAGCCATAATCGGAATTTCAGACAGAACTGTTAAATATACAGAAAGGGGGTGGTGCCTGCAAGAGTAATAAACGTCGTCTAGTAGAGAATTGTATTAAGAATTCTAAAGGAGTCAAGTATGCCAGAAAAGGAGAAGAGAAAAGAAAAGGTACCAAAGACGGGGCTATCTAGGAGGGAATTCCTCAAAGACGCTGGTATCTTCACCGGTGGTGTCATTGTCAGTTCAACAGCGCTTCTGGCTGCCTGCAAGGGCACTGAGACAACCAAGACAGTTACGACTACACTGCCCGGAACAACGCAAACGGTAACCACCACCGTAGCTGGAGCAGCCGTTCAGGGTATCGTATCGTTCAAGGTAAACGGCGAAGACTACACCATCAAGACCAGCGATAACTGGACCCTTGCCTACGTGCTTCGGGAGAAGCTGGGGCTGACCGGCACCAAGAGGGCCTGCGACTCCGGCGAGTGCGGCGTATGCACCGTAATCATGGAAGGCAGGCCGGTCCTCTCGTGCATGGTGCTGACCAGCCAGATTGAGGGCACGGAGGTTGAGACGGTCGAGGGTCTGGCCAAGGACTCGGCCGAATTGCACCCTCTGCAGCAGGCGTTCATCAGCCACGATGCCATGATGTGCGGTTTCTGCATCCCGGGCCAGCTGATGTCGGCCAAGGCACTGCTCAGTGTCATCCCCAAGCCGACAGACACACAGGTCAGGGAATACCTGGCCGGCAATCTGTGCCGCTGCGGCGCTCATCCCAACATTGTGGACGCAATTCTTGAGGTAGCAGGCTAGAAAAGGAGGGTATGAAATGTACGAAGAATATTTTCACGAAGATGCTTTTACCCATGAGAAGTACCCTCACTCCATCTACCACGACCTGGCCACGCTGAAATACATGGGCAGCACGGAGCAGACCAGGGTCGACGCCGGGCTCAAGGTGAGGGGCCAGGCCAAATTTGCCAACGATATACTGCTCGCCGAGCTGTGCTATCTCAAGTTCCTGAGAAGTCCTTACGCTCACGCCGAGGTGACCAGTATCGATGCCTCAGCGGCCGAGGCTCTACCCGGCGTCATCAAGGTCTATACCCACGATGACGTACCCGACCTGATAGCCAGGCCGCCTAGCCAGTTCGTGCTTCAGAAGACTGTCTACGAGGAAGCCCAGCCCGTGGCCGCAGTGATAGCCGAGGAAGAGGACATAGCCGAGGAAGCGTTGTCGCTAATCAAGGTGGAGTACAACCAGCTCCCCTTTGTCCTGCACGTCGAGGACTCCATGAAGCCGGGGGCTCCTATAATCTTCGGCGACACTAACGAGGTCGGCAAAGCTTTTAAGGTAAACGTAGGCGACGTAGACGCCGCCTTTGCCTCGGCGGCCAAGGTGGTCGAGGTCTCGGTTGACACCGTGACCCGGCCGTGGTCCGGCGACCGCAACACTGCCAGCATTGAGTGTGAATCGGTTACCTGCTTGTGGGACGGCAACCGCCTCAACATCTGGACCAGCACCCAGAACCCCCACGGGCAGCACCGGACGGCAGCCGCCCAGCTAGGCCTGCCCTACACTCAGGTGGTACATCATTACACCTTTGCCGGGGTCGGTTTCGGCAGCAAGGGGATTCCCAACAAGGGGCTCATCATGGCTGCCTACGCCTCCAGGGACCTCAACCGCCCGGTGAAGCACCAGGGTGATACGCCCGCCGAGATGAGTGACAGCAGGAGCACCCAGACGGGACAGCACCACGCTTTCAAGTTTGGCCTGGATGCTGACGGCACCATAACCGCCATCTCGGACATAAACAACCAGGCATCGGGCTGCTGGGGAGGTCGCGGCACTACGGATGCCCCCAGGGGCCTGGAATACATGTTTAACAACCCCAATCTTTACATGGAAGGTCATGACTGGGTGACCAATACCGCCGGCACCGGCGTGCCCCGCTGCGTCCAGCACCCTATGTTCGACTTCTGCATCGGCGTGGCCATAGATACAGCCGCCGAGCAGGCCGGAATGAGCCCGGCTGACTTCCTGCTGAAGAACGTCAGCACCAAGGCAGGAGTCGGCGCCAACAAGGCTCACCCCGAATGGGAGATGGACGGCAATCCCAACCCCGGAATGCTACAGAAGATAATCCAGGATTCCGGTTTCAACGATAAATGGAAGGGCTGGACAACACCGGTATCGGTAAACGGGGCCAAGAAGCGGGGCATCGGCATTTTCCACCGTGCCTGCCGGCACGGATACCTGGCCAACCCGGAGTCGTGCCACATCTTCGCCAACCCGGACGGCACCTTCCAGGTCAGCACCGGCTCACAGGACGTCGGCACAGGCAACCGCACCGCTTTCAAGCTGATGGCGGCCGAAGAGCTGGGAGTGACGCCGGATAAGGTTTACGTCTCAACCTACGAGACTGACCAGGTCCAGGAATCGGTCGGCACCGGCGGCAGCCGGGTGACCCGGGGCTCGGGTACAGCGGTGATTCTGGCCTGCCGTGACGTCAAGGAACAGCTGTTCCAGACCGCCATTGACGCAGGTCTCATTGAGGCCACCAAGCCCGAAGACCTTGAGACATCCGACAATTCAATCTACGTCAAGGCAGACCCGACCAAGAAAGTGGACGTGGCTAAGGTAACCGGTTCGGCGGCACACACCAACGGAATGATCCTCGGTGTCGGCCGCTATGCCACCAAGCGCATCAACTGGATGCACCAGATGTGGAACGCCTGCGTGGCCGAGGTCGAGGTTGACACCGATACCGGAGAGGTCACCGTCATGGGGCTGTGGACGAGTCAGGACATCGGCCGAACGGCGTGGTACAAGGGGGCCATAAACCAGGTTCACGGCGGCACCACCATGTCCGTGGGTCGCGCCCTCATGGAGGGCATGGTCAAGGACGAGGGCACCGGCGTAAGCCTCAACCCCAACTATCTTGACTACAAGATAATGACCTATGCCGACATACCGGCCCAGTACAATTCTCACCTGTACGAGCATCCCGACGACTTTGGCCCAATGGGGGCCAAGGGCATCGCGGAGCCTTCCTGTGGGTCACCGGCACCGGCCATCGCCAATGCCATCTACAACGCCTGTGGCGCCCGGGTGTATAGCACCATGATAACCCCCAACAAGATTCTGGCAGCATTAGGGAAGGCGTAAGGAGGATAGAAATGAAGAAATTTACCAATATAAACGCCACTTCGGTAGCCGAAGCGACATCCGCCCTGCAGCAGTATTCCGGTAAGGCCAAGGTCATTGGCGGTGGCACCGACCTGCTGGGTGAGATGATATACTTCAGCCTTCCCAGTCTGCCCGAGTACATCATCAACCTGAAGACCATCCCGGACATGGAATACATCAACGAGGACAGCAGTGGTCTCAAGATTGGTGCTCTGACCAAACTCCACGACATCGCCACTTCATCCGTAGTGCAGCAAAATTACGGTGTGCTGGCCCAAGCAGCCGGCAGGGTGGCTTCGTGGCAGATACGCAACATGGGCACCATCGGCGGCAACATCTGCCAGCAAGTAAGATGCTGGTACTACCGCTCTTCCTGGAACAAGTTCAACTGCCTGAGGAAGAACCCCAACGGCATCTGTTACGCCACAACGGGTGACCACCGCTTCCAGCACTCCATTTTCGGTGCAACTAACGGTTGTGTTGCCGCCAGCATCAGCGACACCGGCACTGCCCTGGTCGCTCTGGATGCCAAGATTAAGACATCCAAGCAGACGATTGATGCCAGTGCCTTTTTTGATGGTTTTACATCAACGGTGCTAGATGCCGACGAAATAGTCACCGAAATCCAGATACCAACCCAGCCGTCAGGCAGCAAGCAGGCTTTTGCCAAAGCAACCATACGGAGAGCTGTTGACTTCGCCCTGGCCAGCGCCGCCATGGTCATTGCCCCGGCAACCGGCAACGTTACCAGTGCCCGTGTTGTCCTGGGGGCCGTAGCCACTACACCGCGACTGGCAACCGGGGCCGCGGATGCCCTTATAGGCAATACCATCTCCGAAGCCACAGCCGATGCCGCGGCAACAGCCGCCCTTAGTGGGGCAATTGCCCTTCCCCTCAACAAGTACAAGATTGCCATGGCCCAAGGACTTGTCAAGAGGGCAATCTTGAGCTAAACTAATAAGAGGGAGACGGAAGCTTCCGTCTCCCTCTTAACTCCCGCTATGAACAGTACTGAAAACGAGATAATGACCCTAGAAGAGCTCGGCAGCCGGTACCCGAACCAGTGGTTGGGGGTTGAGGTGGTGGAAAGGGAAAATGACAGCGGCCAACCGCTGAATGTGAGGTTGATTACCCGGCACGTTGATGTCTTTCAGGTCAGAGATAAGCTAAAGGGTGAGTTCTGCAGCGTCTATACCGGCTCCATTGTCCCTGAGACTCGCCATGTACTGATGTTCTGATGAAGCTTAAGATAGAAGCCGGCAAGCCGATCACTCTCTTTGTACGCATCAAAGGGGAAAAGGGAGTTAGAGAAATCAGGGCAGTCCTAGACACGGGCTCCCAGTACTGTGTCATCCCATTACAGGATGCCAGACAGCTTGGCTATGATGCCTACTTCAGCCCCGATGACCCCGGGAGCGGGACGATAGCCGTTACCAAGGCCGAATTGATTGAAGTAGATGAAATAGAGCTTGAGGAAGTCAGTGTCGGCGACCTGGTGGCCAGGAATGTTAAGTCACTGGTCTGGGGGTTTCCCAAATTAGCCGGCGTTGAGGGGCTGCTGGGCCTGAGTTTTTTGGAACATTTTAGAACGAGCCTGGACTTTAAACAGGGTCTCCTTACTATAGAGCCGGCTGACTAGCTAAATAGTGAGACAAAAGTCGCAGACAAATACCGTTTTTTCCTGTATAGTAGGCTTGTAAGGTAGGTGAGCTATGTTTATGGGCAGGTATAAAATCCAGAAAAAATACCTTGCTTTTCTCACCGTTGTTCCGATAATAGCGGTGACCTCACTGCTTCAGGTCACCTGTCCGGTGTGCAAAGGTACCGGTTCTTTAGCCAGTGACCCGGAGATGGAGAACGTCGAGCTCGTAAGTTCACAGAGCCGGGAGGTCTATGTAACCCGGGAGATTTGCGGGCAGTTCATAGCCTACAAGTACGAACTATCGCTTGACCTGCAAAACCATGGCGATGTTGACGCCGAGGGATGGGTCAAGCTTATCCTCAAAAACATACCGGCCAGCACGGTTATGGATATCCAGTATATATGGGTAACGATACCGGCGAAGTCCGCTACCCAGGCCGATTACACCGTCTGGTTCGGCACCGGTGTTGATGTTCCGGGTACTACCGAGGTACAGGCAGAGGTAATAGATGGGCAGGTTCCCGACCAGGTATGCGGAGGAACGGGCAAGATATCCCTCAACACCTGGCTTCTGGCTGAAGCTTTCAAAGATAACTTCAGCGAAGTGGTCCGTGTCTACAAGCAATACATCCCCCCAAGATACTATCCCCCACCCACTGAGGGTGGTGGCTATGCAGAGTAGTCTTTTTCACAATTCCAGGTGGGCCTTAAAATAACTTACAGTTGCCCCCAGCCTAAAGCGACTAATACGATTGGGGCTCTCAGCTATAATTTCAGACCTGAAGAAGCATCGCAGAGAAGGCCAATCCTGAGTTTAGTCAAAGACTACTAACCGTAATCATCCCTGAACTAACGCTGGTAAAAGGGTGCTGAACGGTTCCTCTCCTGCCGGCACATAGAAGCCAGGAGTGATATCATATAGGATACTAGAAACACTTCAACGGTCTAAAGGAGATTAAATATGACCAGGCGCAGTCTTATTGACCAGCTCACTCTTGATATTAAGGACGAAATGGAAAAGGCGACCGTTTTTATCGGTAAATTGAGGGGGGTAAATGACAACCTGGAGGACGAGTGCTGCTCGCCGTTCTATTCAATAAAACCGGTAATCAATAGCGGTGAGCAGTTTGTCTATCAGATGCAGAGAGCGATTGCTAACCTTCCGCTGGAAGAATCAGGCGACGAGTGAGAACAGTATTTCCTACTCGTTTAACACGATAATGGTACCACTGACATCAGAAGTAGGTCTGATGTAAAGTGTCTGATATTCCCCCCATTTTATCTTGGGCAACAGATAAGGAACGGAAACATAATCATATTGGCCAGGCTGAGTCAAAACCAGAGAGAAGCTTTCCCCTGGGGCTAGATTGCCGCTATCCCAGATAGTACCTAAAAACGTGTGCCATACCAGGTCTTCGTCCGGGGTGGTAATAAAGCTGGTAACCGTGTGAGTCACTGAATCCAGGTTTTTCCATACCACTCTAGTCCCCGGAGATATGCTTATCTCCTGCGGGTGGAAGGCCAGGTCTTCTATGGTCACCTCGACCTGATTGGACACAGTTTTGGTTATTACTGGCCCCCCAGTCGTTTCCGTCTTAATCTCTCCCTGGCATCCGGCGATAAGGGCAGCCAGAACCAATTCAGTTACAAGGACTATTTTAATAAACGACATCCCGCACCCAGAAGGTTAAAAGCTCCGGCTTTATTTTCTATGCTGCTCAACCGGCGGGCAGGCCCCCAGCCTCTCCGTTTACTTGGCTCCCGACTTGGCCACCGGATACGGAGTTCATCTGTCTCCAGAAGGTTGTTCTATCATACCACATACGTCTTATTAATCAAGGCAGTACTTCTAAACACACTAAACCTGACCGGTCCGGTGGTAAAGTATAACTTTGCGAAATCGAGGCTAGCCACTCCTGAGATTCCGGACAATCTCTCCGAGGCCTGGTCTTTTGCCATACATGAGTACGTAAGTCCTCAGAAGTTTGGCCGCCAGCAGCAGTCCCCCGGTGATGGACAGCACCATTACGGTCATGCTAGCGATTAGTTGCCACACGGGGACGCCTGTCATGCCAAGCCTCAACATCACTAACACAGGGGCAGAGAACGGAAAAATGCTGAAAACAGCCCAAATCGGGCTGTTTGGGAATAGTAAGATTAGAGAGTAGAACCAGAATGGGGCAACCGCGAAAAGTGTGAATATTGAGGCCAACCCCTGCCCCTCCCGCACACTGGTACTGACGGCGGCAACACCAGCCGAGAGCACGGCAAACAACAGGTAGCCCAGTATGAAGTAGACTACACCCAGGACAAGGAAATTGGGAGGTATCCGTATCGTGCTGAGAAAGCCACCGATAGATGACGAAGCCAGGTTCAGCAGAAACGGAATTGAGACTGCCCAGACGACTACCTGGGCCAGTCCGGCGGCACCGATACCCAGGACTTTGCCGATTATCAGCTGTCGTGTGGAGACCGAAGACAGCAAAATCTCCATAAGGCGGTTCTCCTTCTCCTCGCCAAGACCCTGCAGCACGTAGGCGGAAGAGAAAGAGAGAGACAGGGCCAGCAGAAGGCTAAAAATGCCGGGGACAATGAGATTTGTAAGCCCGCCCTGCTCCGGAGCCACGGCCCCGGTTTCGGTAAGCGTCGTGGTGACCAGGTTCAAGGGCGCTTCAACCCTCTCTATGGTGCTGTCAGGCACCTTGCCGGCCAGCAGATTACTTGAAAGGAAATTCTTAATAGCAGTCGTGGTGGCGGCGGACGGCGTAACCTCTCTCTGCGTGATATAACGTTTGATTATTCCCGTCGAGACAAAGTCCGGCGGGATGACGAAGTATTCGGTAACATCCTTGTCTATCAGGGCCTGGGTGGCGGCTTCTGGAGTATCAAAGCTTACAAATGTAATGTTCCCCTGGGCGGTAGACTGGTCGAAACCTCCGACTTCATCGACGTATCCGATTCGGGTCACTTCCGCCGGGGGTTTGGCCACTCCCGACACGATGTGGAAAACCCCTATGCCCAGAAGGGCCAGCACCGGTAGGACGAGAGTCAGGATGATAAACCCGGTTCTTCTTATCGTACGGAGGAATTCATGCCTGAATATCAGGTAAGTTTTATTCATGGTTCTCAGTCGCCACCTCCAGGAATATCTCATTCAGCGAAGGAGTGGCCACCTCAAAGCGATTGATTACCATGCCGGTGCTTACCAATTCTTCCAGGACCTGCTTGGGAGTTGTGCTGGCGTCAAGAACCAGTTCAACGTAGCCTTTATTAGCGCGCTTTTCTATAACTCCTGGTATTTGTCCTAACTCACCCTCAAAATCCAGAATGACCGAATGACTTCTATACCTGGTCTTGATTTCATTGAGATTTCCATAAAGAACAGAGCGTCCGTTGTCTATCATTAAAATGCGGTCGCACAGTTCCTCTACCTGATTCATTTGATGTGTGCTCAGAATTACGGCTTTGCCCTGGTTCCTCAGGCCAACGAACATCCTTTTCAGCAACTCGGTGTTAACCGGGTCGAGACCGGCAAAGGGCTCGTCCAGAATAATCAGCCTGGGGTCGTGGACGATGGTAACAATGAACTGGATAATCTGCCCCATGCCCCTGCTCAACTCTTCAATCTTCTTTCTCTTATGAGGATACATTCCGGTCTCCTTGAGCACCTTGTCAGCTCTTCCCTCGGCCGAGTGTCTGCCCATACCCTTGAGCGAAGCAAGATACAGGATGGAGTCAATGACCGTCAGCTTTCTGTACAGGCCTCTTTCCTCAGGCATATAGCCGAGCCTGTTTTTGCTGGTTTCATTCAATCTCTCACCGAGTACCATTACGTTGCCCGAGTCCGGCTTGATGATGTCCATCATCATCCTGATGGTGGTAGTCTTGCCGGCACCGTTTGGCCCTATAAGACCGAATATCTCACCCTGGTTTACAGAGAAGGACAGGTCGTCAACGGCAACCTTATCCGCGTATGACTTTGCTACGTGATTAACTTCAACCGCAGGCATAGCAAAAACTACCTTCTCCGAAAATCATTTGTCCATGGTCTCTTTAGCGAGGTGTCCGGGCATATTCTACACCTTTAGTAAACCGCTGGGAAATTTTGCGAGAAACGTAAACAGCGAGCAGGCAACACCTTACAGGACAAGGTAATTCAATTATCAGAGGCTGAGGCTGAAAAAGCAGCTAAAGAGTAGCGAAAGAGAATTATTCATATCTAAATTAAGGTAATTTCTTTACCTATGGTGGGCGGTACCGGATTTGAACCAGTGACCTCTGCGATGTCAACGCAGCGCTCTAACCAACTGAGCTAACCGCCCGGTAACGACTAATTTTACTGGTCGTCTGCTGACAAGTCAATAGTAATGGCGACGGCGCCGGTGCACCTTGCACCGCTAATTAGGCATCGTAGGCCGATTTCGGGATGACTGCTTTGGTCGTGGCTGCCGCCAGGACGGCTTTGGTTATGTCGCCGGCTATGAAGGGGACAACCCCCATGGTGATAACACCGGCCAGCGTTGCCGGTGTGTGGTTGACCACATTAAGCCACAGGCCAAGCCAGATGAGGCCCGGGACATAAATCAGGATGAAGTTGGCCACAAGCATTAACCCCAGCATGCTGAGGAAGCCTCGCAACTTGATATGCCTGTCGGTGAAGTAGCCCAGAAAAAGAGCCGCCAGGATAAAGCCAAATATATAGCCACCGGTGGTACCCAGTCCGCTGGACCATCCGCTGAACCAGGGAAGTCCCACGGCACCTAGGGTGGCATAGATTACCATGCTGACTCCACCCCACCACCTCCCCAGAAGAACACCGGCTAAAAGCACGGCGAAGGTCTGCCCGGTTATCGGCACCGGGCTCCACGGCACGGGAAATCTGAGCTGAGCCAGAAGGCCGGTAATTCCGGCCATACCCAGCGCCAGGGTCAATTTCCAGGGCAGGCTTAAGTGGTATCTCCAGTGGAAAAGGTCACATTTGCTCCGGTTAATGGCGGCTGCTATCTCCATTCGTCCTCCTTCATCCAGCAAAAGACATGGTGATGCTTAAGAGCTTTTCAGTGCCTGGCAACTCACTTAAGCCCGAGGTCAGACCCGGGGTCTCCTGTTACCTATCAGGGCAAACTCTATGTTTTTGCCACAGTGGGGACAGGTAACACCAACAGAAAGGGGCTGGTTCATGACCCGCTCAATAACCGCCGATACCATCGAGTCAATGTTATCCAAACGCTGGTCGAACATATCCAGGCGCTGCTTAATGTTCTCATCAGCAGGAGCCTGCTCTTTGCTTTTAGCGCCGGTTTTTTTATCAGCCAACTCTGCCCTCTCTGATTATTTAAATTAGACCTATTATATGCAAGAAGAGGGAGTATGTCAAAGATTTAATCAAAGGTCAGGGTTCACTACTGCCTGTCAAAACTATTGATTTGGTTAAAGCTATGGCGTATACTAATCGCAAATCAAGGGAAGGAGGCAACCAGATGCCTGAAGTAGAAATCGGTGCGGTGTCTGATTTTTTTGCCCACCCTGTGGTTGCCGGCATTGAGCTGACAGACGAACTAAAGCTCGGTGACAAAATCCATATTCAGGGCCACACCACCGACCTTGAAATGACCGTTGGCTCAATGGAGATTAACAACGTCTCCGTCACCAAAGCCAAAAAGGGTGACTCTGTCGGCATCAAGGTCAGCGAACGGGTAAGGAGGGGCGACAAGGTCTATAAGGTAACCGACTGAGGTCGCGTAGCTAATCCAGCCTCTTCAAAAGATTTGCCATTTCAATGGCAATAACTGCGGCATCAAATCCTTTGTTGCCCATCTTGGTTCCCGCCCGCTCGATGGCCTGCTCCAAGGTATCGGCGGTAATCACACCGTGAACAACCGGCAGCCCCGCCTGTAGGGCCACTTTGGCGATACCCTTG
The DNA here is from genome assembly GCA_034413595.1 of Dehalococcoidales bacterium. Lineage (GTDB taxonomy): Bacteria > Chloroflexota > Dehalococcoidia > Dehalococcoidales > JAUWZL01 > JAUWZL01. Next base: position 50,376 of record DAOUMC010000026.1, on the reverse strand, counting down.
CTCAGTTCGGCGGCGATATACTCAAAGTGAGGGGTGCCGCCGCGTATCACAGCTCCAAGACAGATGATGGCGTCATAATTCTTGGTCTCAGCCAGCTTCAGAGCCACCAGCGGGATTTCAAAGGAGCCCGGTGTCCAGGCAACATCCACATCCCCGTCATTAACACCATGGCGGCGCAGGGCGTCCTGGGCTCCCTCCAGCAGCTTCTGACTGATGAACTCATTAAAACGAGAAATCACCACTCCAAACTTCAGCCCCTCCCCCAGCAGCATGCCCTCAAAAGTTTTACTCATTTAAGCCTCCTTGATGAAAAGTCCGTTAACTATCAGTTGTTTCCTTTATCTTCAGCAGGTGGCCCATCTTCTTCTGTTTTGTTTCCAGATAGCGGCGGTTATAAGGGTTTGGCGGCACGATGATGGGTACCGTCTCCATCACTTCAAGACCATAACCTTCCAGCCCGATGACCTTTTTGGGGTTGTTGGTGAGCAACCTGACCTTATTAAGGCCCAGGTCGGCCAGAATCTGGGCACCGATGCCGTAGTCGCGCAGGTCGGGTTCAAAGCCCAGAGAAAGATTGGCCTCTACGGTATCCAGTCCTTCATCCTGAAGGGCATAGGCACAGATTTTGTTATGAAAGCCAATACCCCTGCCTTCCTGCCTCATATAAAGCAAGACTCCCCGACCCTCCTGGGCGATTCTTTTTATAGCCAGTGATACCTGCTCCCCGCAGTCACAGCGAAGGCTGCCAAAGACGTCGCCGGTGAGGCACTCACTGTGGACCCGCACCAGCACCGGCTCCCTGGTAGATATATCGCCCAGTACCAGAGCCAGGTGTTCATCGGGGTCAATATCGCTTTTATAGGCCATAGCAATGAACTCGCCATATCTGGTGGGCAGCTTAGCCTTAGCCACCTGATGCACCAGCTTCTCATGCCGGCGGCGATAGGCAATCAGACTGGCTATGGTGATAATCTTGATACCGTGCTTTTCCGCCATCAACTCAAGCTGGGGCAGCCGCGCCATAGAACCGTCCTCGTTCATGATTTCACAGATAACCCCGGCGGGGTAAAGACCAGCCAGCCGGGCCAAGTCCACTATGGCCTCGGTATGCCCGGCCCTCACCAGCACCCCGCCATCCCTGGCCCTCAGGGGAAAAATATGCCCCGGACGGGCCAGGTCTTCAGGTCTGGTCGCCGGGTCAACAACCGCCTTTATCGTCTCCGCCCTATCATAGGCCGAGATGCCAGTGGTGACCTTGTGCTTGGCCTCAATCGACACGGTAAAGGCAGTGCCCAGCTTTGAAGTGTTATCATTCACCATCAGAGGAATGTTCAGCTCATCCAGACGCTGGCCGGTGATCGGCAGGCAGATGAGACCCCTGGCGTGCCGGGCCATGAAGTTGATTGCCTCGGGGGTGACCTTCTCGGCGGCCAGGACCAGGTCGCCCTCGTTCTCCCGAGCCTCATCATCAACCACGATGATGAACTTGCCCGCCTTTATGTCACGAATGGCCCCTTCAATAGTAGATAGTGCCACAATACTCCTCTCTCTAAATCAACCGGCTACAAAGCCGTGCTCCCTCAGGAAATCAAGAGTTATTCCCTGTCCCGGCTTGTTGACCAATTGTTCCACATACTTGGCGATAATATCAACCTCCAGGTTGACCAGGTCGCCCGCTCTTCTGCTGCCCAGACTGGTGTTCTTCAGGGTATAGTCCACGATAGAAACCTCAAAGAAACCGGCATATATAGCAGCCACGGTCAGGCTGATGCCATCAACAGCAATAAACCCCTTTTTGACTATGTAGGACATCACTTCGACCGGGGCTTCAATGCCGATTCTGGTTGTCTTACCTTCCTGTATTACCGAGGCTACCCTGCCAGTGGTATCTACGTGCCCCTGTACCAGGTGGCCGCCTAATGGCTTATCAAGGGTCAGTGGTCTTTCCAGGTTAACCCTGTCTCCGGCATGCAGCAGGCCAAGATTGGTCCGCTCTAGTGTCTCTAACATTATGTCAACAGTAAACGAACCGGCATCAAACCCGATCACCGTCAGGCAGGCACCATTGACACTGATGCTTCCCCCGAGCTCTATTCCCTGAAGAACCTTGCCCGCAGAAACGACCAGCTTACCAGCCGAAACCGAAACAACCGTGCCTATCTCCTCTATGATTCCGGTAAACATCGCCTAGCCTCTGACATAGCCGCTGACCATTACATCTCGCCCCAACCTGAGCACATTAACCCGCTCTAGCTTAAGGGAGTCTACCACTTTACCCACACCCCTGCCAGCCACGGCCGTTTTTGCCTTCTCCCCGCCGATGATAACGGGAGCGATAAAGGCTACCACCTTGTCCACCAGACCGGAGTCAAAGAGGGAACCAAAGAGTATACCACCCCCCTCGACCAAGACGCTGGTAATCTTTCGACCGGCCAGTGCCTTTAGCAGCTTTCCCAGGTCTATAATGCCCCCGGCCGCCGGCACTTCCAGCAGTTCGGCACCAGCCCGGGCAAAGGCATCCGTCTCACCGGGTCCAGCCGGCCGCCCCAGCGCTACCAGCGTCTTCCCCGGTTCGCCGAACATTCTGGCGGTAAGCGGAGTACGCCCCTTGCCATCCACAATCACCCTGAGAGGCTGTTTCCGCGTAGTCCCACCCCGTCCGCTACCACACCTGGTGGTCAGGTGGGGGTCATCAATCAGCACCGTGTTAGCCCCAGCCATAATGGCATCACTGGCACAGCGCAGGGTGTGGGAATATTGTCTGGCTTCATCACTGCTAATCCACTTGGAGTTACCGCTTGAAGTGGCTATCTTTCCGTCCAGACTCATGGCAAACTTCACGGTGACAAAGGGCATGCCGGTGGTGATGAATTTGATATAGGCTTCATTGATATCCCTGGCTTCCTGTTCATACTCACCAACAACGGTCTTGATACCCTTTGTCTCAAGCTCTTCCCTGCCATGCCCGGAGACCAGAGGGTTTGGGTCAATCATCGCCATATGGACCTCGCCGATACCGGCGGCAATAATCGCCCGGGTGCAGGGTGGAGTCTGGCCATAGTGACAGCAGGGCTCCAGAGAGACATACATAGCGCCACCTCTGGCTTTTTTGCCCGCCTGCTCCAGGGCTACCACCTCGGCATGGCTTGAGCCCGGCGGCTGAGTATAACCCTGCCCCACGACCACATCATCTTTGACCACCACCGCTCCCACCGCCGGATTAGGGCTTACCTGTCCCAGGGCCAGTCTGGCCAGAGACAGCACCTGCTCCATGTAGTCCATGCCATAATTCTAGCATCCTCTTTTTAGAAAGTGCAAATTGGCTGAAAACACCAGGAGAGCTGGACCTTAAACCGGCTCTCCTGGTTACATTCAACCCCTCGTGATGGCTAACCTATGCTGTAGATCACCTGGACGGTAAGCTGGATTTCCAATTCCCCCGGACTGATGGGGGTTGTCGGTGCAGCGGGGGCCTCAGCGCGATAGACCGGCGGGATATAACTGCTCTCAGCGATATAGGTCGGCTTGCCCAGCTTTACCCCGCCCAAGTCAGCCAGCTGTTTTGCCTTGGCCTTGGCATCATCCATGGCTTCTTTCCGCAGTTGCTCGTTGTAAGCCTCCGGGTTATCCAGAGTGAAGCTGATGCTGTTTACTCTGGCATTGTCGCCACCGGCGGCAACAGCGGCGTCGATGACGCTGCCAGCATTCTCTATATTTCTGATCTTAACACTGACCATGTTGGTCGCCCGGTAGCCGATGAGGACTTCCTGCCCGCTATCCTTATCAGTGCTGCGCACCGGCTGAATGCCAAAAAGCTGGGTCTGAATATCAGCCTGGGCAATACCCGAGCTGGTTAGTGCACTTACTACCGCATCCATGGCCTGAGCAGCCTCCTGCTGGGTTTCGGCTACCGTGGCAGCCTGAGCCTCTACGCCCAGACTGAGCAGGGCGATATCAGGGGAAACTCTGAGCTTGCCCACGCCGGTCACCCAGATTCCGGTGTTCTGCTGGTTAGAGCTTGCGTTGGCCGCTGCGGCCGGTGTTCCCCCATTCGAGCCAAAATAGTCACTGCACCCCAGTGCTCCGATGGCCACAACCCCGATAGCCAGCGCACTCGCCGCCAGTAGTAAAACTTTTTTCATTCCTTACCTCCGTTCCTTGCCCTCGTTCGTTCTAATAATATAGATAACGCCAAAGACTTATTCTAGTTAGTTTAATATTATACATCCTGAATAGATACTTGCCAAAAAGTCAGCCTAATGTGCTTGTGGCAAGAACGGAACAGAAAGGGTATAATAGAACTAAAGCTAGGAAGGCTAAAATCGATTGAAGAGTTTTCTGCGTGAAGTTCTGGTAACGTTGCTACTGGCGGTAACCATCTTTTTCGTCATTCAGGCCACGGTCCCGCCCTCTGTGGTAAACGGCACCAGTATGGAGCCCAATCTGCATCAAGGGCAAAGACTGATAATTAATAAGGTCGTCTATAACTTTCACGTCCCTGAAAGAGGCGACATCATTATTTTCCCCAACCCCTACAACCCGGCCGAGGACTACATCAAGCGCGTCATCGGTCTGCCGGGTGAGATTGTGGAATTAAAAGATGGAAAAGTCTACATCCATCAACCGGATGGCAACATTTTGACTCTGGATGAGCATGAATACATCTCTGAGCCAGACAAGGACTATTACCTGAGCGACATAATACCGCCGGACAACTACTTTGTCCTGGGTGATAACCGCAATATCAGCCTGGATTCTCGCTGGGGCTGGACGGTGCCTCGCCAGGACATCATCGGCAAGGCCTGGCTATCAATCTGGCCACCGGCCGATTTTGGGCTGGCGCCCAACTACTCACTGCCATAGGAAGCCGCCGATGACTCCAGAGGAAATCTTTAAAAAATCCGGGGCAATACTCAGTGGGCACTTCCTGCTCACCTCGGGGCTCCACTCTCCGGTCTACTGGGAGAAGTTTCTCGTTCTTCAGTTCCCGAACTACACCGAGCAGCTCTGCCGTTTAATCAGCGCCCACTTCGCCAAGGATAAAGCAGACGTTGTGGCCGGGCCGACTACCGGTGGCATCATTCTGGCCTATGAGGTCGCCAAGCAGCTCGGCGTCCGGGGCGTATTCGCCGAGAAGGAGGGAACCGAGCGGCGGGCTTTTAAGCGCGGCTTTGGCCTGATTTCTGGTGAGCAAGTTCTGGTGGTGGATGATGTCCTCACCACCGGCAAGTCTATCCGGGAGGTCTTGACCCTGATTGCCGAACAGGGTGGTAAAGCGATTGGCATCGGTGTGCTGGTTGACCGCTCGGAAAAAGAACACAACTTCGGCGTTCCCCTGTTCAGCTGCCTTCGCTCGGTGACACCGTCCTACAGACCGCAGGACTGCCCCCTGTGTGCCGCTGGTATCCCGCTGGTTAAGCCCGGCGGCAGCTAGAAGCCACCAGACGGTATCGGCAGTAAAGAACATGAGGGAAATTAAATACAAACCTATAGGAGTTATCCATTCCCCATTCAAGGAAGCCAGAGGCATGCCGATACAATCAGCCGGGGCTAAAGGCGTGGCTGGAACTCTGGAGATACTACCCCAGTACTGTGCCGGGCTTAGAGATGTCGCCGGCTTCTCACATATAATCTTGCTATACCATTTTCATCTAGCTAAAGGGTATTCACTAGAAGTACAACCTTATATGGATGACAAGCCGCACGGGATATTCGCTACCAGAATGCCCGGACGTCCCAATGCCATCGGCGTTTCTGTAGTTCGTTTAGTCAGGGTTGAAGATTGTCTGGTCCACGTTGAGGATGTAGATATCCTGGATGGGACTCCCCTGCTGGACATAAAACCCTATGTCACTGATTTTGATGTACGAAAGACGGAACGAGAAGGATGGCTTTCCGACATATCGGGCGATGTCTATAATAAGAGGGCAGACGGAAGGTTCTGGTAGACAGGGAGGTTTGATGTAATGGACACCGGGCTATTGATTGCCGTCATAACGGCTGGCGCCCTTCTCCTGGTTTTATTTTCTTACCTTGTTATCAGGTGGCGGATGGAAATCAGGTTCCGAAACTGGCTTAAGATAGAGCTTGAGACTCTGGAACAGGAAAGGGGAAGGATACGTCAGGCAGCCGTGAGCCAGAGCCGGGCGGTGCTGGGTGGAAAGTTTGTTGAGCAGTTAGCCCCATACCTGCCCGATTTCAAGTATGACCCGACAGAGGCCCGCTTCATAGGCAGCCCGGTAGACCTGGTCGTCTTCCCCGGGCTGGCCGAGGGCGACCCCCGGGAGATTGTCATCATGGAGATTAAAACGGGCAAAAACTGCCAGCTGACACCCCAGGAGAGGAAAATCCGCCAGCTTGTAGAAGACGGCATGGTCAGGTGGGAGCTAATTGAAAAACCGAGACTGTAGAGCTTTCTTGCGCGGGTCTAGTCCACCTTCTCCAGCCGGGCAAAGCTCAGAAGCAGCTTCTTCACCCCTGCCACAGGAAAGGCGACGACCACTTCACTGTCGTTCCTTGTTGGCCGGCAGCTAACCACCACTCCCCGGCCAAACTGGCTGTGTCGGACCTGGTCGCCGGCCTTCAGCTCAGGAAGGTCAACGGTAAAGGGAGCGGCATTATCCCAGGAATAGGCACTGGCCAGCTGGCTCTCTTCACCCCGCCACAGGTCGGTGCTGGCAACAAGGTGAGGGGGAACGTCATCTAGAAAACGCGATGGCTGGCTCGGGGTGCTGCCACCCATCCGGCTGCGGTGACGGGCGTGAACCAGGTAGACCCTGTGTTTGGCCCGGGTAACACCGACATAGCAAAGACGCCTCTCCTCTTCCATCTGCCCCGGGTCATCAAATGACTTGAAATGGGGCAGTATGCCCTCTTCCAGGCCGACAATAAAGACCACCGGGAATTCCAGACCCTTGGCCTGGTGCAGGGTGATGAGGGTCACCGCATCCACCGTCTCGTCAAGGCCGTCAACATCAGAGACCAGGGTAACTCCCTCAAGGAAGGCGGTCAGCCCTTCCCCGGGAGCCAAATCCTGGTATTGGCGGGCGACGGTGCCCAGCTCAAGGACATTCTCCCAGCGTTCATCGCCGTCAGGAGTATTCAAGATATACTCCTTATAGCCGGTCTTACTTATCACCAGGTTAAAAAGGTCAACCAGTCTTAGCTCCTGGCTCCGGGTGATAAGTTCCTCCATTATGCCTAAGAAGACTTTAAGCATCTTTATAGTGCGGGGATTGAACGGTGGTTTTTCCTCCTCCGAAGTCAGTAGCCGCAACGCCTGATACTGGGATAGCCCCAGAGATTTGGCCCAGGCTTCCAGTTGGCCTACGCTACGCTCACCGATACCCCTCTGGGGAATATTGATTATCCGGAGCAGGCTGACGCTGTCACCGGGATTCTGAACTAGCCTGAGGTAGGCGATGATGTCTTTTACTTCCCGCCGCTCATAGAAGCGGGTGCCGGCCACCAGCTTGTAGGGCATCCCATAGCGGATAAGAGTCTCCTCAAGGGCTCTTGACTGGGCGTTGGTACGGTACATCACGGCACAGTCTCCCAAGCGGGCCTCGCCCTGCTCCGTCAGGTGTTCTACCTGGCTGACAACGAACTGGGCTTCTTCCTGCTCGTTATAGGTCTCGGCAAGGGTTACCAGCTCTCCGGCATCGTTATCCGTCCACAGCCTGGTCGGCTTTCTCTGCTGGTTGGCCGAGATTATACCCGATGCCGTTTCCAGAATGGTTTTCGTTGAGCGGTAGTTCTGCTCCAGAAGTACCACCCTGGTCTCGGGGTAGTCCTTCTCAAAGCTGAGAATGTTGCGTAAATCCGCCGAGCGCCAGGAGTAGATTGACTGGTCCGGGTCACCGACGACGCAGATGTTGCGGTACCTGTCCGAAAGGAGCTTTACCAGCTGATACTGAACCAGATTGGTGTCCTGGAATTCGTCGACCATAATGTGGAGATACCTCTGCTGGTATCGTGCCAAGACCTCGGGCTGGCCGATGAACAGCTCTACCGCCTTCATCAACAGGTCGTCGAAATCAAGGGCGTTGCTCTGCTTGAGCAATCTCTGGTATTGCTCATAGACCTGCCCCACCACTCTCTCAAACTGGCTGGAGGTGTGTTCAAGGTAGTCTCCGGGCGTCAGCATCCGGCTCTTGGCGGCGCTTATGGCCGAGAGTATAGCCTGCGGGGCATACTGCTTGGGGTCAATCCCGGCCGCCTGCATCGCCCGCTTTACCAGGCTGAGCTGGTCATCCTGGTCGTAGATGATAAAACGGGGGTCAACATCGATGGCCCTGCCCTCCCGACGCAGGATGCGGGCACAGATGGCATGAAAGGTACCCAGGGTCAGCTCCTTTACCTGGCCGCTGACCAGATGGTTGAGCCTCTCCTCCATCTCCCGGGCGGCTTTATTGGTAAAGGTAACCGCCATAATGCGCCTGGGGCTTACGCCGCAGACCTTTATCAGGTAGGCAACGCGGTGGGTAATCACCCGGGTCTTGCCGCTACCAGGGCCGGCCAGAATCAGCACCGGCCCGGTGATGCTCTCTACGGCCTCTTTCTGTGCCGGGTTAAGCTGGGAAAGGATGTCCATTTATTATATTAATTATAACAGAGGCGGTCTCTAAGGTCTAAAAATTATTCAGAATTTATCCTTATTCAGTCCGTTTGTGTTGCAATCGCCATTTCAAGGTGATATAATTTTAAAAAGAATAAAGCACCTTTAAGTCCAGTCCCGAGAGGCTGGCAAGGGTAACAGTAACTCACGCAAGAAACCTCTTGCTGGCCGGGGCAAGAGGTATTTTTATGACCAAAAAAAGCATAATGAACGAAGCCGATATCCGGCGCACCTTGGCCCGCATCGCCCACGAAATCATTGAGCGCAACAAGTCCACCGAAAACCTGGTTCTGGTTGGCATGCGCACCCGCGGTGTTCCTCTGGCCAACCGCCTGGCGGCCAACATAGAAAGCTACGAAGGGGCAAAGATACCGGTTGGCGCCCTGGACTTCAGCCTCTACCGGGATGACCTTTCTTCTCTTGACCTCCAGCCCGTGGTCAAAAGCACCGATATTCCAGTCAGCATAGATGACAAGGTTATAGTGCTGGTTGATGATGTCCTATACACCGGCAGGAGCACCCGAGCGGCGATGGACGCTCTTATTGACCTGGGGCGCCCCAGCTCCATTCAGCTGGCGGTGCTGGTTGACCGCGGCCACCGCGAACTGCCGATAAGGGCCGATTACGTGGGCAAGAACATGCCCAGCTCAAGACACGAAGAGATACAGGTCCAGCTTAAGGAGACCGATGGCACGGACGAAGTAGCCATTGTTTTTACGTCGGGTGAGGAGGAGAAGCCATGAAAGTAGTCGGACAAGAAGTTCCGGTCACAGAGCCTGGAGAACCGGTGGTAAAACCGGTGTGGCACCACAAGCACATCCTCGACCTTGACGATTTCACGCCGGATGAAATCGGGCTTGTCTTCCAGACCACAGACGCCATGAAAGAGATTATCACCCGGCCAATCAAGAAGGTGCCCACCCTCCGGGGCAAGACCGTGGTCACCCTTTTCTATGAACCCAGCACCCGCACCCGCTCCTCCTTTGAGCTGGCGGCCAAGAACCTGAGCGCCGACGTGGTCAACCTCTCGGCGGCTTCCAGCAGCGTCACCAAAGGCGAAAGCCTGGTTGATACCTTAAGGACACTTGAAGCCCTGGGGGCCGATATTGTGGTCATGCGCCACATCCACTCCGGTGCCCCCTATATTGCCGCCAGGCACATCAAGGCCCATATGGTCAACGCCGGCGACGGCTGGCACGCCCATCCCACCCAGGCGCTGCTTGACCTCTACACCATCCGCCAGCACAAAGAAAATCTCAAGGGACTCAAGGTGGTCATAGTCGGTGATGTAAAACACAGCCGGGTGGCGCGCTCCGATATCTGGGGGCTGACCAAGATGGGGGCCAAGGTAACGCTGTGCTGCCCCTTCACCCTGCTGCCCGCCGGGCTTAACCAGCCACAGGGACAATTCCCACAGGTTACTATCGAGCCCGATACAGAGCTTGCCCTTAGCGGAGCCGATGTGGTCATGGCGCTACGCCTGCAACTGGAAAGGCAGCAGAGCGGGCTGCTGCCCAGCATCCGGGAATACGTCAGGCTGTACCAGATAACTGAGTTAAGGCTGGCAAAAGCCAGGAGCGATGCCATAGTCCTTCATCCCGGGCCGGTCAACGAAGACATTGAGATTTCCCCGGCGGTGGCCTATGGGCCGCAGTCAGTTATCAGTGAGCAGGTGACCAACGGGGTCGCCGTGCGTATGGCACTGCTCTATCTCCTGGTCAGAGGTAACCAGTGATGAACAGGCCTTTACTCATCCGAGGCGGTCACATAGTTGACCCCAGCCGGAAGATAGACAGGGCTGGTAATCTGCTCATATCCGAGGGCAAAATCTCCCGGCTGGATGATGAAAACGAGAGTCTGCCCTCTTCAGACTTTGACGTTCTTGACGCCGGTGGGCTCATCGTCTGCCCCGGCTTTATCGACCTCCACTGCCACCTGAGGCAGCCCGGCTTTGAAGAAAAGGAGACCATCGCCAGCGGCAGCCAGGCGGCGGCCAAAGGGGGCTTTACCACCATCTGCTGTATGCCCAACACCAACCCCCCTCTGGACAATCAGGCAGCCATAGATTATGTAAAGTCTACCGCCGCCAGCGAAGGGGCCGTCCGCGTCCTAGTCATCGGCTGCATATCCAAAGGCAGAGAGGGCAAAGAGCTGGCGGAAATGGCGGAACTGACAAAAGCCGGAGCGGCCGCCTTCAGTGACGACGGCAAACCAGTCTCAAGCTCTCGTCTGATGCGCCAGGCAATGGAGTACAGCCTGGCCTTTGGGCTACCCGTCATTGACCATTGCGAGGACACCATCCTTTCCGATGGCGGGCAGATGAACGAGGGCATTATCGCCACCAGACTGGGGCTCTGCGGGATACCGTCGGTCGCCGAGGAGAACATGGTAGCCCGCGACCTGGCCCTGGCACAGCTTACCGGCGCCCGTCTGCACGTCGCCCACGTCTCTACCGGGGGCTCGGTCGAGCTTATTCGCCGGGCCAAAGAGAAAGGCGTCAGAGTTACCTGCGAGGTGACCCCCCACCACCTGACCCTGACCGAAGAGAAAGTGCTGGGCTATGACACCAACGCCAAGGTAAACCCGCCCCTGAGGACTAAAGAGGATGTCAAAGCCCTGGTTCAGGGATTGAAGGAGGGAGTTATTGATGTCATCGTCACCGACCACGCCCCCCACACCGAGAATGACAAGCTGTGCGAGTTTGCCCTGGCTCCCTTCGGCATCAGCGGCTTTGAGACGGCTTTGGGCAGCCTGACAGGCCTGGTGCACAGTGGGAAGTTAGAACTGGCTCTGCTAATCGCCAAGCTCACCAGTGAGCCAGCCAGGATTATCGGGGATAAGTACGGCAGCCTGGGCACTCTTGCAGTCGGCGCTCCCGCCGATGTCACCATCTTTGACCCGGAGCTGGAATGGACGGCGGATGCCAGCAAGTTCGTCTCCAAGGGCAGGAACACCCCGCTTGACGGCCAGAAGCTCACGGGCAAGGTAATGGCGACCATATATCGGGGGAGGATAGTCTATAAGGATGATTCGGTTAGAATTGAGAAGAAGTGAATACCGAGTTACACGCTGCTTTTTGATAGACTCCATCCTATCAAAACCAGTTAAAAGGGAGAGAGGATTCTTTGCTGTCATTGCGGGGAGCGGTTGCGACGAAGCAATCCCGTATCAACAAAAGGAATAAAAAATTGTGTGAATCTATATGAGCAATTCTTGAGATTGCTTCGCTTCGCTCGCAATGACATAGGAAAAGAGGGTAAGGCGATAAATAACAAAAGGGCAATACTAGTCCTGGAAGACGGCTCGGTCTACGAGGGCTTCTGCTTCGGCACCGAGGCCGACGCTTTTGGCGAGGTAGTCTTCAACACCAGCATGGCCGGCTACCAGGAGATGCTTACCGACCCGTCCTATGCCGGGCAGATTGTCGTGCCCACCTATCCCTTAATCGGCAACTACGGCGTCAATGAGCAGGACATTGAATCCAACAGAATACAGGTCAGGGGTTTCGTCGTCCGGGAGGAATGCCCCAGCCCTAACCATTACCTGAACTCAAAGACCATCCACGAGTATCTTGCCCAGAGCGGTATCCCCGGCATCTATGGAGTGGATACCCGGGCAATCACCCGCAGACTCCGCTCCGTCGGGGTGATGATGGGCATGCTCACCAGCACCAAAACACCCCAGCAAGCCCTGGAGGAGCTTAAAGCCGCGCCCGACTACAGCAGCATTGACTTCGTCAGACAGGTGACAACCGACAAGTCCTATCAGTGGCAGTCGGAGGCGACCAGCCCTGCTTTCAATATAGCTGTTCTGGACTGCGGCCTGAAATACAATATCCTGCGAATACTAAGCCGCCTGGGCTGCCGGGTAACAGCAGTCCCCTGCACCATGCCAGCCAGAGAAATCCTCAAGCTAGAACCCGACGGCATTGTCCTCTCCCCAGGCCCGGGCAACCCCGAGCTGCTGGATTACATAGTGGATACAGTTAAAGGACTCATCGGCAAGAAGCCAGTGATGGGCATCTGCCTGGGCAACCAGCTCATCGCCCGTGCCTTCGGCGGCAAGACCTTCAAGCTCAAGTTCGGCCACCGCGGCGTCAACCACCCGGTCAAGGACCTGGGGGACGGCAGGGTACACATCACCTCCCAGAACCACGGCTACGCCGTTGACCCGGACACGCTAAGAGACGGCCTGGAGGTCAGCCATATAAACCTGAACGACGGCACGGTGGAGGGGCTTCACCACAAAGAACTACCGGTCTTCGCCATCCAGTACCACAGTGAAGCCTCCCCAGGCCCACTGGACAACACCTACCTGTTTGACAGGTTTCTGGAGATGATAAAACAGAGCCATTAGTAACAATGTATTACGTATATATTATGACAAATGTTCACAATAATGTCTTGTATACTGGAGTCACCAACGACCTGATACGGCGTGTACACGAGCACAAAAATAGAATGGTGGATGGATTTACAAAGAAATACAACGTTGCAAAACTCGTTTATTATGAGTCTTGCGAGAGCGTGGAAAGCGCTATATCACGCGAAAAGTCCGTCAAAGGTCTGCTCCGCTCAAAGAAACATGAGCTTATAGCTTCGCAGAATCCACTCTGGGAGGACCTTTACGATAGGTTATGAACGTCACTGTCATTCTGGAGCCCCGACCTGTCGGGGCGAAGAATCTGGCGGGGATTGGGGGCGTAGACGACCCCACCCCGGATACTTCGGCACTTCGTGCCTCCAGCATGACAAGGAGGATTTAAGAAGGGGATTAAGGAGGTGAGGTAAATTCAATGGTGAGGAAATAGCATGGACATACGCCAAATAATTGTTTCACGTGTGGTTAACGAAATCAGGGAAGAAGTTAGGCGAGGAAACAGACTGGCAATCATCTCGATCATCGTCTCAGGTCCAGCCCTTGTCATATCGCTGTTCGCATTACTTATTGCTCTCAAATAAGAATCCCCTCTCACCTGTGAGGTAATAGATGAATATGGATTATGATGAAGTCAAAGGTCATTATAAAAGTATGGCTGTGCACAAACCGCCGACCCTTCACGATAAAATTGTCATGAAATTCCTAAAAGTTTATATTCCTCCTGAAAAAGATTACTACACATCCGTAGAAGTCTATGATGCAGCAAAGACGGGGCAAGTAGATATAGTTATTGAAGAACAGGAAAATACTTACAACTTGATAGAAGTCAAGACCAAACCTGAACAATTAGATGAGGCCATAGGACAAATATTGAGATATAAGTTTTCGTTTGCTGATAGATACAAAGTCAAAAAAGAAAGGTTGAGTACAGGTATAGTTTGCCCCTCCTTTTATCCTTCTCATAAGCAATGCTGTAGCGAAATAGGGATCAAATTGTGGGAAATTCAACTTTGAATAGGAGCATCCGCATTGACCAACAAGCCTTCTAAAGTCTTAATCATTGGCTCAGGGCCCATCGTCATCGGGCAGGCGGCGGAGTTTGACTACGCCGGAACCCAGGCGTGCAAGGCGATGCGGGAGGAGGGGGTGACCTCGGTGCTGGTGAACAGTAACCCGGCGACCATCATGACCGACGAGGGCATCGCCGATGTCGTCTATATTGAGCCGCTGACCGTGGATATGGTCGCCCGCATCATTGAGCGCGAGCGCCCCGACGGACTGCTGCCCACCCTGGGCGGTCAGACCGGCCTCAACCTGGCTGTAGACTTGGCCGACGCCGGTGTGCTGGACAAATACAATGTTAAATCGCTGGGCACTCCCATCCAGACAATAAGGAACGCCGAAGACAGGGAGCTGTTCAAGGAGCTGATAACCCGTATCGGCGAGCCGGTGCCCCCCAGCGCCACCGTGACCAGCCTGGAAGAAGCCAGAAGGGTGACCAGGGAAATAGGACTGCCGGTCATTATCCGCCCGGCCTACACCCTGGGCGGGTCGGGGGGCGGCATGGCAAACAACTGGGAGGAGCTAGACGGCGTAGCCGCTCTGGGGCTTCACACCAGCCCCATCCACCAGGTGCTGGTGGAGAGGTCGGTGGCCGGGTGGAAAGAGATAGAGTATGAGGTGATGCGGGACGGGGCGGACAACTGCATCACCGTGTGCAATATGGAGAACATCGACCCCATGGGCGTCCACACCGGCGATAGTATCGTGGTCGCCCCCAGCCAGACCCTGACCAACAAGGAGTACCAGATGCTGAGGACTGCCAGCCTCAAGATTATCCGGGCGCTGGGCATCGAGGGCGGCTGCAACATCCAGTTCGCCCTCGACCCTAAGAGCGAGGCTTACTATGTCATCGAGGTCAACCCCAGGGTGAGCCGGAGCTCAGCTTTAGCCAGCAAGGCCACCGGCTATCCTATCGCCAGGGTGGCGGCCAAGATAGCCATCGGCAAGAGGCTGGACGAAATCCCCAACCAGGTAACCGGCAAGACTATGGCCTCTTTTGAGCCGGCGCTGGACTACCTGGTGGTCAAGATTCCCCGCTGGCCCTTTGACAAGTTCGCCACCGGCGACCGCATCATCGGCACCCAGATGAAAGCCACCGGCGAGGTGATGGCTATTGACAGGTGCTTTGAAGCCGCCATCCAGAAGGCGGTGCGCTCCCTTGAGTTCGGCAAGAGGACACTCCTCTGGGAAGACCCAATGTGGGAGCTGGGAAAAGGCATCAGTGACTATCCCCTTGAACCCAACGACTTAAGACTGTGGGCCATAATGGCAGCCTTGAGGCGAGGGATAACCACCCGGGAGATAGCCGAAAGGACAAAGATTGACCTATGGTTCCTGGACAAGCTAAGGAACATAGTGGACATGGAGAAGAAGTTGCTATCGGAGCCGCTGACGCCGGAGCTGCTTCTGCCGGCGAAGCGGCTGGGCTTCTCCGACGAACAGGTGGGCACTCTGGCCGACAGGCTGCCGGAGCAGGTGAGAAAACTTAGGCACGACTGGAACATACGCCCGGTGTACAAGATGGTGGACACCTGCGCCGCTGAGTTTGATGCCGCCACCCCCTACTTCTACAGCACCTACGAGCAGGAGAACGAGGCCCTCTCCCAGGCAGAAAACAAGGCGGTGGTCATCGGCAGCGGGCCCATCCGCATCGGGCAGGGCATCGAGTTTGACTACTGCAGTGTCCACTCCGCCTGGGCGCTGCAGAAATCGGGCTTTAAGAGCATCATGGTCAACTCCAACCCGGAGACGGTCTCCACCGACTTTGACACCAGCGACCGCCTCTACTTCGAAACCCTGGACGAAGAGAGCCTCAGGGACATTCTGGAAAACGAAGGCGGAAACCAAAACACAAACGGGAAACCGCCGTCTATCGTCCAGTTCGGCGGTCAGACGGCCATCAACCTGTCCCAGCCCCTCTCCCGTACCGGCATGCCACTGCTGGGTTCAAGCGCCGACACAATTGACCTGGCCAGCGACCGGGGCAGGTTTGAGAGCTTCTTGAGCCGCCTGGGTATTCCTCAGGCCCCGGGGGCGGCGGTAACCACCGTTGACGAAGCCTTGAACATCGCCAACCTCATCGGCTACCCTGTGCTGGTGCGCCCCAGCTACGTGCTGGGCGGCAGGGCGATGGAGATAGTCCATGATGCCAGCGAGCTGGTGCGCTACGTCAAGCTGGCCACCGACCTGGATACCGGCCACCCGGTGCTCATCGACAAATATCTGCTGGGGAAAGAGGTTGAGATTGACGCCGTCGGCGACGGGGAAAGTGTCCTTATCCCCGGCATAATGGAGCACATCGAACGGGCCGGGGTGCACAGTGGAGACTCTATGGCGGTCTACCCCGGGGTGAGACTTAACGAACAGGAGATAGAGACTATTGTTGACTATTCTGTCCGCATCGGGCTGGCGCTAAATGTTAAAGGCCTCATGAATATCCAGTTCGACATTGTCCGTGACCCGGCCTCGGCTAAGCCAACGGTCTATGTGCTTGAGGTCAATCCCCGCGCCAGCCGCACCATCCCCTTCATCTCCAAGGTCACCGGCGTGCCCATGGTGGAGGTCGCCACCAAGGTCATGCTGGGAATCGGCCTCAAGGAGCAGGGCTACAATAGCGGACTTTTTCCCAGCAGGGAGCTTATAGCCATCAAGGCACCGGTCTTTTCCATGTCCAAGCTGGCCGGCGTTGACACCTACCTCGGCCCGGAGATGAAGTCCACCGGCGAGGTGATGGGCATCGACTACACCTTCAGTGTCGCCCTGACCAAGGCGCTCCTGGCCGCCGGGCTGATGCTGCCAGCCAACGGGGCCATGCTTTTCAGTATCGCCGACCGGGACAAGGCTGAAGCCCTGCCCATAATCAGAAAGTTCGCCGATGCCGGTTACCGTCTCTATGCCACCGAAGGCACATCGGCCATGATTGAAGCTACCGGACTCTCGGTGAAAATGATGAGCAAAAAACTGAGCGAGGGCCACCCCAATATCGTTGATATTATCAACGACGGCACGGTGGACGGCGTGGTCAATACCACTACCGGCGGTCGCATCCCTTTCCGGGATGGCTTCCAGATACGCCGGGCGGCCGCCGAGAAACGAATCCCGTGCTTTACCTCTCTGGACACCGCCCGTGCTCTAGCCGAGGTGCTGACCAACAGCAGCCAGAGCTTCAGCGTCCAGCCCCTGCCTGAATACAGGGAAAGGAAATAGCTTGAAACAGGTCCTGGCAACAGTAGTCTCAACCAAAGAGGTCATGCCCGGGGTCTTTCTCACCTGGTTTGAGGCCCCCGAGGTTGCCCGGTCGGCCAGGCCGGGGCAGTTTGTTATGGTCCGCTGCGGAGAGGAGGCCCTGCTGCGACGTCCGCTGAGCATCCACCAGCGAGACGGCGGCAGAATCGCTTTACTGTTCGCCGTAGTCGGCAAGGGGACAGGCTGGCTGGCTCAAGGCCAGCCCGGCGACAGCGTAGACCTGCTGGGGCCGCTGGGCAATGGCTTCTCGGTTGACCCGGGGGCACACAACCTGCTGCTGGTAGCCGGTGGTATTGGCATCGCTCCCTTGCCCTTTCTGGCCAAGACAGTTCTCGACCGGGGCCGCTCGGTGATTCTGCTCCAGGGGGCATCTTCTGCCGTCCAGCTGTGCCCCGTTCATCTGCTGCCGGCAGGCACAAGGTGCATGACCTCTACCGAGGACGGAACCACGGGTAAAAGAGGTATGATAACCTCCCTGCTGCCCGACTATATTGGGTGGGCAGACCAGATCTTCGCCTGCGGGCCTAACTCAATGTACCAGACGATAGCTGAACAAAACCGTAAAATGTTGAAACCGAAGCCAGTCCAGGTCTCACTAGAGGTCAGTATGGGCTGTGGGCTTGGCGTCTGCTATGGGTGCACGGTAAAGACCAGGCAGGGTCTCAAGCAGGTGTGCCAGGACGGGCCGGTGTTTGAGCTTAAAGACATTCTACAGGATGTATACCCTTTTATATGACGTTACCATTCAGTACTCTTATCTCGTTTGGCTTTTTGTGCTTTCAGTCTGCTTTTAGACAGGGAAGCCCAACTGAGAACACCGATGGCAGTCAAGACTGCCTCTTTTTCTTCGGCGTTAAGTGAGTTCTTGTCTAACAGACTTTTTAAGATAGCGACTGCTTTCTGGTATTCCATAGATTTAACGCAGATAGTCTATCACAAGCAGGGTCCACAATAAATAAGACCATAAAGCATCGCAGACTGTCACTGCTTAACCGGTTGTTTTGAGTTAGATTTTATAATAAAATCTTCAAGGTTTTTCCTGTTCCTTCCTTAAGAAATTGGTATCGAGGAAGTGCAGTGAGAGCTGAAAAAGACAATCCCGGGCAAAGGTATAATGATTTTTGGGACTGGCTACGGACTGGCTGGCATCCGCTCTGGCTAATAAGCCTGGTCTTCGCCTATCTGTACTATCTTATGACCACCGAAGAGGTGTGAACCCGAAGAAAAAATATGGCCCTAAACCACCACCTGTGATTGGAGGTGCACCGTGATAGCAACCAACACCATCAGCCTCAGCACAAAAGGGCGCTGCGATATTATTGATATTACGCCCCAGGTAGAGCAGCAGTTAGCCAAGGTAAAAGTGGATAGCGGCATGGCGACCATCTTTGTCACCGGCTCCACCGCCGGCATAATCACCATTGAGTTTGAACCTGGCCTTTTGTCTGATTTTAAGACGATGTGGCAGAGGCTTGTCCCGGAAGATGTTCCCTATGCCCATGACAGCGCCTGGGGTGAGGCCAACGGCTACTCCCATGTCCGGGCCTCGCTTCTCGGGGCGTCACTGGTAGTCCCCTTCAGCAACAAGAAGCTGGCTCTGGGCACCTGGCAGCAGATAGTCCTGGTGGACTTTGACAACCGTCCTCGCTCCAGGCAGGTTGTGATACAGATAACGGGGGAGTAACCTATTTACCCTGTATCAGCGACAGGAACTCGGCCCGGCTGGCCGCCCGGCGGCGGAAGCTGCCCCTCAGGGCCGAGGTGATAACGCTGGCCCCCGGTTTCTTGATGCCCCGCATAACCATGCACAGGTGCTCAGCCTCTATGACCACGGCCACGCCCTCGCACTTGAGACCGTCAGAGATGGCATCGGCTATATCGGTGGCCATTCTCTCCTGAATCTGAGGACGTTTGGACACAATCTCCACCACCCGGGCTAGCTTGCTGATGCCCACCACGCGCCCGTCTTCATTCGGGATATAGCCGATGTGGACTACGCCATAAAAGGGCAGGAAGTGGTGTTCGCACAGGGAATAGAAAGGGATGTCCTTCAGGATGACCATCTCCCGGTGTCCCAGTTCGTAGCCCACCTTAAGCTCTTGCCTGGGGTCTTTGTTAATCCCGGCAAAAAGCTCGGCGTACATCTCGACCAGGCGTCTCGGGGTATCAACCAGGCCCTCCCGCTTGGGGTCTTCGCCTATAGCCTCAATTATGGACTCAACCGCAGTTCTGATTCTAGCCTCATCAAACACCGGTAACTCCTTAATCGGTAGTCAATCTCAGACAGCCAGCGCACAGCTCACGGTCAATGGTTCTGACCCGGCACTCGGCCAAGCCTATGTAGTGCTCACTCCCCAGATAAAGCACCGGGCTGACACTTTCCAGGTCAAGGGTGCCATCCGGCACAAAGGCTTCCTCAAGGTAATGAACGGCGACAACCTCCCCGATTAGCAATCTGTGGTCACCGTAGAGATGGTCGTCAACCAGCCGGCACTCATAGGCAGCATAAGCCGCCTCCAGGATGGGTACTCCTGTCTTTGTCGGTTTTATCTTGGCTATCTTAAACTCCGTAAACTTATCCATCTCCCTCCCCTTGCTGCCACCGGTAGCCGCCACCAGTTCGGCCTGCGAAGTGGGTAGAAAATTGACACCGAACTGCCGGCTATCAGTGATAAGCCCGTAGGTGAAGCGTTTAGGTGAGATGACCACTCCGTAGAGTGGTGGCTCAAAAGAGAGGGGAGTGTGCCAGGCAACGGCCATGGCATTATCTCTGTCCCCGGCGTGGGCGGTAACCACGGCCGCTACTCTGGGATAGTGCTGATAGAATTCTCCGATGCTGTCGCTGATAACCCTGCTCATTTCTTACCTCCTCAAATCGGCTAATCCCAGCCCAAAGCCTTTTCCACAGCCGAAAGGTCGGCCGGCAGCCGAAGAAAAGGCTCGGCATTCTTAATGGCGACATCGGCGTCCTTGAGTCCGCTACCGGTTATGATGCACGCCATACTTTTGGCCGAAAAGTCCATACCACGTCGGGAAAGCTTGATGAGTCCGGCCAGGGAAGCGGCCGAGGCCGGCTCGCCGAAGACGCCCTCTTTTTTAGCCAGGAGCCGGTAGGCGTCCATAATCTCATCATCGCTAACCATATCAATAATACCGCCTGACTCATCGCGGGCGCTAGCTGCCTTGTGCCAGCTGGCCGGGTTGCCTATGCGTATAGCGGTGGCAATGGTCTCCGGCTTTTCAATGGGAAAACCCCGTACGATGGGGGCAGCCCCCTCAGCCTGAAAGCCCATCATCTTAGGCCGGCTTGTGGCCCTACCGGCCCGAAAGTATTCAGAGAAGCCCTTCCAGTAGGCGGTGATGTTACCGGCGTTACCCACCGGAATGAAGAGGTAGTCTGGGGCACCACCCAGCTCGTCTATAATCTCAAAAGCAGCCGTTTTCTGGCCCTCTATCCGGTGAGGGTTGATTGAATTGACCAGAGTAACCGGGTGCTTCTGGGTCAGGCCACGCACTATGTCCAGTGCCTGGTCAAAGTTGCCATCAACAGCCACTATCCTGGCCCCGTGGACGATAGCCTGGGCCAGCTTGCCCGGGGCTATCTTGCCCTCGGGAATAACGATAATGGCCTCCAGGCCCGAACTTGAGGCATAGGCGGCGGCCGAGGCGCTGGTATTACCCGTGGAGGCACAGATTACCGCTTTGCTGCCGGCTTCCAGAGCCTTGGCTATGGCCACCACCATACCCCGGTCCTTAAACGAGCCAGTAGGGTTGCATCCTTCCAGCTTGAAATAGAGAGCCCCGCAGCCAATCTCCCTCTCCAGTTGCCTAGACCTGACCAAGGGAGTGTCCCCCTCCCCTATTGAGAAAATGGGAGTGCTGGCGGTGATTGGCAGGAAGTCTTTATATCTTGTCAGAACTCCGGTCTTCAGGGCATTCACCTGTTAAACCTCGACGCGGACAAAGCTGTTTATTTCTTTGACCGCCTCCAGGCGGCCAAGCTTTCTTATGGCTTGCTGCATCGCCTTCTCCTGTGCCGGAT
Organism: Dehalococcoidales bacterium; assembly: GCA_034413595.1. GTDB lineage: Bacteria > Chloroflexota > Dehalococcoidia > Dehalococcoidales > JAUWZL01 > JAUWZL01. Next base: position 29,029 of record DAOUMC010000026.1, on the reverse strand, counting down.
GGGTCATGATGACGATTTCAGCCGTCTGGGCAAGCTCATCAGCCTCCTTCTGGATGGCAGAAGAAATGCTGATGTTATGGTCACCCAAGGCCCCGGCAATGCGGGCTAAGACGCCGGCACGGTCGGCGATGTTCATCCTGATGTAGTAACGGGTGGAGATTTCAGACATAGGCTTAATAGCCTTGTTTCGCCTAAGCTTCCAGGAAGTCCGGCAACCAGCACCAAAGATGATATTTCTAGCTACCTGGACAACGTCAGCCATAACGGCGCTTGAAGTCGGCAGGGCACCAGCTCCCATGCCCTGAAAGGTTACACTGCCACAGAGGTCACCTTCAACCAGAACGGCATTATAAGCCCCGCCAACCTTGGCCAGGAAATGGTCTTCAGGAATAAAAACCGGATGGACGCGTGCCTCAATTGAGTCATCGCTCTGCTTGGCTATGGCCAATAGCTTTATGACAAAACCAAGCTCCCTGGCATATCTAAAATCCCGGCTCTCCAGATGTGTAATTCCCTCCCGGAAGATGTCATCGGGCCTGACCCGGCTCTGGAAAGCCAGAGAGGCCAGAATGGCCAGTTTGTAGGCAGCATCCGTTCCCTCTATATCATTCCTGGGGTCGGCCTCGGCATAACCCAGCTTCTGTGCCTGAGACAGGGCTGAGGCAAAATCAGGACTCTGGCGCGACATCTGGGTAAGAAGGTAGTTAGTTGTCCCGTTTATTATGGCGTAGATACCCTTTATCTCATTGGCCACCAGGTCTCGCTGAAACGGGGCCACCAGAGGAATACCACCACCGACGGCCGCCTCGTAACTCAGGCTGACATTCTGCCGCTGGGCCAGAGCCATGAGCTCGGTGCCGTACTTGGCAATAACTTCTTTATTGGCCGTAACCACATGCTTACGGGCTGAAAGCGCCCTCTTCTGATACTCGTAGGCAGGCTCTTCTCCACCGATAACCTCAACAACAATATCTATGCCGTCAGTGGCAAAAAATTCGTCGTCATCAGTGGTAAAAAGCCCTGGCTCCATCTCCCTGGCCTGGGGTCGGGATAAATCCTGTTCCAGCACCTTTGTCCTTCGCAGGACGAGAGGACAGCCAATCTGCTCGGCCAGAATATCCGCCCTATCCCGAATGATTTTAGCTACCTGACCACCGACAACCCCCAGCCCCATCAGACCGACGCCAATGCTCTTTTTCTCCATTCCTCAACCTCCGGTTTGTCCGGTAACCTCCTTGATGGCAAACTCCCTTAAGCTCTCGTCAAGATAGCTGACAATATTGTTCTTTGGGTCATCCAGTAGCGCCGACCACCAGTTATTCAGGGCCTGGTCTATCAGCAAATTCCGATTGTCATCCGAGATTTCTTGGGTGCCTGTCTCCAGAACCTCGAACAGCCAGTAACCACCTTTGGTGGTGATTGTTTCATCCCGGATAGGTGAGCTCACCACGTTCAATTCAGTTTCAGGGTTAAAAGCAAAACCGTCAAAGGCTTGGCTCATCGTGTTTGGGGTTAGCCAGCCTAAATCAGCCCCCTTTTCCTCCGACCATCGCTGGGAAAACTCCTTGGCCAGCTCGTCAAAGTCTTCGCCATCTGCCAGCCTCTTTTTTATAGTCAGCGCCTCCTCTTCACTGGACAGGAGCATCGCCCGAACATGGACCTGACTCAGGTCCTCTTTTTTCTCCAGGACCTCTATCAGCCAGTAACCCAGTCCCTTGGTCTTTTCGGCATCAGCTATTGGATTGCTCCACACCCCTGATGCGTAGTTAAAGACAAGGTCTTCAAGAACAGAGGTCTGGAGCAAGTCATTCAAGACGCCCTTGGGCCTCCAGCCAAGGTCACCGCCATCTTCTTTGGTAACACTATCTAGAGAAAGCTCGTCGGCAATGCTGGCCAGGTCTTCACCGGCCTCAAGGCGGGCCCTGACCTCGTAAGCCTGGCTCTGGCTCTCCAAGAAAATCGCCAGTACGTGCCTTTGCTCAGCGGAAGTGGGCATCTGAGGCCCAAAATAGTCCTCCCTGAGCTTGGCTATCAACAGTTGTGTCTCGACCACGTCCCTGACCGCCTGATTGTTGGGCTGTCCGCTGCCAGCCATCTTCTCATCAATCTCGCTTTCACTGACGGTGATACCCAGTTCTGAAGCCTTCTGCCGAGCAAGCTCACTCTGCTCGATACTCCCCATCACCTGGTCAAGGTAATACTGTGCCAGATAAGAGTATTCTCCTAACTGATATTTGAGTGAATCTATGAGGTAGTCCATCTTAAACTTGGTGCCGTTTACTTCAAGGACAGTTTTCCCCAGCGGTTTTATGTCGGGGAGGTACCATTTGAAGTAGAACCCGGAAAAGACAAGCCCAACAACGGCCAGAATAACAGAGATACCAGCCGCCAGAATGAGGCGCTGTCTCCTTTTCTGCTGCTGCCAGCGGGAAAGCTGTCGCCCGGTAAACTTACCCCTGGGTTTCCCTGTTTGTTTCTTCTTAGACAAGCCGCAACCTGTGATTGAGTTTAATTAAACTATATTTATAGTCCCCGAAAAAACAACCCAACCCCAACACCTGGCGGGCAGGCCGTGTCTACTTTGCCTGCCTCCTTAGAAAAACATCAAGGCTATCTACTTCTTTGGCTCCCTTCAGAGAGGAAGCCATACCCAGGAGGACATTGACAATAATCTGCCTAGGAAAAGCGGTCAGAGTTATGGGAACACTGTTCACATAGAGAGTCAGCCTGTTTCTCTGCGGTTTTATGAAACCATCCTCCAGAAGGTCGGCCAGACCCTTGACGTCGCCGGCAGCGAACCGTCTGGCTTTGGTTTTTACCGGCTCGTCGCTGACTATAGCTATAACACGGCTGAGGTTTTCTATTGGTGAACCAGCCTCACTGCGGTAGACCTCTATCTTGGGCGCCTTGCCCTGCTTAAAACCCTCGGTTAGGATGATGTCGTAGTCCTCGCCAAACAGACGGGCTACCTCGTCCAGGTCCGTCGCCGGTGTTAAGGGCTTGATTAGCACCACCTTGTCCGGCGAAGAAACCGCCGTCGCCTGGCTTCCGGCCTCAAGGTGGCGCCAGCTATCCTTACCCGGCTCAAAGTCAATCTCCTGGGCGTGTTTGATGGTAGCCACACGGTAGCCACGCCCTTTCAGCTCAGCCACCAGTTTCTCAATAAGGGTTGTCTTGCCCGATTTTGACCTGCCGACAATAGAGACTATGGGTGTCATTCCTCTTCCTTTCTAAATTAGAACTATTATAGGCTTTAACGGCTTATTGTGCAACGAAGCCCTGGAGCACGCCCTACTTTGTTTGAAACAACCTACGCCCGTCCATCCCTGCAGGAAGAGAGTTAATTAGCAGTCAGCCAGACACGAACACAACCTGCTTTGCAAACCAAACCCGGTATTGGATACAATGTGAATAAAGAAGGCAGGGAATAGCGATGAAAGCAGTCATCCTCTCCGGCGGGCTGGGCACCAGGCTGAGACCGCTGACCATCAATACTCCCAAGACCATGGTGCCGGTGCTTAATATGCCCTTTCTGGAGTATGTTATCCGCCGCCTCAGCCGGCATGGTATCGAAGATATAGTCCTGGCACTGAGCTATCTGCCACAGGCGATTGAAGACCACTTTGGCGACGGCAGGCGGTTCGGGGTCAAGCTGCACTACGTTGTGGAGAAGACTCCTCTGGGAACCGCCGGAGGGGTGAAAAACGCCGAAAAGTACCTGGACGAAGCCTTTCTGGTGTTAAACGGCGACATCTTTACCGACCTTGACCTCACCGATATGATGGCATTTCACCAGCAGAAGAGGGCAAAGGCAACCATCGCCCTGACCCCGGTGGCTGACCCCACCAGCTACGGCCTGGTGGAGACCGATGCCCGGGGTAGGGTCACCAGATTCCTGGAGAAGCCCCAATTAGCTGAGGTGACTACCAACATGATTAACGCCGGCACCTATGTCCTGGAGCCGGAGGTTATGTCACTCGTTCCGCCCCAGACCAGCTTCAGCTTTGAGCACCAGCTCTTCCCCTCGCTGCTGGAACAGGGCGAGCCGGTCTACGCCTATCCCTCATCCTGCTACTGGATAGACATCGGCACACCGCAGAAATACCTCCAGCTCAACCAAGACCTGCTCAGCGGCAAGAGCGAGCAGTACCACTTTGACTCGGATAACCCGGTTGCCATCGGGGAAAAGAGTCACATAGAGCCGGCCGCCGGCATAGCCGGGCCGGCGGTGATAGGCAGCAACTGTACCATCGGGCAAGGGGTCAGCCTGACCGGGCCGGTGGTCATTGGCCCGGGCTGCCAGATATCACGCGACGCTTCGGTGGAAGCCTCCATTATCTGGCAGGACGCTGACATAGAGCCTGGGGCCGTTATCAGGCGTTCCATCATCGCCAATAACTGCCAAATCGGCGCCGGCAGTGTGGTCGAGAACTCGGTGCTGGGGGAGAGAGTCACTGTAGCCAGCGGTTACAAGCTTGAGCCCGGCAGCCAGGTGTGGCCCGGGGCTTCAGTGGGCTAAAGAGACCAACGCCTTTTAAGAGAGATTGCTTCGCTCGCATGACAATACAGGGGCATTTCTTTTCTCTGTCATGCCGATGTTTTGCTTGTCGTCATTGCGAGGAGCGTTAGCGACGAAGCAATCTCTATCACTAAATCCCCTTTACTCCCTTGCAAAGTGGGTAGCTAACCGTCTCCCTTTGTTAAGGGGAGACAGAGAGGGATTTGGAGAGCTAGCTGACGGCTGTGATATAATAACTGGCAGGGGTTTATTCTTATGATTGACCAGCTGGAGAGGATAGAGAAGAGGTTTTTGGACCTTGAGAGTCAGATAGCCAATCCCGAGGTGGCCTCTGACCCGAAGCGGCTGCAGGCTCTGGCACAGGAAAGGGCTGGCCTGGAAAGCCTGGTAACAAAGTACCGCAGATACAAAGAGACAACCAAGGCGCTGGAAGAAACCAGGGCCATGCTGGCCGAGGAGCGGGACGAAGACATGAAAACGCTGGCGAGACAAGAGATAGCCAGCCTTGAGTCCCGGCTAGAAAGTCAAAGACAGGAACTGAGACTGGCTCTTTTGCCCAAAGACGCCAGTGATGAGCGTGACATCATTATGGAAATCAGGGCTGGCACCGGTGGCGAAGAGGCCAGCCTGTTTGCCGCCGACCTCTTCCGCATGTACGGCCGCTACGCCCAGGCCAAAGGCTGGGACACCGACATTATGGATATTAACGAAACCGCTGTCGGAGGTATCAGGGAAGTGGTCTTTGAAGTGAAGGGCAGGGGTGCCTTCAGCCGGCTGAAGTACGAAAGGGGCGTCCACCGGGTGCAGAGGGTACCGACCACCGAGGCCTCAGGTAGAGTCCACACCTCAACGGCAACGGTGGCGGTTTTGCCCGAGGCCAAAGATGTTGAAGTGGATATAAACCCCAACGACCTCAAGGTTGACATCTTCCACAGCAGCGGGGCCGGGGGCCAAAACGTGCAGAAAGTCGCCACCGCCGTGCGCATAACCCACTTGCCCACAGGTATAGTCGCCGCCTGTCAGGACGAGCGCTCTCAGCTACGGAACAAGCAGAAAGCAATGGCGGTGCTGCGGGCCCGCCTTCTGGATATGAAAAGACACCAGCAGGAAGGCGAAATCACCGCCGAGCGCCGCTCGCAGGTGGGCACTGGCGAACGGGCGGAAAAGATAAGGACCTACAACTTTCCCCAGGACCGGGTCACCGACCACCGCATCGGCCTGACACTGCACAACCTGCCCGGCATCATGGCCGGGGAGCTGGACAGGCTGATTGACGCCCTGGCCGCCAGCGAGCGGGCAAAGCAGTTAGAGGCACTGGCGGTATGACCCTGAGAGAAGCCCTGGGCCAGACCCGTCAGGCTCTTCTGGCTGCCGGCATTGATGACGCCCCTCTTGAGGGTGAACTGCTGCTGAGACATACCCTGAAGATTGACCGGGTAGAGCTGTACCAGAACCCCGACCTTGAGCTTAATCCAGAACAGGAGGAAACCCTGTGGTGGCTGGTTCGGCGTCGCCTCAAGGGAGAGCCGACCGCCTATATCACCGGACACCGCGAGTTCTACGGGCTTGACTTTTATGTTAACTCCAGCATCCTCATCCCCAGACCGGAGAGCGAGCTGCTGGTAGAGAAGCTCCTAGAACTGGCTGGAGGCTTTGAGGAGCCGGCCATCGCCGACATAGGCACTGGCTGTGGCGCCATCGCCGTCAGCCTGGCGGTAAGCCTGCCACGGGCCAGAATATACGCCAGTGACATCTCGGCATTAGCCTTAGAGGTAGCTCGGATTAACTGTCAAAAGCACGTAGTGGCTGATAGAGTCCGCCTTCTCTTTGGTGATATGCTTGAGCCGTTACCCGGGCCGGTTGACTTTATCACCGCCAACCTGCCTTATGTCAGACAGAGGGAGTTAGACTCTGGTGGTTTTGAACCCACCCTGGCCCTTGACGGTGGTAGAGACGGATTGGACAAGATACGAGAGCTGTGTCATCAGGTGGGTGGCAGGCTCAAGTCTGGAGGTCGCCTGCTCCTTGAGGTCGGACAGGGGCAGAAAGAGGAGGTAACCAGCCTCCTTCACGGTCTCTTCCCCAAAGCCAAGATAGAGGTAACACCAGATTTAAGCGGCATCGACCGCGTGGTAAGCCTGGCACTCCCCGATAAAAGAAACCTGAACGGGAAAGGAAATAAGGATGGACATTATTGTCTGCGTCAAGCAGGTTGTTGACCCGGAAGCTCCTCCGTCCAGCTTCAAGGTTGACCCTGCCAGCAACAGGATGGTACTGCCGGCGGGTGTTCTGCCGGTGATTGGCCCTTACAGCGAGTACGCCCTGGAGGCGGCGCTGAGGCTCAAGGACGCCCATGGCGGCCGGGTGACCGCCCTGAGCCTGGGTACTGCTCTTTCAAGAGAGGTGATAAAGAAACCACTGGCTATGGGGGCTGATGAGCTTGTCTTGCTTGAGGACGAGGCTTTCGCCGATGGTGATAGCTGGTCAACGGCCTACGCCCTGGCTATGGCGATAAAGAAAATCGGCCAGTTTGACCTGATTCTCTGCGGCCGCCAGTCGGCCGACTGGGACGCCGGGCAGGTTGGCTCGGGGATTGCCAAAATGCTGGGGCTGCCCAGCGTCACCGTAGCCCGAAAAGTAGATACTACTGATGGCAAGGCGGTGGCGGAACGGGCCACTGAAGACGGCTATGAGGTCATAGAGCTGCCGCTTCCAGCCCTGATTACGGTGAGCAATGAGGTCGGCAAGCCCCGCTATCCCACTGTAAGGGGCATTATGGCCGCCAAGAAGAAGGAGCCGGTCGTCTGGAAACCAGCCGATATCGGGGTTGAGCCGTCTCAGGCCGGTGCCGCCGGGAGGCGCAGCCGGCTGGTCAGGCTGTTCCAGCCGGTCAGCCAGAACCGATGCCAGATGATAGCAGGGGAGACTCCGGAAGAGGCGGCGGTCAACCTGGCTGATAAGCTAAGGGAAGTCAAACTCCTGTAAAGAGGTAATAAGGATGACGGAATACAAAGGTGTTATGGTTTTCGCCGAAGCCACCGAAAAAGGGCTTCAGGCCACGGCCAAAGAGCTGCTGGGCGTCGGCCGGAAGCTGGCTGATGCCCTGCACGAAGAGCTGGCGGCCGTTATCGCCGGCAGCGATATAACCGACTCTGCCCCGGAAGCTATCACTCTGGGAGCCGATATCGTATATGTGGTTGACGACCCGCTGTTAAAAGACTACCAGACCGATGCCTGCACCGCCGTTATGGAGAAGCTAGCCAGGCAGACAATGCCCCGGATTCTTCTCCTGGGGCAGACCTCCACGGGCAGAGACCTGGCGCCCAGACTGGCCTTCAGGTTGGGCACGGTGGCAACCACCGACTGTGTAGAGCTGGCCATTGATTCCGAGCTGAGACTGCTACAGACGAGGCCGGTCTATGGCGGAAATGCCCTGGCTACCTTTACCAGCGAATACCGCCCACAGATAGCCACCATAAGGGCTAAGGTATATTCACCGCCGAAACCCGATAACTCAAGGCAAGGTAAGACAGTTACTGTTGACGCCGGGCTTGAGCCATCGGCGATAAGAATCAGAATTGTCAGCCGGGTTCAGGAAGTCGCCGGGGGAATGAGGCTGGAAGACGCATCGGTGATAGTCGCCGGCGGCCGGGGCATCGGTGGTGCCGACGGCTTCAGGGAGCTTGGAGAGCTGGCAAGGCTGCTAAAGGGAGCGGTCGGTGCCACCAGGCCCCCCTGCGACAACGGCTGGGTTACAGACTCAGCCCAGATAGGGCTTACCGGCAAGATTGTCGCCCCTGACCTTTATCTGGCGGTAGCACTTTCCGGTTCCAGTCAGCACATCAGTGGCATAAGCGGGGCCAAGAACGTCATCGCCATCAACAAAGACCCAGAGGCGAATATCTTCAGGGTGGCCCGCTTCGGTGTCGTTGGCGACTGGAAGAAGGTGCTGCCGGCTTTCACCGTCAGAGTAAAGGAGCTTATGGCCGAATAAGCTTGGCTAGGCCTTCTCCGCCTGTTTCTCGGCCTGTCGCTGGGCGATAATCTTCTGGCTGAGCTGGGCGGGCACTTCTTCGTAGTGACTGAACTCCATCCTGAAGGTGCCCTTGCCCTGAGTTATGGATTTCAGGTCAATGGCGTAACGCAGCACCTCAGCCAGGGGCACCTGGGCTTCAATGACATTTGAGCCGTCATCGGGGTTCATGCCCTGCACCCGTGCCCTCTTGGTATTAAGGTCGCCGATAATGTCACCGGTAAAGTCGCCGGGAACCGTCACCCTGAGGTCCATTATCGGCTCAATCAAGATGGGTTTACCTTCAGTCATCCCCTTTCTGAAAGCGCCGGCGCCAGCGATCTTGAAGCATATCTCTGAAGAGTCCACCGGGTGGAAACTGCCATCATACACAATCGCCCTGACATCAGCCACCGGGTAGCCGGCCAGGACTCCTTCTTTAGCGGCTTCGTTGACCCCCTTCTCCACCGCCGGAATGTAGTTCTTAGGTATGGCCCCTCCAACTATCTTGTTGGCAAACTCATTGCCACTGCCCCGGGGCAGTGGCTCCAGTTCCAGCAGGACATGTCCATACTGACCGTGCCCCCCGGTCTGCTTCTTGTGTTTGTATTCCGCCTTGGCGGGCTGGGTAATGGTCTCCTTATAGGGCACCTTGGGTACCGAAAGGTCAACGCCGACGCCAAACTTGCGCAACATCTTCTCGGCCGCCACCTCAAGCTGGGTATCGCCCAGCCCGGATAGAATGGTCTCACCGGTATCGCCGTCCCGGTGCATGCTGAGGGTCGGGTCTTCCTCAGTCAGGCGGGCGAGTGCTGCTCCCAGCTTATCCAGGTCGGCCTTTGTCTTGGGATTGACGGCCACGCTGAACACCGGCTCGGGAAAAGTGAAGGGGACAATCTTCACCGGCTTCTCCTGGCTACCCAGGGTGTCACCGGTGCCGGTGATTCCCAGTTTGGCCACAGCACCCATATCTCCCGCCCCAAGCCGGGCCACCGGCTCCTGAGTCTTACCTCGCATAACGAAGAGCTGCCCGATGCGCTCAGAACCATTCCGGGTCACGTTCCAGACCTGGGAGTTGCTGGCTATAGTGCCCGAAAAGACACGAAAGTAGGTCAACTTGCCGACATACGGGTCGGCAGTAGTCTTGAAGACAAGGGCAGACAGGGGTGCTTCAAGACCGGGTTCGACCTTCTCAGAGTCGCTGGCAACGATTATCTCTCGTCCAGCTGGCGACGGCAGGTAGCTGACCACCCCGTCCAGCAGCTGGCTGATGGCCACATTCTGCAGTGCCGAGCCGGTAAGCACGGGCACGATTCTACCGCCTGACACCGCTTGTCTCAGGCCATCTACCAGTTCATCAGTGCTGAGCTCTTCCCCACCGAGATACTTCTCAATAAGAGCATCATCAACCTCGGCTATGGTCTCTATCATCTTTTCCCGCAAAGAGCCCGCTTGCTCCATAAGCGCTGACGGTATTTCGGTCTCACTGGCCGGAGAGCCGATATAGGCTTTCATCTTGAGCAGGTCAACTATGCCCTTGAAATCGTTGTGGGCGCCTATAGGCAGCTGTATGGGCAGACACCCGGAGCCGAACTTTGACCTGAGCTCATCAACAGTCTTGTAGAAGTTGGCGTTCTCACGGTCCATCTTGTTGATGAAGATGAGGCGGGCCAGCCCGGCTTCGCGGCTGTAAGCCCACGCCTGCTCGGTGCCGACCTCAACTCCGGCAGCCGCCGAGACAATGATTACAGCGCCCTCGCTGACTCTGACCGCCGCCCTAACTTCACCGGCGAAGTCAGAATAGCCCGGGACGTCAAGGAGGTTAATCTTGGTATCCTGCCACTGGCAGGGAAGCAGGGCCAGGTTTATGCTTATCCTGCGCTTTATTTCATCCGGGTCGTAGTCAGAGGTAGTGCTGCCGGCATCAACTCTGCCCAGCCTGGCAATCTCCCCGCAGGTAAACAGGGCGGCCTCCGATAGCGAGGTCTTGCCGGCACCGCTGTGTGACAGCAAGGCAATGTTGCGGATGCTTTCTGGGGAAAACTGTTTCATCACTCTCCTGCTTTCTTCATTTATTTTCAGGGATTATTATAGAGAAAGGCCAGCAGGCTCAGCAAGTAACCGGCCGGGCGAGACATTTTCAAAATAAGCATTCCTCATTCCAGGCTTCTTGCCCAATAAGGGAGACAAAACAGCAGCCGCCCAGGTTCCTAAACACGTTTCTATTCGGCCGCTTAGTAATCTTGTATAGCTCCTGCTCACAGCGAGAACCAACCGGAATTACCAGCCGCCCGCCCACTGCCAGCTGGGACAAGAGGCTTTGAGGTACGGAGGGAGCGCCGGCGGTGACCATTATCGCCTCATACGGCGCCTCAGCCGGCCAGCCCAGTGTCGGTTCAGCGATGTGTACCCTGATATTCCTGTAGCCCAGGCTATCCAGTGTCTGTTTAGCCGTTTCAGCCAGCTCGGGCAGACGCTCAACAGTAATCACCAGACGGGATAGCTCGGACAGAATAGCTGCCTGATAGCCACTGCCGGTACCAACCTCCAGCACTTTCTCCTTGCCGGTAAGCTCCAGAGAGGCGGTCATCAGGGCAACGATAAAGGGCTGCGAGATGGTTTGCCCCAGGCCGATGGGCAGCGGTCTATCTACATAGGCTAGATACCTCTCTTCCACGGGTACAAACTGCTCACGCGGCACACGCGACATAGCCGCTATCACCTGCTTATCACCAATATCAATGCTCAGATGCTCTATCAGCCTGGCTCTTGCCTCTTCAAGGTCCATACGAATTCCCGGGGGAGGTCTAGTGCCAGAACAGTGCCAGCAGTATCAGGGCGGCCAAAATTATCCCCGCCAGAATGCCAATTCTCCGCAGCTCAGACAGCAGCCCCGGGGGCTTAACAACGGTTGACGCCGGAGCAGGCGTGTTTGGTGCAGATATGTTTATGTTTGGTAGCGGTGTAGCCACCTCAGGTCGGGCCACAACCGGCTCCTTAATCGGGGCAGCCTCTTTCTGTGGCAAGGCTATAGCTTCAAGGCTGTGCCGGCTCTTTTTCTTCTTGCCGGGCAGCGTGTGCTTGCCTCTGTGGCGCCGCGATTTAGGCATCCAGTGCCTCCCTTTGTTTATTTGGCCTGTTCTTGTTCCTTAGCCCTGGGGTGGGCTTTCTCGTAGGTACGCCGGACATGCTCTGAGGTCAGGTGGGTGTAAACCTGCGTCGTTGAGATGTTGGCATGCCCCAGCAGTTCCTGCACCGACCGGAGGTCGGCCCCGCCGCTCAGCATATGGGTGGCAAAGCTGTGCCTCAGAGTGTGTGGAGTGACCTCCTTGCCCAGCCCGGCGGACTTGGCGTAGGCCTTCAGTATCTGCCACAAGCCCTGGCGGGTAAGCCGCTCGCCGCGCTGGTTAACAAACAGGGCAGGCTCGGCATCACCGTGAACGAACCGAGACCTGACCTGAGTAATATACTCTTCCACCACCTTTGCCGCCTGGGGGTAGATGGGGATAAGGCGCTCCTTGTGCCCCTTGCCAAAACAGCGGACGGAGTGACCGCTGGTGTCAACATCACCCAGATTAAGGGCAACCAGCTCACTGGCCCTCATGCCACTGGCATAGAGGAGCTCCAGCATGGCCCTGTCCCTCTTGGCTTCCGGGGTTGATAACCCGGCCGGCTGGCTGATTAGCTGACGCACCTGGCTGATGGAGATGGCATCAGGCAGGGCTTTACCTACCTTGGGCGAGGAGATGTTCTCGGTGGGGTTCTTTTTGAGTTTGCCTTCGGCCACCATAAAGCCGAAGAAGGACTTGGCCGCCGCCACTTTGCGGGCGACAGTGGTGGCGGCGTAATTCCTCTCCTTCAGGTTAAGAAGGTAACCCAGCATGTCCTGCCGGCTGAAGCTGTAACAGGCCGGCACAACGCCCCGTTTGGCCGCTTCCGCCTCGGCAAAATCAGCCAGCTGTAACAGGTCATTCTTATAGGCAAACCTGGTATTTTCCGAAAAGCCCTTCTCAACTCTGAGATAGTTCAAAAAGCTCTCTATGTCCTGCTTCATGGTACCCCCGGGCTACTGGATAGTTGACAGCCTATTTTAACATAACTAGGCAAAGACTTAAACCTTCTGGGCGATGATACCGGCCATAGCCTGCTGTGGGGCCAGAACCCCCTCGCGGTAGCGAAGACACCGGAAACCACGGAAGAATCCCAGAAGCTCGTTGTGCTCTAGCAGGTGCTCCGGGTTCTCCGGCTTCCCCCACCGGGCCTGGTCAACCAGATAGGTCTCGTAGACCACCAGGCCACCCCGTCTTAGGCCGTCCCTAATCTCCGGTATCAGGGGGCGATAGAGATAGTTAAAGCAGATGATAACATCATAGACGCCCTTATCAATACGGAAGTCGGCCTCCAGGTCAGCCACTGTTGCCTTGATGACGACGCCCTTCTCCTGTGCCAGCCCCAGGGCACCATTTACCCGCTCCGGCGATATATCAACGCCCTCAACCTGGTAGCCCATCTGGGCCAGATAGACGGCATTTCTGCCCCTGCCCATGGCCACATCCAGAGCCCTCCCTCTGGGCAGCAGGGCGATATTCTCCACCAGGAACCGGGCTACGCCGTCGCCGTTCTTCATAGAGCCCATTATATATAACCTATCACCCCATATCGTTTTTTTCAAACACACTCGTTAAATCCCCCTCAATCCCCCTTTTTCAAAGGGGGAGCTTCTCCCTTTACGAAAGGGAGACTGAGAGGGATTTCACCTGCTTTGCCGGCCATAAGGGCTGTGTTAAAATATATGAGGAGAACAATGTCTGGCAATCAGGTTATAGAGCAGGTAAAGAAGCTACCGGAAAACCCCGGCGTCTACCTCATGAAGGACGCCCAGGGCACCATACTTTATGTCGGCAAGGCGGCCAGCCTCAAGCACCGGGTAAGGTCTTACTTTGGCTCGGGGCAGAGACTGCCGCCAAAGCTGCAAAGAATGGTGTCCAGAGTGGCTGACGTTGACTTCTATGTCACCGGCTCCGAAGAAGAAGCCCTGGTGCTGGAGCTCAACCTGATAAAGAGACACCACCCCTACTTTAACGTCCGACTCAAGGACGACAAGAACTTCCCCTACCTCAAGATAGACCTTAAGGAGGACTGGCCCAGGGTGCAGATTACCCGCCGCCTGGAGGCCAACGGCAGCCGCTACTTCGGCCCCTTCGCCAGCGCCCACTCCATTCGCCAGGCGATGAAGGTAATCAAGGACATCTTTCCCTTCCGCCCGTGCAGCAAAGACCTCACCCGCCCTCTGCCCCGGGCCTGTCTGGAATACGACCTCCTCAACTGTCCGGCGCCCTGCATCAAGGCCATCGGCCGAGAGGAATACGCCGAGGTGATAAAACAGCTCATACTCTTCCTTGAAGGCAGGCAGGAAGCGGTGGTCAGGCAGCTGGTAAACAAGATGAAGCTGGCCGCCCAGGCGATGGACTACGAGAAGGCCGCCCGGCTCAGAGACCAGATTCAGGCGGTCAAAGAGGTCGTCAGGTGGCAGAGGATGGCCAGCACGGTGAGGGGCGAGCAGGACGTCATCGCCTTTGCCCAGGACAGAGACCAGGCCTATGTCCAGGTCTTCTTCATCCGCGGCGGTAAGCTCATCGGGCGGGAGGGTTTCACCCTTCAAGGGACTCGCTCCGAGGAGCCGGCGCAAGTCATGACCAGCTTCGTCAAGCAGTTCTATGCCTCGGCCACCTATATACCGGCGCTGATACTGCTCCAGCACCCGGTGGAGGACAGGCCGGTTATTGAAAGCTGGCTTCAGAACAGGAAGGGGAGCAAAGTCCATATTCAGGTGCCCAGAAAGGGGGACAAGAAGCGCCTGGTTGACACCGTTGCCGACAACGCCACCCAGGGGTTTGAACGTATAAAGGCCAAGCAGCTGTCTTCTCCGGCGGCGCTCAAGGCCGCCCTGAAGGAGATAAAAAGAGAGCTAGGGCTGCCCAGAATACCTCTGCGGATGGAGGGCTACGACATCTCGGACCTACAGGGGCAGGCGGCCGTGGGCAGTATGGTCGTCTTCGAGCAGGGCAAGCCCAGGCAGAAACACTACCGGCGATTCAGAATAAAGACCGTACCCGCCGCCGACGACTACGCCATGCTCGGGGAAGTCATCCGGAGGCGGTTCGGGCACGGCAAGGAAGCCACCGATAGCTGGGCAATCCCACCCGACCTTGTCCTGGTAGACGGCGGTAAGGGTCAGCTCAATGCAGTGCTTGAGGCGATGCATGACCTTGGAATAAATTCAGTGCCGGTCGCCGGCCTGGCCAAGGAAAAGGAAGAGATTTTCATCCCCGATAGGGCAGAGCCGATTAGCCTATCCCTGAGCTCACCGGGACTTCAGCTCCTCCAGCGACTGAGGGACGAGGCACATCGCTTCGCCCTGGGCTATCACCAGAAGCTCAGGAAAAGGGCAACCTTTGTCTCAGAGCTTGACGCCATTCCCGGTATCGGCCCCAAGCGAAAAAGAAGTCTGCTGAAGAAGTTTGGCTCTGTCCAGGCAATCCAGGAGTCTTCCTTTGAAGAGCTGGCCCAAGCAAAGGGTATGAGCCAGGGCCTGGCCCGGAAGATAAAGGAGCAACTGTAAAGCATGCCCGCCAATCTGCCGCCGCAGTACTTTGACGCCGAGAAGACCTTTCGCCAGGCCAAGAGCCCGGCGAAAAAGATAGCCGCCCTGGAAGAGATGCTGGCCATCATGCCCAAGCACAAGGGCACCGACCACCTGCGGGCCGAGCTGAGAGGCCGCATTGCCAGGCTGACCCAGCAGCTGACCAGGAAGTCCGGCACCCAGCGCCTGTCCCTGATGATTGAAAGGGAGGGAGCCGCCCAGATAGCCATCGTCGGGCTGCCCAACTCAGGAAAGTCCCAGCTGGTGGCCACCATCACCAACGCTTCCCCCGCCGTGGCCGAATACCCCCTGACGACCCACAGCGCCACACCCGGGATGATGGAGTTTGAGGACATCAAGATACAGGTGATTGATACCCCACCCCTGGTGCCCCAGGCCATCCAGTGGTGGCTGCCGCCCCTGCTCAGGCGGACTGACGCCCTGCTGCTAATGGTTGACCTGAGCCAAAACCCGCTACCACAGATGGAAGCGATTATGGGGCAGCTAAGGAAAATGAGGATAGTAATCGGCGATGCAGATGATGGCCCAGAATCAGAGGATGCCGCGATATGGCACAAGAAGGCGCTGATTGTCAGCAACAAGCTTGACCTGGACACCAACGGTCAGAACTACGAGCTTCTCCTGGACAATTATAAAGAGAGGCCGCCCGTAGTTGCCATCTCGGCCAGAGATGGCAAAGGGCTTGAAGAACTCAAGCTCAAAATCTACCAGATGCTGGATATAATACGGGTCTACACCAAGACTCCGGGGCAGAAGGCAGAACTCATCGAACCCATCGTGCTGCCCCGAGGCAGCACGCTCCAGGATGCGGCGGCTTCGGTTCACAAGGACTTTATTGCCAAGATGAAGTACGCCCGCATCTGGGGCTCGGGCAAGCATGAAGGCATAATGGTCAGAAGAGACCATGTCCTTGAGGACGGGGATATTATTGAGCTACATTTATGAACATCGAACATTTGGTAAAACGTATTCACTCCACAAAGGCCGACTCTTCAGCATTAACACCACAACCCTCCTCATAACACCAAAACAATCCAAACTTTTGCCCTAAACCGCTCTCTGTTCCTTTGCTCCGGCCTTTGTCAGTAGTGCCGCACCCAGTGCACCCACGGTTTGTGGCTCTTCAGGGATAACGAGGCCAACGCCGAGCTTCCGGCCGAGCAACGTCTGGATACATCTATTCATAGCCACTCCCCCGGCCAGAACAACCTTCTCTCTGATACCTATGCGCCTGGCCATGTTGGCGATACGGGTAGTAATTGTTTCGTGCAGAGCCAGGGCAATGGCACTGCTTTCCTCGCCTCTGGCGATAAGGGAAACTACCTCCGACTCGGCAAAAACGGTACACAGGCTGTTTAGGCTGACGGTTTTAGTGGCCTTCAGGGCAAGCTCACCAAATTCCTCAATGGTAACTTCAAGTGTATCGGCCATCAATTCCAGAAACCTGCCGGTGCCGGCGGCGCAGCGGTCGTTCATCTCAAACTTGAACACGGTTCCGGAGTCGGATAGTGAGATTACTTTGCTGTCCTGACCGCCGATGTCAATGACAGTCCGGCAATCCGGATAAAGGTATCTGGCGCCGCTGGCATAGGCACTAATCTCAGAAACCACTTCACCATCTAATGCCGGAGCCACCAGGTAACGACCATAACCGGTCACCGTTAGATGTTGGTAGCTCACGTCATTTAAAAGTTGCTGGCACCGCTGAAGCGGCCTGACTCCCGTGTCAACAACTCTGGAGTCCGGAGCGGCACCGTTCAGAACCATCAGTGCGATAGTTCTTGAACCAACATCAAGCCCGACCGAAATCACTTACGTATTACCTCTAAGAAGGCATCGACCCTGGTCCTGAGCTGCCCTGCGTCCTCATTACTGTAGTCGGTCTCAATGCGGAGTAGTGGGACACCTTCTTCTTCCAATAGCTTTTCTACCTTCACCGCTTCAGTTGAGTAGGTACCGCAGAACTGAAGGTTGTAATGCACTACGCCATCAACTTTATACTCCCTGGCCAATCTAATGATGTCTTCCAGGCGCTCTTCGTTAGGAGTAAAGCAGGCACAATGAATGTTCATGTAACGCTCGGCAATAGCCTTGACCTGCTCCTCCACAGTGCCATCAGTCTCCGGCACTAGCTCATCAAAGAAGCGCGTTCCGGTGCATGACTCCTCACATACGATGGCAGCTCCCGCTGACTCTATTATGTGATGCAGCTTCCAGTTTGGGATAGCCATTGGACTGCCCGAAATCATGACACGGGGCGCGTCGGCAGGAAAGACGCCTGTCCCACTGGCAACACGCTTCTCAAGCTCATCGCACAGGGCATTTATCTGGCTGGCAGAACGGACAGGGTCATCATAAAAAGACACCTGGGTTACCAGCAGGGCGTCTTTGCCGCTTATAGGCACCGGAATGGCTTTACGCAGCTCATATAAGCGCTTCAGAGCACGGCGTCGGTCGTTGACCATCCTGGTTGCCTGGCTAAGTTTTTCTGCCGTAATCTCGTTACCGGTCAAATTTTCAATTACCTTCTTGAAAGCCTTGACCTCGTTCAGCCACAACTCACGGCTGCATTCGTTCTTCTTATTGGGCACCTCCATAACATAGACCGGCTGGTACTCACTCAAAATCTCGAACATCTTTTTCTTGCCGTCGCAGGTAGTCTCCCCGACAATCAGATGGCTTGTCTGAACATAGGGGCAGAGACGTCCCAGCTTGAAGCCGAAAGAGGACTTGATGAGGGCACAGGTGTTGCGAGGCAGGACTTCTTCGGCGACGGGCACCGAAAACTGTGTCCCGGCACAGAGGCCGACCTGGATACCGCCGGCGGCCCAGACAAGCTCTTCAGGCACAAAGACGCAGTAGGTAGCCACCACCTTCCCGCCTTCAATGGCGTGTTGTCTTAATTCGCGCACTCTGATACCATGGATATCGCCGACAACGAAGTCAAAAAATCCCATACCCTCAGGTCTATCCTTTTGCGCCAGATAGACCTCCTGATAGATGGGTGACAATGAATTAAGTAGCTGGTCGTGCCGTTCTAGGTCTATACCCAGTTCTGTCCACATCTGTTTATTACCATTTGTCATTCTGAAAACCTCCCTGATAATATTTCTTAGATACTACCATAAATAATTTATTAAGTCAAGATAAATAATATTTATAATACTTCATCTTTTACTCAAGCCTCGTTTTGCCTTAAGCCACGCCTCGGCGTATAATTGCCGAGAGTAAAGAAAACCATGCCTTCAAAAATCCGGGTCGGCAGAAACGACCCCTGCCCCTGCGGCAGCGGCAAAAAGTTTAAAAAGTGCTGCGGCCTGTCGGTTAACCAGCCGGACTGCTTCAGCATCAACCGCACCGTGGCCTATAAAGGCCCTCTGGGGAGACTGAGAGAAGCCTTCTGTGTCGACTACTTGGAGTTCAAGAAAAAACTCACAAGGGAAATGGAGGATGAACTCAGGCAAGAAGTTGCCGCCAGGGGCAAGACCATCTCCTGCTCCCAGGGCTGCTCCTGCTGCTGCCACCTGTTTGTGACGGCGTCACTGCAGGACTGTGAGGGCATTGTCTACTATCTTTATCATAACGAGGGTGCGCTGGAACACTTCATCCGGGCGTTCCCCATCTGGCAAAGTCGGATACTGAAAATCGAACACTGCTTCCGGAATATAAACATACTGCACGAAAAGGTCACCTCAGAGCAGGCGACAGATGAAGAGCGGTCAGTCTTTCAAACCGAGCTGGCCCTTTACGCAGGTCAAGTCATTCCCTGCCCGTTCCTGGTCCGGGGCTCCTGTTCCATATACGAGGCCAGGCCTCTGGTCTGCGCCCGTGTAATCTCCTGCAGCCCCGCAGACTGGTGCCGCCCGACCCACCCCGACCACAACAAGGTTGAATACCTCAAGGCCAAACCGCGCCCGTCTATGCCCTACCTGAAGCGGCCGGAATACAAGATGATTTACTCTTCCATGCCCTTTCTGGTCTACCGTCTCCTGGCAGAGGGCTACGGCGCGTTATTTTCGCTGCCAGGCCTTGAGAATTTGAAGGATGAAGCACTCGCTGACCTGGAGATGCTTGCCGTTCTCCGGGACTCAGGGTTACTGACGGGAGCCATCCATCCATAGCTGCCGGTGAGGCCAAGCCCCAATGTCCAGTTCTCTACAATACAAGCCGCTCAATGGCCGCCGCCAGGCCACCGTGGTCAACGTCTAAGGTGATACAGTCGGCCACTTTCTTGACCTCGGGAAAGGCGTTGCCCATAGCCACCGCCAGCCCGGCGGCTTCCAGCAGTGGAATGTCATTCAGACCATCGCCTATGGCTATCACCCGGCTGATGGGCACTCCCAAAAACGAAGCCAGCGCCTTCAGGGCCTCTCCCTTGGAGACCCCGGGGTCGATGACATTGATAAAGTCAATCTCGGGATAGGCCGGGGAGCGGGCGATGGAGAAGCGGAGGCTGGGGCGAAACCTGTCCTGAAAGAGCTCGGTCTTCCTTCTTTCCTCCTGGTTGTGCACCACCATCTCGGCCTTGATAATACGCTCCCGCTCCCAGATGCCGGTAAAGTCCACGAAGGTCGGCTCCACCCTGAAGAACCTGCGGTGGACTTCGTCCGACCAGTTCTGGCGCTCGGCAAAGAAGCAGTCCCGGGAATAAAGCTCCAGGTAGATATTGTTCGCCCGGGCGAAGTCAACTGCCTGCCTGACCACCTCCTTCTTGATTGGCCGGCTGTAGACCTCGGTGCTTTGAGACGGGTTGCTGACCAGAGCACCGTCAAAGAAGATATGGTAGCCATCCAGAGATAGCTGTTCCAGTATTGTGAGGCAGGCTTTGATTATCCGGCCGGTGGACAGCGACACCTTTACCCCAAGGGCTCTCGTTCTTGCCAGCGCCTTTTTATCCTCATCAGAGATGGTGCCGTGCCTATCAACCAGTGTGCCGTCAACGTCAACCACCAGAAGCTCGTAATCTGCCATCTATCTTAGCTCGCCTTTCTAGCCCTTGAGCCAAACACTCCATTTTAGCGGTTCTGGCAGTGAATAACAACGGCTAAGATGTCAGGTGCTTCGGTTTTGGTTGATTACTCAACCTCGCCCTTAATCCCCTCTCAGACGCCCACAAGTAGGGAAGCTCCTTGAGCCAAATTCCAAACAAAGCCATCACTAAGAGCTAAGGTAATGGCCGAGAGTGGTGGCGTTTTTTATGGCAAAAGCCTCGGCGTCGTTATTGAAGTAGACATAGGCGGCTTTCAGACCACCTGCCAGTTCCTTAATCTTCTCCGCCCAGTGCGCCAGCTCTTTATCGGAGTAGTTGCTGGAGTACAGCGCGGTGCTGCCGTGAAACCGGATGTAGGCGAAATCAGCCGTGGCTGCCACCGGGCAGTCAAGAAAAGGCATGTCAAAGACGCAGAAGCCGGCATTATATTTATGTAAAGTTTCTAGAACCCCGTCCTCAAACCAGGACTGGTGCCGGAATTCGAAGACATGTTTAAACCCCCGGGGCAGAGCGGCCAGGAAAGCCTCCAGCACCTCGTCATTGCGGTGCATATTGGGCGGCAGCTGGTAGAGCAGCGGCCCCAGTTTCTCTTTCAGCCCTCTTGCCCGCTTAATAAACTTGTCCACCGCCTCTCCGGTATCTTTCAGCCTCTTGATGTGGGTAATGTAACGGCTCACCTTAACGGCAAAGGTGAAACCAGCCGGAGAGCTTTCATACCAGCCGGCGTAGGCGTTCTCCGAGGGCAGGCGGTAGAAGCTGCTGTTTATCTCAACAGTGGCGAAATGCCTGGCATAAAACTCAAGCCACCTGGCCTTGGGCAGCTCCTCGGGATAGAATAAGCCCCGCCAGTGCTCATAGTGCCAGCCCGAAGTGCCGATATAGTAGTGCATAGCCCAGCTAACCACCACCCTTCCCCGGGGCTTTGCGGCCTATTTCCTCAATGAGCTCCATCTGCATTTCCTGTATCTCCAGAAGCCTCTGCCACTGGGTCATCAGCAGGTGGTCCATCTTCTCATGCAGCTGGCGAATCTCCAGCTCTGCCTTGAGGTTAACCCTGTAGTCATACTCCGACCTCAGCCTGTCCTTGGCTTCCAGGCGGTTCTGGCTCATCATAATTATGGGGGCCTGGATGGCGGCGATGCAGGAAAGAATCAGGTTCAGGAGAATAAACGGGTACGGGTCAAAGGGTCTAAGTATCAATACTATTGAGTTTATGCCAATCCATACAAGAACAGCAGCGCCAAAGATGCCGATGAAGCGCCAGCTTCCGGCATACGCCGCCAACCTGTCCGATAGACGCTGTCCCAGGGTCAGCTTGCGCTCAAACTCAACATTGATGTTGCTGGACACAAGCTCGTGCTCTCTCAGACTCTTCATAACTTCCTCTTCAAGAACCGAGACTTCACCCTTACCCCGGGCCAGAACATCCCGGACATACTCCTCCCTGAAGCGGTTGAGGTCAGGGATGCATATGAAACCGTCTGAAGACCAGTCGGGGT
Source organism: Dehalococcoidales bacterium (assembly GCA_034413595.1). Lineage (GTDB taxonomy): Bacteria > Chloroflexota > Dehalococcoidia > Dehalococcoidales > JAUWZL01 > JAUWZL01. The sequence goes on along the minus strand of DAOUMC010000026.1, from coordinate 7,345 downwards.
GTTCCTTCCGAATTAGCTCCAGTATGGGTTCACGGATGAGCGCCGCCGGCCTGACCTCACTGAGTTTCTTCTGCCGCCCGCAGATCTGGCAGGTAACCAGCCCGTTTTTATTCTTGGTCATATCACACCACCTCCGGTGCCGTCTTAATACCACACCTGACTAAATTATCGTATGATGTGAAAATATGTCAAGCCGCTATCTCTACTTAACGCAAGACTAATAATCTAACTGTCCATATGTTATAATTGCCAGCAAACGACCGAACCTCAACAGGCTCACTGTGACCGAACAATCTTTTTTCAACGGCCTGCTGGCAGGCTGGTTCATACTGGCAGCCACAGTCTTTGTGTCGCTGCTCTTTTTCGCCGCTCCCTACGGCCGTCACAGCCACGGCGGCTGGGGGCCCACCGTCAACAAAAGAGCAGGCTGGCTGGTTATGGAGGCGGCGGCACCCATCGTGTTCGCCACCTGCTTCTTTCTGGGTAACAGCACCAACACCATCACCATGCTGGTTTTCCTTGGCGCGTGGCAGGCCCACTACATACACCGGGCTTTCATTTACCCGTTCATGCTGCGCGGTGGCAACACACGGATGCCACTCGTTATCGTTGGCCTGGGGTTTCTGTTCAATACGGTAAACGGCTATCTCAATGGCCGCTATTTATTCACTTTCTCCGATGGCTACGGCGGCCAGTGGCTCTGGGACCCAAGGTTTATCTCGGGGTTGCTGCTATTCGCCACTGGTCTTATTATCAATCTCAGGGCAGACTACGCGCTCCGCAGTCTGTGCCGACCCGGTGAGCCCGGTTACACGGTACCGCAGGGCGGGCTTTACCGATGGATATCCTGCCCCAACTACCTCGGTGAGATTATCATCTGGACGGGATGGGCGGTGGCGACATGGTCATTACCCGGCCTGGCATTCGCTGTATGGACAGCGGCCAATCTGGTGCCTCGTGCCCGCTCACACCACGCCTGGTACGGGCAAAACTTCCCCGACTATCCCCCGGGGCGTAAGGCACTGATACCCGGGCTGTGGTAGGAAGGGGTACAGTCTGTTGGCACCAAAAATCTCAACTTCAAAACAGCCGTGGGGCGAGGGTAGGGCAAAGAAAATGAAAAGACCCGAGTTTTTAGTACTGATAGCCGTCTGGGAATTCATTACCGCATTCGGGACATTTATTGGCTTATGCATCATCGCCACCTTCATCCTGCCCGGTGCCGCAAGCGGCGTATCAGGGCCAGCTCTGGCGGGAGTCCTCTTCGGTTACGGTGTAGCCGTGATGGTGCTGATGATGTTTATCGCCCTGGCCATCGCCGGCGGCATCGGGCTTATTAAGGGCAAGGAGTGGGGCAGAGTCCTGAGTATTGTTCACGGGGCATTGGGCCTTTTCTTCTTCCCGGTGGGCACAGCTATTGGCGTGCTCCTGCTGCTTTATCTGACCAGACCTGACATCAGAGAGTCTTTTCTGAGTAGCGGTAACTAGCCTGGACTAGCCACCGTCTATAACGACAGAGTTCCGCAGGGTGCCGATTGACTCAATGCTGACCTCAATGGTATCGCCGGGACACATCGGGCCAACACCGCTGGGGGTGCCGGTGGCGACAATGTCACCCGGCAGCAGGGTCATCACGTCCGAGATGAAGCTTACCAGTTCCGGGACCGGATAGATGAGGTCTCGGGTATTGCCCCGCTGTTTCAGCTCGCCATTGAGACAGGTCTCGACAACCAGATTGCCCGGGTCAAGCTCGGTCTCAATCCAGGGACCGATGGCGGCAAAGGTATCAAAGCCCTTGGCTCGGGTCCACTGCTTATCACGCTCCTGAAGGTCACGGGCAGTGACATCATTAAAGCAGGTGTAGCCCAGGATATAATCCATTGCCTCTTTGGCCTCCACCCGCCGCGCCGGCTTCTTTATCACCACCGCCAGCTCTCCTTCGTAGTCGACCCGGGTTGAAGCGGGGGGATAGACAATGTTATCCTCGGGTCCTATCACCGCCGTAGGCGGTTTCAGAAAGATTAAAGGAGTATCGGGCAGCGGCGAATCAAGCTCCTTGGCATGCTTCCTGTAGTTAAGCCCGGTGGCGACAATCTTGGACGGCTGGCACGGCGCCAGCAGCCTGACCCGGTCTAGCCGGAAATTCTGGCCGGATAGTTTGATTTGCTTGAAGGGCTTGTCTTTGATTGCCTGAATAGCTTCCCCACTGAGTATGCCGTATTTGACCCCGCCATCGGCAGCGAAACGTAGAATTTTCATCAGTGGTGGTTATTCTACCCGTCCAAGGCCGGGATTTCAAGCCTGATGTAGCTAACTAAACTACTCTTCTTGACACACACCGCCATCGGTTGCTAAACTAGGCTGGTTGGATTATTATCAGCTACCCAGTATCTATCATGCTCAAACAGGGTCTGGTCTCCATCTTCACCGGCGAGGGTAAGGGCAAGACCACAGCCGCTATAGGCACTGCCGTCAGAGCCGCCGGTCACGGCTTAAAGGTGTTCATCGTCTTTTTTATGAAGGGCAAGGACTATGTTCACGGTGAGGCAGAAGCCCTGTCCAAGCTGGACAACATCACCCTGGTCAGCTTTGGGCAAAGGGGCTGGGTGGACAAGGACAACGTCACCGCGGAGGATAAAGAACAGGCCAAGTCAGCCTTGGCCGCCGCTACAGAGGCCGTGGCTAGCGGCAAATACGACCTGGTAATACTGGACGAAGTAAATATCGCCCTGAATTACAGACTCATCGAGGCAGACGACGTGATTAAACTTATCAATGAAAAGCCCAAGGGTGTGGAGCTTATCCTCACCGGCCGCTACGCCGAGCCCAGGCTGGTCCAGATTGCCGACCTGGTCACTGAAATGCTGATGATAAAACACCCCTTTTCCCGGGGCATAAAGGCACGCCGGGGAATTGACTATTAGATAAAACAAGACAAGGAGGGGGTTATGAAGATTACACTGAGCGTAATAAAGGCTGATATTGGCGGTTATGTCGGTCACAGCGAGTCTCACCCCGATGTCCTGGCCCAGGCCTGTGAATACCTTGAGAGAGCCAGGGCAGACGGGCTGCTGACTGACTTCCACGTAACCAAGTGTGGCGACGATGCCCAGCTAATCATGACCCACGCACTCGGGGTAAACAACAAGAAAATCCATGAGCTGGCCTGGAATACCTTTGTCAGTTGCACCGAGGTCGCCAAGAAGTTGAAGCTCTACGGTGCCGGCCAAGACCTTTTGTCCGACGCCTTCGCAGGCAACATCAGGGGGATGGGCCCGGGGCTGGCTGAGATGGAGATCGAGGAACGCCCCTCCGAACCGGTTATCATCTTTATGGCCGATAAAACATCCTCCGGGGCCTGGAATCTGCCGCTGTATAAGATATTTGCCGACCCGTTCAACACCATCGGGCTGGTGATTGCCTCAAATATGCATAATGGCTTCTCCTTTGAAGTCCACGACCTCAAAGAGCACACCGAGATAACCTTTAACGCCCCGGGGGAGATTTATGACCTCCTGGTCTTCATCGGCGCCCCGTCACGCTACGCTGTGAAGGCCGTCTACCACCGGGATACCGGAGAGATAGCCGCCGTTTCCTCAACCCAGCGTCTGGCTTTAATCGCCGGCCGCTACGTGGGCAAGGATGACCCGGTCTGCATCGTCCGCGCCCAGGGCATATTCCCGGCAGTGGGCGAGATTCTGGAACCATTCACTTCACCCACTCTGGTTGAGGGCTGGATGCGGGGTTCCCACCATGGTCCCCTTATGCCGGTATCTATAGAGGACAGCACCCCTTCCCGCTTTGATGGCCCACCCCGGGTAGTAGCCCTTGGCTTTCAACTGGCCCAGGGCAGACTTATAGGGCCCCGCGATATGTTTGCCGACCCGGCTTTTGACAACGCCCGCCATCAGGCCAGCCTGGCGGCGGATTTTATGCGCCGCCACGGGCCTTTTGAACCTCATCGTCTGCCTCTGGAGGAAATGGAATACACCACCATGCCCGAGGTGATGGAAAAGCTCAAGGGCAGGTTTAAGCCTTCAGAGGAATAGAGTTATGCCTAAGCTCCTCCTGGCGACGGGTAACAGGGCAAAGCTAAGAGAGCTCATCAGCCTGTTCCGGGAGTTACCCTACGAGCTGGTTACCCTGTCCGATTTGGATATCAGCACCGAGGTGGATGAGGTCGGCGCCACCCTGGAAGAGAACGCCAGACTCAAGGCCACCACCCTGGCCGCCCGGAGTCAGCTCCTTACCCTGGCCGATGATTCCGGCCTTGAGGTTGACGTTCTGGGTGGTGAGCCGGGTGTGCTATCAGCCCGCTACGCCGGTGCTAATGCCTCTGATGATGAGCGGATTAATCGCCTCCTAGCCCGGCTTAAGGATGTCTCGTGGCGCAAGCGTAAGGCAAGATTCCGCTGCGTTATCGCCGTAGCCATACCTGATGGACAGGTCAACCTGTTCTGCGGCCGTTGCTCAGGTCTCATCACCTGCGAGCCCAGAGGGGAGATGGGCTTCGGCTACGACCCTGTCTTCTATCTTCCCCGGTTAGGCAAGACGATGGCTGAACTACCCCTTGAAGCAAAAAACAGGATAAGCCATCGCGGGAGGGCGGCCAAGAAGACGTTCCCGCTGCTCAAGAAACTGCTAGAAGACAAAATATCAGGTGATTTACCGGCCAGCTGACTTGAGTATCAACGGCTATTGGTATATACTACACCACAGAGCTATCGGGGGTGGAAAATGAAACTAACATGTCTTCAGGAGAACCTGAACCGGGGGCTTAACATCGTTGGGCGGGCTGCCGCTACCAGAACAACGCTGCCCATAACCAACAATGTCCTCCTGGCTACAGACCAGGGACGCCTCAAGCTGGTGGCCACCAATCTGGAGCTGGCTATTAGCTGCTGGGTGGGGGCAAAGGTTGAAGACGAGGGAGAGATTACCGTGCCCGCCCGGCTGCTGGCCGAATTCGTCGCCTCTCTGCCGAGTGAAAGTGTGGGGAAAAAAGGTAGCCGAGAACCCGAAACGATAGCCATGAACCTGTCACCCAAGGCCAAGGTCCTGGAATTGAAATGTGCCCGCTTTGAGGCCAGAATCAGCGGTGTTGATGCCAAGGACTTCCCGCCGATACCAAAGATTGAAGGTGGTATTACCACCAGCGTGGAGGCGGAGGCCCTCCGACAAGGTGTTGGACATATAGTCTTTGCTGCCGCCGTTGATGAGTCCCGGCCGGTGCTGACCGGAGTTAACGCCGATTTCGAAGGCGACCTGCTGACACTGGCCGCCGCCGATGGCTTCAGGCTGGCGGTGTACAAGCTGCCTCTGGCGGCTCCGGCCGGCCAGAAGATTACGGCTATAGTACCAGCCAAGACCCTGGCTGAGCTAAGCCGGTTAGCCACTGAGCAAGAGGAGAACATTGAAATCAGAGTAAACGCCAGCAAAAGTCAGGTCCTGTTCCGTCTGAAGGATACCGAGCTGGTCTCCCAGCTGGTACAGGGCACCTTCCCTCAGTATGCCCAGCTTATTCCTCAGAGCTACAACACCCGGGCTGTGGTTGATGTAGCTCAATTTTTAAGAGCAACCAAGACAGCCTCCATCTTCGCCCGTGATGGCAGCGGCATCGTCCGTTTGATGGTTGCTCCTGATGGCGATAAGGAGCCAGGCAGACTCTCTATTTCCGCCAAGTCCGAAGAAATAGGTGAAGATGTCGGCGAGGTTGACGCCATCATTCAGGGGCAGGAGGCAAAGATTGCCTTCAATGGCAAATATCTCACCGATGTCCTCAGCGTCCTGCACGAACCGCAGGTCGCCTTGGAGGTCACCAGCCCCTCAAGCCCCGGGGTCTTCCGGCCGGTAGGGGTTGATAATTACATCCACGTCATCATGCCGATGTTTGTTCAATGGTAGGTAAAGCTAACGGAATCACACCGCGAATTTCTACCCGCTCAGTACTGGCGTAAACCTTAATGTCCAGCGCATCTAGAGCTAGCCTTATTATCTCCGGTGTGGCATTATGCAGGTTGTCCATTACCCGGTCATAGAGCTGGCCTAACCTGATTTTAGCCTCGGCGAGGTTAGTGATGTTGTTCCTGGTCCTGAGCAAGTCTTGCAGTTTTGTCTCGTCTTGGTGATACAGCCCCCTAAGGGTATTTAATCGGTCAAGGATTTCATCTTTTTCGAATTCGCCCCATTCGATTGCCTGTAGCAGGTTGCTCTTGCGTCGGTCATAGTCTCTTATGTTTTCTTCCAATTCCGCAATCTCGGTTTCCATTGCTTCAAGGTTGCCCATATCTGTTGCCTCGGAGAGCTGACTCAACACAATGTCCGGATTCTCTAGTACTGCTCTCGTCTTGCTCCAGACTTCTTCCTTAAGATGTACGGCGCGTATGTACCGGGAGCTACACTGCTTCTCGTTATACTCCTAAAGCGCAAAATTTGTATGTTATTGTGCCTGTTTAATCTGCAATTTTCACAGGGTATTTTATCAAAGGTTCAATAATAGTATGTTCAATTATACTTAATATGTCGGCATAATCACCATATATCTTAGTTTTATTCAACCTTCACTGATAAACCTCATACCTTTAATTTATTGGGCGGTTTGGTAACCGGTCTAGTAGCCAGTCACTGGAGCCGGTCCTCCAGGAAGTGGTAAGGGAGCTACACCAGCAGGCAGAAACCGACAATTTCTAAAGACAATTATGTTATTATATCCCTGTAATGTGCCAGCGCAGACACCTATAATATCTACTACATCGTCTGCTTTGAGCTTCTGCCACCTGGAAGGGTTTTCAGGTATAAACTCGATAAGACCGGCTATGAGGTAGGTCATGGTCCCAGACCCCAATAATTCCCCCCCTTGGCCATAAAACTCAACCCACTTTGTTGTCAATCCTCTGGCGGGTATTATAACATCTTTAATCATAAAGCTTTGCCCCACGAAATCCTCGGGAACAAATGGGGTAGTATAGTGGGCCTGAAAGGCCGTGGTTAAATCGTTGACAGTCGATACCATGTAGCCACCCATGTCACCTTCAGGAGGCGGGACATAGGGGAAGGGGACAGAGGTATCCGGCATGTAATTAAAAAGGCCGATGAAGCCGAGCGCTATGATGGCCGTGATGCCCATAATGCCGGATGAAATCAGCAGGGGACGCCGGAACCTTGGCTGCTGCACCACGGTGAACTTCTTTGTTGCACGCCGTATTATTGTCCCCGACTTGCTAATGATGCCGGCTACAATCTGCGGCAAGCGCCTGAACTCTGGTCGCCACATCTCCCTTATCCCCTTGTTTCCCTATTCTATCTTCAACAGGCAATTATTCATCGGTCGATGATTGATTGGCCC